>DATEUA010000146.1:0-10360 GCA_035283405.1 Thermoplasmata archaeon | reverse complement strand
GTGGACCGCCTGGAAGTAGTATAGGCGTCGACCGTCTACGACGTGGACCCCGTCCCGCCAAACGGCGATCTCGTACAGGTCCGAGCGGTTCCTCGACAGATCCCGAGCCATCTCCATGATCTGAGCGGTCGACTTCACCCCATCCCCGCCCGCGACGAACGCGATGCGGGGGAACCGTTTCCACAGTTCGAGGATTTGCGCGGCGTCCGCCACCTTTTTCAGATCGACGGCCACCGTATGGAGGTGCATGAGTGTCGTCGGAACCTTCACCGCGATCGTGTGGATGTTCAACGTCGGGAGTACGCTTTGCACGTCAGGGCCGTGGTGGCTCGGCATTTCGAGTTCCGGCTCGATTGCGTTGATCGGCCCTTTCTTCGAATCGCCGGGGTCCGTCGCGCGGCGCACCATGACCGCCAGGACCCGGTCCACGCCCAGATGGGCGTCCAGCGGGTACAAGGTGCGGATGAGCCCCGTTGTGTTGCACGACGGTACGCGGACGTACGGCGCGCCGAGGCAGTCTGCGTAGTTCGCCGCGGCGTTAAAGGACAGATTTGTGAGGGCGTGCTCCTCGCCCCCCTGCCAGATTGCCTTAACACCGGCCTTCTCGTAGAGGGGCTTGAAACCGCTCTTCTCCGGCGTGCAGTCGACGACGAGGTCCGCCTCCTTGAGGAGGTCCTCAAGGGTCCCCTGGACGACGATCTTCGACTTCTCGAACTTCGGGACAACCTCCTTCGAGGTGGCGTAGAGCGGGTAGCCTTTCGCGAGGGCCCGGCGGGCCTCGAAGTTCGGGCTCATCTTCGACACCCCGACCAGCGTCATGTCGTCCTGGGCCGCGACCGCATCGGCGACGCGCTTCCCGATTGTCCCGTAGCCGTTGATTGCGACTCTCGCGGGCATGCCTCGTCCCCTACAAATTCGCGCAAGGGACCCAAGGGGAAAAAGGTTTGGAAGGCCTCAGGGCCCGAGCCGCGTTGGATACAGATCCCGTCGGATCCGTGGCACCATCGCCATGAGGACCGCGGCCTCCGTGAGTCGGTCCCGATTCAACTGCCGGTCCGTGAGATGGCCGATGGCTCCGTGCTTACGTCCGATGTCCCTCACCCCCGTAAGCTCGGCCATCGCCTGGCCCACGGTGGCCCCTGCCTTTACCCTTCGAATCACGTCCGGCGGATAGACGAATCCTGGCCCGTGACCGTACGTCGTCCGGCCCGACCGATCGACGACGGCGCAGTACTGGACGTCGAAATAGTCTTCCGCGATCGGATCCCACACGAGGCCCGCTTCGATTCCAACACCGAAATCTCCGCGTCCGAGCGCTGCGTTAGCCCGTCGTACCGCCCCCTGCGCCGCTTCGCGCCCGAACGGCTGGTCCGGCACGTCCCGCGCGACCTTCGCGAGGCGGACCTGCGCCCGAAGTCCGAGTTGTCCGAACACCCGGCGTACCGCGCGCCCCTTCACGGGATTGTCCGAACCTACCCGGACCAGGACCGGGGTCCGACGCACCCCATGGCGGTCGATGACTCCGTCCCGGATCCGACGGGAGGCAATGGGGAGCCCATCCTGCGCGAGGACCATCGGGACCACGTGGACCTCGAGGGGCCTCAGCCCCTTCGCCTTGCGGGCCTCGTTCAGGGACGCGGCCACGGGCGCCCGTTCCGCAGACACGACGAGGGCGTCCAGGTCCTCGAGGTCGTCTGCGGGTCCGTACGCGTCCTCGATGGGTTCGATCCTCACGTTGCGCCATCCGTGTCGCGCGAGGAACTGTCTCAGGTTCCCCTCTCGCGTCGCGTATCGGTGGACCTTTGGGCGGGTCTTCCGCGCGAATCGGTCGGTCGTCAAGCCGATGACGACCCGCCGGGGTCGTAGGGCGAACGCGGCGCCGAGGAGGGCCTCGTGCCCATCGTGGAGGACGTCAAACGTGCCGCCGAGCACGACCCGCATTTGGCCGCCGATGAGGCGTGCGCGATATAAGCGTGTCTCAGAGATGGAGCCGTCCCTCGTGGATCGCGATGAGGTCCGAATACAGCGCGAACGCGGTCTGGCGGACGCCCGGATGACGTTCCGAGATCAGGATCTCCTTGAGCATGTCCGTCCGGGCGAGAAGGGCGTTCGACGTGCCATCGACCGACGCGAGGGGATCGCCTGCAGGCAGCTCCTCGATCCGCACGCTCGCCCGGACCCGTCCCCCGTCGATCCAGCCCCGCGCCACCTGCTTGACCCGGCGTCCGCGCGCCCGTGCCTTCCGGATTCGCCTCCAGTCCATGCCCGCAACCCCTTCCCGAGGGACCCTCTCCGGTCGCAAGCTCCCTCCCATCAGCACGTTCGCGAGGAGACACGCCTTGACCGTCGCGTCCCACCCGTCGAGGTCCATCGTCGGGTCCGCCTCGAGCAGACCCATCGCCCGGACCTCCTCGACGCCGCTCTGGAGCGTCCCGCCTCCCTCTATCGCGCCGATGAGGTAATTGCTCACGCTGTTCAGGATCCCCTCGAACGACTCGACGTGGGCGCCGCGCAAGGTCTCCTGGAACAGGTTGAACACGGGGGCGCCGTCCATCACGGTCCCCTCGTAGCGGAAGCCCACGTCCCGGCGTCGCGCGAGGTCGCGGAACCGACGGTAGTGATACACCAAGGGTCCCTTGTTCGCCGTGATCAGGTGTTTCCCGGTCGAGAGGGCCGCGAGCATGTGTTCCGCGGCGGGCTGCTTCGCGGCGATGCGGAGGGGCGTAATCTCCACGACGACGTCCGCGCGCGCCTTGCGGAGGTAGGCGGTCGGCGTCGCCCGGACCGGGCGCCCGAAGGCCTCCAGGGTGCCTCCGGATTCGACGGCCTTCGTCGCGCGCGCGAGGTCGATCCCCCTCGGACTCTCCACGGACCCATGACGCTTCGTCAGGATCGCCACGACCCGGGCCTCTAGGCCTTGTTCGCGCCGGAGCTCCGCGCGCCGCTCGACGAGGAGCCTAGCGAACTCCCGCCCTACGTTCCCGAACCCCACAAGGACGAGACGGTGCATCGTCAGACCTCGAGGATCTTTCCCAGATTCCTCCGCAAGGCCTCCGAGACCACGACCTCCGCGACCCCCGCGTCCTGGACGCCCACCCCCGTGAGATCCGCGATCGTGATCTCATCCCCCGAGGTCCGGCCCGGCTTGAGCCCGGCGGCGATCTCTCCGAGTTCCGCGTAGACGTCCTCGGGGCGCATCGCCCCCGCCTCGACCGCGTGATGGATCTCCCCGAGGTGCAGGCACTGGTCCAGTCGGTCCGCGACGACCTTGTCGGCCTTCGCGAGCACCGCAACGTCGAGTTCCTGCTTGTCCGGACCGTCGGACCCCACCGCCGTGATGTGCGTCCCCGGTCCGACCCAGTCCGCGCGGACGAGGGGGCTCCTCGCCGGGGTCGCCGTGATCACCACGTCGGACCCGCGCACGGCCTCCTCCACGCTCTTCGCCGGGGTGACACGAATCCCCAGACGGCCTTCCATCTCCTTCGCGTACGCCGCGACCCTGTCCGCGGATCGGCCGTACGCGACGACCTCCTCGGGTCGTCGGACCTGCAGAAGGGATTCGAGCTGGTATCTTCCTTGCACCCCAACCCCGATGATCCCGACCCGGTCGACCTCCGGTCGTGCGAGGAGGTCCCCCGAGAGGCCTCCGGCCGCGCCCGTCCGAAGGTCCGTGAGGTATCCGTTGTCGAAGAGGACCGCGCGGAGGAACGAGGTCGACGCATCGAAGACAAGGACGAGCCCGTGACCCACGGGAAGGCCCCGGGCCGGGTTTTTCCAGGATCCTCCCGCGACCTTGATCGCGAACGTCGGCGTGCCGAGGAGGTGGGCGCCTTTCACATGGACCTCCACCTCGTTCTGAGGGATGTCGAGGTTGATCACCCCCGGCAGCACCGCCTCGCCTCGTCCAAGCCGGACGAACCCGTCGCGGACGGCCTCGAGGGCCCCCCTCGGGCCGATGAGGGCCCGGATCTCGCGCTCGAACAGGAGGCGGATCTCGACTATGCCTTCACCTTGCCCGCCTTCAGCTCGCGGAGGAGGGCATCGACTCGCTCGAGGCCGCCCAGAAGGTAGTCCGTGCTCTCTCCGATCCCGATGCGTACGTACCCGTCCATCCCGAAGTGGTCCCCCGGGACGATCAGGGTCGACTTCTCCTTCAGCAGCTTCCAGGCGAGTTCGGAGGAATTCACGTCCAGGTGGTACCGGAGGTACCAGATCGCGCCTGCGACGGGCGGGACCGTCGAGAACAGACCGGCGTGCGCGTCGATCCACGCCTGGACGACCGGGACGTTCTTCTGAAGGATGGACCGCGTCCGGCCGAAGAGCTCTTCCCTCCGCGCGGGCTCGAGGGCGACCTGCGCGAGACGGTCCGACAGGTACGTCGGCGTGAGGGTCGTGTAGTCGTGGTAGCTCCAGAGGGTCGCGATCGTCTCCGGCGGGGCGACGACCCAGCCGATCCGGAGGCCGGGGAGGCCGTACGCCTTGCTCAGCCCGTTCGTCACGATCGCCCGTTCGGTGGTCCCCCAGAGGGACCGAGTCCGGGGGCCCTCTCGCTCCGCGCCAAGGTACACTTCGTCCCCGAGGAGCCAGGCGCCGGAGTCCTCCGCGGCGTCCACGAGCGCCTTCCGCTGCGCATCCGCCATGACCGCGCCCGTCGGGTTGTTCGGGTTGCAGACCGCGATGAGCTTCGTCCGCTTCGTGACCGCCGCCGTCAGCGCGTCCGGGTCGAACTGCCAACGGAGGTCCTCCCGGAGCCAAAGGGGCCGGACCGTTCCGCCGAAGATCTGCGTGAGGCCCCAGAGTTCCATGTAGTTCGGGAGCATGAGGACGACCTCGTCCCCCGGCTCGACGAGGTGCCAGGCCGCCAAGAGGTTCGCTTCCGACGTCCCGTTCGTCACGAGCACGTGGTCCGGCGTCGCGCCCGGATACAGCGCGGCGATCCGAGTTCGCAACTCCGGCGTGCCGTTCCCCTGGGAGTATGCCAGCGGAGACCGAAGGAGCGTCCGCTGCCGCTCTTCCTCCGGGAGGAGCTCGTCCAGCCGGAGCGGTCGAACCCCGCTCTCGGAGAGATTGTATTCCACCGAGTGCTCCCAGGTCGACTGCCACCGCTCCATCGCGAAGGGGACGATTTTCATCCGTTCCTCGGGTCGGGATTCGGCGCGAAACGTTAAAGATTCCCCGCCCTGCGCGCGCCGCCGATCTGCGGGCCGAAGACCCTGCGTCGCGGGGGTCGCAGAGGTCTCCGGGGGCCGATTGCAGATACTAAAGAATTCCGCATTGCTTAAATATGAATTCCGGCATCTCGCGCGGGGCGAACGGGGTGCGATGAAGCGTCTCGGGGTGGTCGAGAACCTGTCCTACGATGGGACGGTCCTCGTCCGGTCCGAGTTCGCCCCGTCGCGCGGAGCGACCGTCGTGGACAAGCGAAACCGGGCGGTCGGGACCGTCGTGAGGGTCTTCGGACCCGTCCGAGAGCCTTTCGCGGCCGTCCGCCCGAAGGTCCACGCACCTCCGTCCCTCCTCGGGGCGGAGCTGTTCGTCAGCGAGGGAGACCATGCCCGCAAAGAAGATCGAAGAAGCCGAAGAAGTCACGAGATGTCCTGAGTGCAATTCCGGACACCTGACGTACGACTATGAGCGAGGCGAGCTCATCTGCGAGGAGTGCGGTCTCGTCCTGAGCGACTCGATGATCGACCAGGGACCCGAGTGGCGGGCCTTCGACGTCGAGCAGGGCGAGAAGCGGGCTCGCACGGGCGCTCCGATGACGTACACGATCCACGACAAGGGCCTCTCGACCACGATCGGGTGGAAGAACAAGGACTCCTACGGGAAGTCCATCCCGACGAGGAACCGCGCGCAGCTCTACCGACTTCGCAAGTGGCAGCGCCGGATTCGCGTGAGCAACGCGACGGAGCGGAACCTCGCGTTCGCCCTGAGCGAGCTCGACCGGATGGCGAGCGGAATGGGCCTCCCGCGGAACGTCCGGGAGACCGCCGCGATGATCTATCGGAAGGCGGTCAACAAGAACCTCATCCGCGGCCGGTCCATCGAGGGGGTCGTTGCGGCTTCCCTCTACGCCGCGTGTCGCCAGTGCAACGTCCCGAGGACCCTCGACGAGATCGCGAACTCGTCCCGCGTCGGACGGAAGGAGATCGGGCGCACGTACCGCTTCATGACCCGGGAGCTGAAGCTCAAGCTCATGCCCACGAAGCCCCAGGACTACGTGTCTCGTTTCTGTTCCGAGCTCAAGCTGACCGGCGAGGTGCAATCGAGGGCCGTGGAGATTCTCAAGAACGCGCAGGACAAGGAGCTCACCTCGGGTCGCGGTCCCACGGGGGTCGCGGCGGCGGCGATCTACATCTCGTCGATCCTGTGCAACGAGCGCCGCACGCAGCGCGAGGTCGCGGACGTCGCCGGGGTGACGGAGGTCACGATCCGGAATCGCTACAAGGAGCTCACCGACAAGCTCGGCATCCAGGTGGAGCTCTAAGGTAGGCGCAGATTTCCTCGCATGAGGGGCGTGACCGCGCCGCCCACGCGAACAACCTTCGGGGTCCTGCCCTCCGCTTCGACGGTCACCTCGATGAGGCTTGCGTGCCGCATCTCGACCCCTTGCTCGATCGTGAACGTCGGCGCAGGCAGCCGGCCATGGGCCGCGAGGTACGCTCCGCAGGCGCCTGCCGCGCTTCCCGTCGCAGGGTCCTCCAGGATGCCCGCGGAGGGGTCGAACATCCGTGCATGGACGTGGGCGTCCGGCCGCTCCGCCTCGAGGGCGAACACATAGCACGCGACCTCCGGGCCGAGGGACTCGAGGACCTTTCGCAGCGCCCGAAGGTCCGGATCGAGCCGGCGGACTGCATCGAGGGACTTCAGGGGCACCTGGAGGGACGACGACCCCGTGGAGGCCACCTGCGGACGGAGACCCTTGCCCCCGATCTCCCGCGCGGGGATCCGAAGGGCCTTCGCGAGTCCCGCAACGTTCGGAAGCTCTGTCCCCAAGGCCGGTTCGCCCTGGGTCATGATGACCTTCACGATCTTCCCCCCTTCCTCCAGGAGCTGGAGGGGCAGGACGCCGATTTCGAGTTCTGTGTACACGATCGAAGCGCCCTGCGGGTGGGGCACGAGGCCCTCCATCGCCGCGACGTAGGCGCTCCCGATCGACGGGTGTCCCGCGAACGGGATCTCCTTCGCGGGCATGAAAATCCGGAGGCGATAGCTCGCGGAGGGATTCGAGGCCGGCAGGATGAACGTCGTCTCGGAAAGGTTCATCTCTCGTGCGATGCCCAGCATCTCGCCATCGGAGAGGCCCGTCGCGCGGGGAAACACGGCGAGGGGATTGCCCGTGAGCGGCTTGTCCGTGAACACGTCCACCCTCCAGAAGTCGAAGAACCGTTCCAGGAAGGAGATCGCCTGCCGACCCGGGCCGAAGGCCCTCCCGCGGATTAAGGCATCGGCGCAGCTATTTGCCGCCTCGAGCGTTGCCACGGCCCACGGGGAGGTTTCGATGCCCGCATCGAGGGGCCGTGGAGGGGACCTCGCGATCCGCGACCGGCGCGTCTCGCGGCGCGTCCAGCAGTTCCCCGAATCCGTGATCCGGGAGATGACCCGGATCGCCGCCCTCCACGGGGCCGTGAACCTGGCCCAGGGTTTCCCGGACTTCGACCCGCCTCCCGAGGTCGTCGTCGCCGCGAAGAACGCCCTCGAGGCCGGTTACAACCAATACTCGATCACATGGGGTGCCCGAGAGCTCCGCGAGGCGATCGCGCGGAAGGCGAAGAGGTTCAACGGGATCGATGCGGACCCGGAGACGAACCTCGTCGTCACGTGCGGGTCCACGGAGGCCATGATGGCCGCGATGCTGTCCCTCGTGAACCCCGGGGACGAGGTCGTCGTCTTCGAGCCGTTCTACGAGAACTACGGCCCCGATGCGGTCGTGAGCGGCGCCCGCCCCCGCTACGTCCGCCTCGCGTGGCCCGACTGGTCCCTCGACGACGAGACGCTGAAAGCCGCCTTCACGCGACGGACGAAAGCACTCATCCTGAACACCCCGAACAACCCGACGGGGAAGGTCTTCACCCGTGCGGAATTGCGCCTCTTGGCCGACCTGTGTGCGGACCACGACGTAGTCGCCGTGACGGACGAGATATACGAGCATATCGTGTACGACGGGGCGCGGCACGTCTCCCTCGCAACGCTCGGGGACATGGCGGGCCGGACGATCACGATCAATGGCATCTCGAAGACGTACAGCGCGACCGGCTGGCGAGTCGGCTGGGCGATCGCCCCGAAGACCCTTGCGGACGCGATGCGCCGCACCCACGATTTCCTCACGGTCGGCGCGCCGCACCCGCTCCAGGTGGCCGCGGTGACGGCTCTGTCCCTTCCGGATGCGTACTACAGGGACCTTGCCGCGATGTACACGGCACGGCGCGACGCCTTCGTCCGGGCGCTCACCGAGGTCGGGCTCGCGTGCCGCGCACCCTCCGGCGCCTACTACGTCATGGCGGACATCTCCCGGTTCCGGTTCCCGGACGACTGGGCCTTCGCGATGTACCTCGTCGAGCGGATTCGCGTCGCCACCGTCCCAGGCAGCAGCTTCTACGGGAGACCGAAGGACGGCGCCCGGTTCGTGCGCTTCATGTTCTCGAAGCGGGACGCGACCCTGAAGGACGCGATCGATCGGCTCGGGGCCCTCAAGGACGTGCGCTAGCTCTTTGCGTGTCGACGCCATCGCGGGCGCGTGTCGGGGGACGCGGACGTCATCCTCGTCGGCGGTCGGATCTTCACCTCCGTCCCGGAGCATCCATTCGCCCGGGCGCTCGCGCTCCGAGGGGAGCGACTCGTGGCCGTGGGGACGGACGCGCAGGCCGAGGCGTGGAGCGGCCGTCGGACGCGGACGATCGACGTGCGGGGCCGTGTCGTCGTCCCGGGGTTCATCGATGCCCACGCCCACGTGTCGAGTGCCGCGGGGGAGGTCGGGTGGACGGACCTTTTCTCCTCGAGGACCCGGGAGATCGCTCTTTCCCGCCTCCGAGGGCGGACGGCGGACGCCCCGCCCGGAGCTTGGGTCTTCGGAATGAACTGGGACGAATCTCAGTGGCCCGACCGTCGATACCTGGATCGAGAGGACTTGGACCAGGTGTCCACCGTGCACCCGGTCATCGCGGTGCGGCGCGATCGCCACATGGCCGCCTTGAACTCGCGGGGCCTCGAGGCGGCCGGAGATCTTGTCGGACTTCGCGGCTTCGAGGTGGACGGGTCCGGTCGCCCGACGGGAGTCGTGAAGGAGGACGCGTTCGGCTCCCTCTGGGACCGGCTGTCCCCGTCCGAGGCCGCGGTCGAGGCGGGCCTCGGGACGATGGCTCGACGGGCCCACCGTCTCGGGATCACCTCGATCCACGACGTGGTCGACTTGCGCGGACTACGGGCGTACCAGCGACTCCATCGACTCGGTCGCCTGCGGGTTCGAGTGTACGCGATGCCTCGCGACGATCTGCTCCCGCACCTCGCGTCCGCGGGCCTCATGTCGGGCCTGGGAGACTCCTGGCTCCGCCTCGGTGCGATCAAGGTCTTCTCGGACGGGTCCCTCGGGGCGTACACCGCGGCGCTCTCGGAGGACTACGAGGGGCGTCCGGGGGAGCGCGGGATGCTAATCCACAAGCCTCGGGAGTTGCGCGAGAGGCTCCTGATCGCCCACCGTGCCGGGTTCCAGACGGCGACCCACGCGATCGGGGATGAGGCGATCCGTGTGACGCTCGATGCCCTCGAGTCGGTCCTGGCCGAGGTCCCCCGGGAGGACGCGCGTCACCGGATCGAGCATTTCGAGCTCCCGGACGAGGACATGATTCGCCGGGCCCGGGCCGCCGGCATCCTCGCCTCGTGCCAGCCCAACTTCATCGGCTGGTGCAGCGGCCCGGGCGGGACGTACGAGACCCGCTTGGGGAAAGATCGCGCGAGTCGGAACACCCCGTTCCGGCGGATCCGCCGGCATCGCGTCCCCCTGTGTTTCGGGTCGGACGGGATGCCCTATGGGCCTCTGTACGGTCTCCGTTGGGCCGTCAGCGGGTTCTTCGAGCACCAGAGGCTGCCGGTGGAGGAGGCGATCCGTGCATACACCTCGGGGGGCGCCCGCGCCTCCTTCGAGGAGGACGTGAAGGGGACCCTCGCGGCGGGGAAGCTCGCGGACTTCGTCGTCCTCCGGGGGGATCCCTTCCACGACCCGGTGGACATTGGCTCCATGTCGGTCGACTCGACGTGGATCGGCGGCCGTCATGTGTACCGTCGCACGGCGAAACGGTGAAGCGGGGCCGAATCATTGGCGTATCGAACCCCCACGGCGGGGGTTGCCCAAACAAACCCGACC
>DATEUA010000145.1:0-2644 GCA_035283405.1 Thermoplasmata archaeon | reverse complement strand
CATCGTCATCGGATACGTCCTCGGTGCGGTGACGGTGATCTCGGACGAGTACGGGGTGGGGCTCAACCACATCCCCGACATCGGCCTCGGAGGGCGCGACGACATCCTCGAACGCGCGGGGAGCGAGGCCTCCGGCAAGACGACGCTGGAGTTCCGGATTCCCCTCGACAGCGGCGACGCCTACGACGTTGCGCTGCGGACGGGGAAGACCTTCTCGCTCCTCTTGGCCTACCACGACACCGCGGACGACCTCATCACCCTCCACACAATCGCCTCCGCAGGATCTTTCATCCTGGAGCGGGACCCGACCAAGATCCCTACACGGCGGGCATCCCTTGGGCTCGAGGGCCTCGGAGAGCCGCGAGAGGCGGCGAATGTCACGCTCGTCGCGCGGCTCGTCGGGGACGACGGGCTCCCCCTGGCCTCGGCCGTCATCGACTTCTTCGTGAACACGTCCGTGGGAGGAGGCTTCCTCGGAGCTGCGGAGACGGACGCCCAGGGGGTCGCCCGGCTCAACTACACATTCCTGGCGCCAGGCCCCTTCCGGTTCGTCGCCCGATTCGAGGGGGATCTCGAGTACGTGCCCGCCGAGGCGAACACGACCCTCGTCGCGGAGCGTTCAACGGGGCCACCGGTCCTGTGGACGGCGGACCATGCGATTCGCGCCTTGATCTTCGCGACCCTGACAGGGGTCGCTTCCGTCTACGCCTTCGTCGTCGTCCAAGTCCTCTTGATTCGACGCATTGGCGTCGCGCCCCGTCGAGACCCGGGGCCGACGCAGCGGAACCAAGGCAAACCGAGGTTGAGATAAATGAGCGACAAGTCTGTGGAGAACACGGTGGGCAAGCGAAGGAGAACGAGGGGCGGTGCGGCGGTTGTCCTAATCCTCTTGGCGGTCGGCCTTGCGGGAACGCCATACCTGGCACGCCCGGTCACGGCGGGAGCTTTGGACCCTCATGTGGTCGCATTCGGGGCCTCGCCGTCCTACATCAATCTGGCCATGACGACGACCGTCACGGTTGAGATCTCCTCGAGCTACGGGGCAGGCTTGGACAACTACCTCGCCACCGTATTCGCGCCGGGCGGCGGGACGGCCACGGCCTGGTACAACTTCACCGCGGTCGGCTCGCTGCCCGTGATTTACGGGGACGCGACATCGGGCTTCAATGCCTCGGTGGGTCTCGTCGGGATCTACGAGCTTCAGCTGGAGTACTTCGACGGCACCGCCTTCTCGCTTGCGGCGGTCGCCCAGTTCTCCGCCACGGATCAGCTCCTCGTCGTCACGGAGGCCGCCACGGCGTCGAACGAGTTCACGGACGTCCACAACTGCCCGATCGCTCAGGAATTCCAGCGGGGCGGAGAGGTCATCGCGCGGGCCTACGTGCGCTACGCCTCCACGGGAGAGATCGTGAACGGAACGAGGGTCCCCTCCGCCAGAGGGAACATCACCGGCACGCTCTTCGGGCTCACGAAGACGCTCACCTGGCAGAACGTGTATCAGTTCTGGCGCGCGGCTTTCTTTCCCACGTGGAACCAGTCCACCGGCGTCATCGTGTTCACCGCCGACGCCAGCGACGGGCGCGGGAACCGCGGCTCGGGTTCTTCCTTCCCCACCGGCCTCACGGCATGGAAGATCATCCCTGCGGTCCTGAAGGTCGTCCCTCGCGTCCTCAATGAGAGCGGGGCCGGAGCTGTCGTCTTCGAGCCGGGCGACACCGTCCGCATCGAGGCCCGTGTGACCTACGAGTCCCACAACGCTCACAACCGGGCGTTCCCCGGCCCGCTGAACGCGACGCGGGGAGGCCAGGTCACCGCGGTGCTGGGGTACGGCGCCTTCAACGCAACGTCCGGCCTGTTCGCCACCACGGTGGCCACACTCACCCTCGCGCACAACGCCGCGACGGAGAACTGGTCTGCCGAGTATGTCGTCAAGGACACAGACCCCCTGCGGGCCGACCTTCAGGTGTACATCAGCGCCTCCGACGGCGCGGGCTCGCCCCCGAACACGGGGAAGGCGTTCACGACGATGCTCGCTTTCGGAGCGCCACCCCCTCAGCCCCTGCCACCCACGCCTGCGGGTCTCGATCCGATGGTCGTCGTGGCAATCTCCCTGCTGCTTCTCGTGGCAGGAGTCGGGGCGGGCGTCTTCTTGGGACGCCGTGGGCGCGGCGGGACGCCCTCGAAGGCCAGAGCCAAGGAGGAGATCGAGGAGGAATGGGAAGTGAAAGAGGAGGAATCGAAATGAAAAACAAGGATGCGGAACACCCTGCGAACCGGCGACTGAAGACGAGCGGCGAGAGGATTTCGGACGGCCTAGCGCTCGCCTTGGCCCTGGCCTCCCTACTCGCCTTGGTCGCGGTCCCCTCTCCGGTAACGGCGGAGGCGACCCTGACCCTCACTCCGAGCCAGGGGACGCCGGAGACCCCCGTGACCGCGTCGGGGGCGGGGGTGCCGCCAGGGGCCTCCGTGGGCATCCTGTGGTTCACCATGGAGGGCAATCGGGTCTCGGGGTCCGGCTTCGTCGAGGTGAACCAAACGATCGCGACGGGCATTGCCGACGCGCAGGGCCGCTACTCGATCACTTTCGTCGCACCCTACGACCTCGGCGGACCGGCGCACCGCGTCCAGGCGGTCGTCGCCGGAG
>DATEUA010000144.1:0-6478 GCA_035283405.1 Thermoplasmata archaeon | reverse complement strand
TCGCGAAGCCGAAGAAGCTCTTCGTGATCGGCTCGCCCGTCGGGCTCATTCAGGTGTACGCGTAGCCAACCAAGGGCAGGTACCGCTCGACGAACGCCTGCAGGAAGTCCTCTGACCCGCGGGGGGACGCGAGGGGGCGGGCGCGGTGCGGGAACCGGGTCACTGCTGTATGTGCTTCATCGCGGCCGCATCTGAGCGGTCGATTCAGGCTCAGTCCTCGAGCAGGGACAGCAGCATCGAACTTGTCCCCTTCGCCTCGGCAGGGACCCCGCGCCAGTTCGCCAGGACGGGCTGGTTATCGGCCTCGAAGGCGATGAGCTGGTCCCGCATCAGGCGGCGGAGTTGGTCGTTCTCCTGTCCGTGGATGACCAGAACGATGTACGTGTAGCGGCCGCGCTCCAGAACGAGCGTGTACTCCCCGTGCGTGATCGTCCTGAGCCAGCTCCCCCGGAGGGTCGGGAACGAGGTGCGCATGAAGTTCTGGATTACGTCCAGCGTCGCACTGAATAGGTCCTGGTCGATGATCTCCTCTCCCGGGGCCGTCTCCGAACCGATGAGGGTCCCGTCCCGGTAGATGACAAAGGCCCCCTTCACGTCGTAGTAGCGGGCCTGGAAACGCCGGACGACCTCCGACACTCGCTGTCGGCTCCCAGGATAGAGCGTGTAGATCGTGGCTCCGGCAACGAAGATTAGTAGACTCGAGAAAGGAGGCGGGATGTCCTGGTTGGCCGTGGCCCCGAGGTAGCCGTTCGTCAGGAGCCCGAGGAGGAGGACCCCGACGAAGATTGCGATGAGCCCCCGGGTCCGCCCGGCCAGCGCGGGGCTCGACGCCTTAACGATTCTGTGGACGCGGTACAGGTTGACGATGCCCCCGAGGCTGTACGTCAGGATGTAGAGGAGGAGGACCAGGAACACGGCGGGGTTGAACTCGGGGAGGAAGAGGCCGTCCCCGATGGGTGGGCGGATGCGCGTGACGCCGGTCCACCAGGTGAGGAACAGGACGACCGCAGTTGGCCCCAGGAGCAACCACACGCGCCGGCGCATCCTTTCGACGTAGACGACTGTGAAAAGCAGCAGGAACAGGACCGTCAAGGCGATCCACGTCAGGCCGACGAGTGCCGCGAGGTAGGCCTGAGTCGCTGTCGTCGCGTTGAAGAGGAGCCAGTCGCCGACCCCGTAGAGCCCCGCAGAAACGCACGCCGCGAGGAAGAACGCCTCCGTCCACGTGTGAACCCGATCGCGGTAAACCTGGACGAACGATAGGGCAAACCACGTGGCCGCCGAGAGCAACGGGAGTTGCTCGAGGATGTCCAGCAGTGCCATTCGCTCACCTGGTTGGGGTTGAGGGGACGGGCCCGTGCGACGGGGTCCCAGGTCGAGCTCATTATCGGAAAGGTCCTATATAATTCCTATATCGCGCCCGAGCCGTCTACGATGAGCACGCTGCGGTCCGCGCGTGCTTTGCCCTTCCGGCCATCCTGACGTCCCTCGCGTCAGTCTCATAGCCTCGGGCGCGATTCCGTGCCCGTGCCTGGCACCCTTCGAATCGGCGGCACCGGGCTTGCTGGCCTCACCGCCGCGTGTCTCCTGGCCGAGGGCGGTCGCACCGTCGAAGTATACGACCCGAAGACCGCGTTGCTTCCCTCGTCAGGTCCCCACTCGGAGGGCATTCGGAACTACCGGGCACGCGACAGCCTCGGGGAGCTGCGATCCGCGGGCTTCGACCTGGCCCCATTCTCGACAGTCCATCGGACGATTCGCTGTTCCCCCCGCTTCCGGAACGTGCTCGTAGGCCCGGCCCACTATCTCTTCCTGCGGGGGGTTGAGGGGAGCACAGTCGACCAGACGTTGTACGCGCGGGCGCGTCGAGCCGGCGTGACCTTCCGGTTCCACGAGGCTCTCGGCTGCGGAGAGGCAGACATTGTCGCGACAGGGCCTCCGAGGGAGCAAACGGAGATCCTCGGCGCAGGACGCACGTTCAGCGCGGAGGGAAGTCCGCTGCGAGCCGACGAGGCCTACGCGTTATTCGACAACCACGTCGCCCCTGCCGGCTACCTGGCGATTACCCCCGGCAAGACCTTCCACTCAATCTACAGCGTGTCTTGGTCCGAGTTCGACTACGACACGCTCCTGAAGCGGACGGAGGCAGCGTTCGCGATTCCGTGGGTCCGCGAGCTCCTGGGCACGAGTCGGTGGGTGGGAAAGATTCACGGGAGGGCTCACTTCGTCCGGGACCCGATCCAAGGCGCCCAAGAGGGGGACGCGCTCCTCGTGGGGGAGGCGGGCGGCTTTCAGGACGCGGTCGCAGGTTTCGGTTTCCGGTATGCTGCGATGACGGGTGCCCTTGCCGCGCGCGCGGTCCTCCAGGGCATCGACTACCGCAATGTACTCCGGAACGCCTTCGGGACCGAATTCGAAGACGCCTTCGCCTTCCGGTCGAAGCTCCAGTATGCCACGAACGAAGATTACGACCGGATGATTGCGTCCCTCGGTCCGGAAATCACACTGAAGGAGTACGTCGCGAGACGGGAGGCCCGCGGCTTCTGAACCGAGAGCCGCCCGACTCGGCGGCAAAGAGATAAGGAGTGATTCGATTCTCTCCCACGGGACCATGGCCGACACGTTTCCGGAGCGCTGACCCGATGTCCTCAGACAAACCCGTTGTCCTTTTCGACCTGGGACAGACCCTCGTTGATCTCCGGCCTCTCGTCGCCGAACTCGCGCGCGTCGTCGCGTCGGAGTACCCGTCGATGAGAGCGGTCGCGGACCGGATCGCCGTCACGTGGATCATGACCTCTCACCAGGAGATGCCTCGGAGTCCTGGTGCCCCCTTCGCGTCGGAGTTCGCCGTCGCCTCCGCAGTTCTCGGGAGGCTGCTTCGGGAGCAGGGGCCGTCGATCGACACGGAGGGCGCAGGGCGCTTGCTCCGGCGTGCATGGGACGCGTGGGAGCACGTCGTGACCCTTTGCCCCGGGGTGACACCGGAATGGCTCGCTCGAGTGCGGGAGCGCACCGCGGGCATGGGCATCGTCACGGACGGGGACGATGAGAACGTGTCTCGTCTGGTCCGGAAGTTGCGACTCGGCCCCTACTTCGACACCGTGGTCACGTCGGAGTCCGTCCGACTGTACAAGCCGAATCCTGGCATCTACCAGGTCGCCCTCGAGCGTCTCCGTGCAGAGGCGCGGCGAGGCCTCTTTGTCTCGGACACGCCGCTGGACCTCGAGGGAGCGCACGCCGCGGGCATGGCGCCGGCGCTCCTCGCCCGGAGCGGATGGCCGTCGGAGGTCCCCCGGCCCCCCGGTGCCATCGCGCTCTCCACACCGGACGAATTGATACCCGTCCTCGAGGGATTCTGCCGGAACGGGCGGTTCGAGGAAACCCACGGGCTCATCGGCTCTTTTTCGCCTGCTTGAGTTGCTGCCTGTACATCTCGAGGAGCTCGCGTTGGCTTGTCGCGTCCTCGGCGGACTTGTCGTCCCGCCACCGGCCCGTAAATCGGGGGAACCGAACGGCGAGGCCCGCGCCCGTTCGGATCGCGCCCAGGGCACATGTGTGCACGGGGCTCACGGTCAGCTCGGCCCCTTTCACCTCGAGGACGTTTTTCGGCTCGAACCACACGTCGGCCTCGAGCTTCGAGTCGACCCGTGCATGTCGGTGCGCGATCGTTACGTGCGTGAATCGGTCCCTCAGGCCGAGAAGCGTCTCGTCGTCGAAACCCGTTCCAAGCTTGCAGGTCGTTCGGAAAACGTCCGCGTCCGCGTCGTACGCGGCCATGAGCAGGGCCCCATAGCCACCCGCCCGTTTGCCCCGCCCCGCGAAAGCGCCTACGGCGACCAGGTCGAGGGTATCGCTGAGCTCCGTGCTGTACTCCTTCTTGAACTTGATCCACTGGAAACCCCGCGCACCGGCGTCGTACGTCGACGTCAGGGCCTTCGCCATGAGCCCCTCGCACCCCGCCTGGAGGGCTTCGTCGAAGAACGCTTCCGCGACCTTCACGTCACCCGTGACCAAGCGCGTCGCGATTTGGACCCGATCGTTGGCCTTTAGGATTCCGTCCAGGATTCCGTGGCGCTCCGTGTAGGATCGCCCCGTCAGGTCCTCTCCGTCTTTGAGGAGGGCATCGAACACGAAGAGGTTGACGGGGAATTCCTGGGCCATCCGGTCCACCTCGGTCTTCCGTCCCCGGCGGCGCGATACCTCCTGGAACGGCAAGAACTCCCCCGTGTATGCATCGACGGGCACGGCCTCGCCTTCCACGATCGCCTCGCCGGATCGGATCGCGGGGCGCAGAGCCTCCACGATCTCGGGAAACTGCTCCGTGATGTTCTCGAGCTGGCGGGAGTAGAGCTGGATCTTCGCCTTCGAGACGTGAGCCTGGACCCGCAGGCCGTCGTACTTGTATTCGAGGGCACACTCTCCCAAGCGCTCAAGAATCTCGGGAAGCGTCTCGAACCGTTCCGCGAGCATGGCCCGGATTGGACGGAAGAGGCGGAGGTGGACCCCGTCAACCCCCGCAAGGCCCTCCGTCGCGAGGATTCGGGCCACTTCTCCCAGGTCCGACGAGACGTTGTAGGCGCGCTCGACGCGATGCCGGTCCGCCTTGGCAGCGAAGGTTGCCGCCAGGGCATCGACGATCGTCATGTCAGCGACGCCCAGCCGCATCTTCCCGACGACGGTTCGCACCAGGTACTTGGCCTCCGCAGGGGCCGCGTCCGTGAGGAGTTCCGCGAGCAGCTTGATCTTCCTTCCCTGGGAGCCGGTCCCAGACGCCATCGCAATCTCCTTCAGGTTCTCGTAGACTTTGTGGACCGTCAGCGGTTCCTCCGACAAGGCCATCTGTTTCCGGTTGCGGAGCCTTTCCTCGGCGACGAGCCCGAGGTCCCCGGAGGCCTTCCAGGCCCGCTCGATCTCGTCCTCGGACTGCCCCGTCGCGAGGGCGACCGCACGGATCGCGAGCTTCTCCGCAAGTCCGAGTTCCATCCCCGCGTAATCGGGGAAGACCCTCCCTTGTGTCAGGTAGACCACTCGGTCGATTTCGTCCTTAGGGACTCCCCTGAACAGGTCGACGAGGCGGTCTGTCATCTCAAGGCGCTTCGTCGTGGCCTCGAGCGTCGCGTATGTCTCTGCAAGGACCGCGAACTTCACGTCTCGAAGAATCTCGGGAGGGCCTTAAAGCGTTGCGTACCGACACCGCCTTATCCCACGAGAGCTTCTCTCGGTTCATGCCCCGACGGGCGCTCGTCACCGGAGCAACGGGGTTCGTCGGTCGTCCGCTCGTGCGGATTCTTTGCGACCGCGGGTGGTCCGTCCGGGCGCTGGTCCCACCTCCGGAGCGGGCGTCGGCAGTGGTCGATCCCCGCGCGGAGGTCGTCGAGGGCGACATCACGTCCCCGGCGTCTCTGCGCGGGTGCATGGACGGCGTTGACGGCGTCTTCCATCTGGCCGGTCTCGTGGCGTCCTGGGTCCCGGATCCGGCGGCCTTCGTGCGGGTGAATGTCGGTGGGACAGAGCACGTGATCGACGAGGCCCTCCGGGCGCGTGTCCCCCGCTTCGTGTTCACGAGCAGCATTTCCGGGATCGGCGTGCGCCCGGGAGAGATCGTGCGCGAGGACAGTCCGCCGGGCCGGGTCTTCGGCGTCTACGAGGCGTCGAAGGCGGAGGCCGAACGACGCGTCACTTCGGCCGTGCGTGAGCGGGGCCTCCCCGGGATCATCCTAATCCCAAGCATCATCCTGGGACCGGGGGACGTCCGAAATGCGGGGCAGCTCTTGCTTGCTTTCTGCCGGGGCGAGTTT
This sequence comes from Thermoplasmata archaeon, assembly GCA_035283405.1. Lineage (GTDB taxonomy): Archaea > Thermoplasmatota > Thermoplasmata > RBG-16-68-12 > RBG-16-68-12 > RBG-16-68-12. The sequence goes on along the minus strand of DATEUA010000144.1, from coordinate 680 downwards.
CCGGGGACGTTCGCAGAGAAGACGATCTTGCCTGTCGTGGGCGTGGAGGACGTCGCCCGCGCCCACCTCCTCGCGTACGAGCGAGGGCGGATCGGGGAGCGCTACATCGTCTCGTCCGAGGATAGGCCCTGGGGGGAGTTGATGGGGATCGCGAGCCAGTACTCGGGGACGCCGATGCCCTCGCGCCGGATCGGACCGACGACCCTGTGGCTCGCTTCCCGGCTCGGGCAAGCGAAGTCACGAATCACCCACCGGGCGCCGGCGCTCCCGCCCTGGGTCGCGGACTTCATGCTGACCGGCGCTCGCATGGACGCCTCGAAGTCCGTTCAGGAGCTCGGGATGACCTACACGCCAATCAAGGAATCGATTCACTCTGCGATTGACTGGTTCCACTCGGCACGGTATCTCCCGGCGGAGCCGAAGGCCTCTGGAACGTTGAATCGGCTCCCGATTGAGAATCCCCTGGAGGGCCCACGTCCTGGCCTCCGGGCAGACGAGCCGCGCCGGGAGGGGAGCCGAAAGCGCCGCGGGCCAAGCCCGCCCGCCCCGTGAGCGCTGGGAACCGCTGGGTCACGGCATGCGTTCGCGGGTTCAACGATCTCCGGCCGTCAAAGGATTTCCCGTACTACCGACTCCACGATTCTCTCGCTCTCGCCGAGGTAGCGCTCCGGCCGCATGGC
>DATEUA010000143.1:0-2440 GCA_035283405.1 Thermoplasmata archaeon | reverse complement strand
CGCCATGGGGCCGTACAGGAAGTGGTGCTGCATCTCGAGCTGGAACTTCCCGACGCGGTCGATGAACGCCATGAAGATCGCGGAGTCCATGACGCTCTTGAACTCGATATTGAACGCGTCGAGGACGTGCTCTCCGGGTTTCATCGCGAAGAGCTCCTCCATCGTTTCCGTCGCCCAGTGTCGACCCCACCGAGGTCGGTCGAACGTCTCGTCGAGTGTGAGGACGCCCGCCATCTGCATGTGATGTCGCAGTTCCTCCACGCACACGCGCTTCTTGGAGAACGAGATGCTGTCGAGTCGATGGCCCGTCGCGTCCGTTCGGTGGATCCCCTCGACGATCTCTTTGTCAAGCCCGGTGAGGGACCCTGAGTCGAGCTGATCGTAGACCATCCGATGTTGCTGGATCGATCCGAGTTCCGTGGACGCCTGAGCGCGGATGATCTTGACGGCCGTCATGAACTGCGCGTCGGGCATTCGGTCCGCCTTCCAGAGGCGGTCCGAGAGATCTAAGGTGGCGGCCGTGGCCCCGACGACCTGACGCGCGAAGCTCGCGAACCCGTCGGGCTTCGCCATGATCACGTTCAACCGGGGCAGCGCGGTTTGCGGGTAGTACCGTTCCCACTTCGCGCGATCGAGGACCTCCGGCATCTCGGGGAAGTATCGCTCCTGCCACTCCCGGCCCTCGTCCTGCCACTTCTTCGGAAGCGTCTCGACCGTGAACTGGTCGAGGAGAGGCATGCGGTCCTCGATAGGCACCGCGCGGCCATGAAGCTTTCCGGGCGGCAATCAGATGCCGACCCGACCGCGTGGCCCCACGGTACGCGGGAGCGTTAAGAGGCGAGGAGCCTTCCGAGGATCGAGACGGGCACGATGGAGATTGACGGTTGCGTCTTCCCGGACGACCGCCTCTACGATCGAGACGGGTTCGTGTGGGTCGAGCCGGCTTCCGGCTCCGAGGTGCGGCTTGGGATCACGGCGATTCTTGCGGCGCTCGCGGGGCGACTCACGAAGGTCGAGCCGAAACCGCTTCAAGTCGAGTACGAGGCGGGCCGGATCATCGGGACGGTCGAGAGCGGAACGTATTTCGGGCCGATCCGCACACCCGTCTCCGGCGCCCTCGTTTCCGTGAACGAAGCGGTCCTGCAGCGGCCGAAGATCCTTTCCGAGGACCCGTACGCGTCCGGGTGGTTCGCGCGGCTCCGTCTGAAGGGAGGCTTGGAGCGATCGGGACTCCTCTCCGCCCTAGACGCGCGGCCGGTCTTCCAATCCCAGATCGAGGCCCTCCACATCCGGTGTTTCGCCGCGTTTCCGGACTACGAGATGTTCGAAATCGGCACGGAGTGCGCGGCCGTCCTCGTGAGGCTCGACGAGCTCGTATCGACGATCCAATCGGGCGAAGTCGTTCACGTCGTGTCCGACGATTCGACCGCCCCGATTGAGATGGCCCGGTGGTCCGATCGGACCGGACATCCCGTCGTCGATTCTCGACGAGACGGGGAGCTCTTCCACTTTCTTGTCCGGAAGGTCTGACGGACGGCTACGCGACGACCCGGTTCTGCGAACCTCTATGGCAGCTCCTAGGCGTCGCACTCCTATTTCTCGATCGGCTGGCGGATGAGGTTCCCCCACTCCGTCCAGGAACCGTCGTAGTTCCGCACGTCCGGGTAGCCGAGGAGGTACTTCAGGACGAACCACGTGTGGGACGACCGCTCTCCGATCCGGCAGTACGCGATGACTTCCTTGTCAGGCGTGATGCCCTTGGCGCCGTAGAGGGCCCTCAGGTCGTCCACGGGCTTGAACGTCCCGTCCGCGTCGTTGACCGCCTGCGCCCACGGGATGTTCACCGCCCCCGGGATGTGGCCTCCACGCTGGGCGTGTTCCGTGGGATACTCCGGGGGAGCGAGGATCTCACCTGAGAATTCCTTCGGGCCTCGCACGTCGACGAACGCCTTGCCTGGCGCCTTGACGCTTTGCCTCACGTAGTCGAGGTACACCCGGAGCTTCTCGTCGGGCTCCTTCGCCCGGTACGTCGTCGCTGCGCTCGAGGGCGGATCTTTCGTGAGGGGCAGGTCCTCCAGGATCCATTTCTTCCGGCCTCCGTTCAGGAGCACGATCTTCTCGACTCCGTAGTACTTGAAGACCCAGAAGGCGAAGGCCGCGAACCAGTTGTTGAAGTCGCCGTACAGGACGATCTGCGTCTCGTTTGAAATCCCGAGGCGACCCAGCAGCGCTTCGAGCGCCTCCTTCGTCAGGATGTCCCGCCTCAAGGGATCGTTGATGTCTTTCCTCCAATCGACGAGGACGGAGCCGGGGATGTGCCCCTGGTCGTAGTTCGCCGTCGGGTCGTAATCGACCTCGACGATACGTACGTTCGGATTCGAGAGGTTGCCTTTCGTCCAGCTCGTGTCGACGAGGACCTCAGGATGTGCGTAGGCTGCCA
>DATEUA010000142.1:0-16586 GCA_035283405.1 Thermoplasmata archaeon | reverse complement strand
CCGGAGTAATTGGCCGCCGTCAGCTCGCGCCACTGGGGCCAGTCGTTGCGCACGACACGCACGATTACAAGAGCGAGCGCTTGTGCCGCTGGCGCCGTCGAACCGTTGCCTGGCGGGATACCCTTCGGACAGCGCGTCCCGGAGGCTAGACAACCGAGCGGGCGGAAGCTAGTTATAGTCACAATGGCATTCACTATAGCACTATGGCAACCTCCATCCAGGTGAGCCGTGAGCTTCACACGAGGCTCAAAGTCCTCAAGGAAAGAATGAAGGCGAAGACCTTCGAGGAGCTCCTTCGTCGGTTCGTCGAGCGACCCCGCCGATCCCCCCGGGAGCGGTTTGGCTCCCATCCGGACATGAAGCCCTTCGGGCACCGGGACGAGTCCCATGAGCCCTGAATCGCGCTTCGACCGAATCCTCGATTCCTTTGCGTGGGTCGAGTACTTCCGCGGGACGGAGGCGGGCCGGGCCGCCGCGGAGGAACTGGAGGCGGCGGTCGTCGGCACGCCCCTCGTCGTCGTGGCCGAGCTCCGGGACAAGTACGTCCGTGAGCGGGTGCCGAACTGGCCCCGCGACCTCGCGTTCATCAAGGAGGTGACGACCCTCCTTCCGGAAGACGAGAGAATCGCGGTCCGCGCGGGGGAGACGAAGAACCGGATGCGGGCCGAAGGCCGGCGCGACTTCGGACTCATCGACGGGATCATCTACGAAACGGCGCGTGCGGTTGACGCGGTCCTCGTCACCGGCGACCCCCACTTCCGCGGCGCCCGAGGCGTCCGGTTCCTCGAGTGAGCGCCGGGGGACGCCTTCCTTGCGGGTTCCGCCCTCACGAGGGCCCTTCACGGAATCGATCCCATCGCGGTGCGAGACGCACGGCGAGGACCTCGCCCTCGGTCGCGAGGGAAGTTCGTGGACCCGCCGAAGCTCCGGACTTTGTCGAGTTCCGCGTCGAGCGACGCGATGTGTGGGCTCGACGGATCCTATGGCCGCGTCTCCCGGAGGCTCTCCTAGGCCCCGGGATGGGCCCGCCTCTGCCCCGAGTACGATCTGGCTGATGCCCTTCATCGCCCCGCGCTGCAAAATCCGGCGGCCATCGACACCGAATTCTCGACTCATGCTGGAGAAAATCGGCCGCCGTCCAATCGCGCCACTGGGGCCAGTCGTTGTGCACAATCCAGTTATCGGCATGAGCGAGAGCGCTCAGCGCCCCCCCGACACCGTCCGGACGATTAGGCCCGGAGGTCGAGAGTCCTGCGGACCCACTCGAGGAACCGAGCGGCGATCCGGACCACCCGCTCGGTCCGCGCGCGAGAGGCGACGATGCCGAGGTATCCGAAGGCCGAGCGCTCGTCGAGGGCCCGTTTGAGCCCCTCCATCTGGGAGGAGTCGCCGAGGAGCCGGACCACGTCCGCATGCAACCTCATGGCCTCCCGGTGGTCCAAGGACGGCACGGCCCCGAGGAAGTGGGCGGTGAGGGCGTCGTTCGCGTTGATGAGGGACTGGACCGCGTCGAAGCCTGCGGCGTTGTACCGCCCCTCTTCGAAGTTCCTCCGCGCCGACTCCAGGAATTCCTCCGCCTGGCGGACGAAGCCGGCGGCCGCCTCGCGCCTCACCGTCCGAGCCATTTCGCCTTGCCCCGGAGGAGCTTGCCCTCCGCCGCGATCGTCGCCAGGAGAGGGTCGAAGCTCGCGAGCCGTCGTGCCACCTCCCTTGACGTGAGAACCAAGGCAGACACGTTGGCATCAAACCGGTCCACCATGGAGGCCGCTGCCTTCCGGACGGCACCGACACCCCGAGGGTCATCCACGACGACGAGGACGTCAACGTCGCTCCGTGCCGACGGCTGGCCCCGAGCGATCGATCCGAAGAGGACCACGGCCTGGACTCCATGGCGGGGCAGGGCGTCTGCGAAGGCCTGGGCCACGCGGACGAATGCCGACCCCTCTTGCCGGAACAGCGGAACTAGGGCGCCGTACAGCGGATGAGCGGGGTTGATGCGCACGGTCCGCGAACGGCCAACGCGCCGGGTGAGGACCATGCGCGTGCCCAGGAGCTGCTGAAGGGCTGGATAGACCGAGCCGAGGGACTGGCCCACGGCCATGGAGAGCTCCCGCAGGGAGAACTCCCGCCCGGGGTGCGCACAGAGGAGCCGGAGGATTCTCACCTTGGTCTTGGAGCCCAGAAGATCCTCGAACACGTATCGGACACGGTGCCGGGACTATATCGATTTTCCGATTGAATGTACGATTTTTCGAAAGATAACCATGGCCGGCGAGGCGTCCGTCCCGGCGCCAAGCCACCGATTCGGATCACCCGCCAACCGCGGGCAGCTCGACACCCTCCAAGCCTTCTGGTTCAAGTTGCGTCGGCCGTCGACGACTTTTCGGCGTATCCTCGAGAAGTCGGCCCCCGTCCGATCACACCACTGGGGCGAGTCGTTGTGCACGACACACATATCGGCATGAGCGAGAGCGCTGTCGAGGGACGACGCCGAACGCCCTCATCCCTTCAGGCGGCCATTCCGGCGGTCCCGCCGAGTTCTGAACAGCCGGCGGCCTCGGCCGTTCCGCATCCCACGAACCCAGGCGGCGAATCCTCGCGTCTTCGTGGACGCCTGTTTTCCCACCCATCGCGTCGTCGTGGACGCCTGCTGTCCCACCCACCGGCCCGCGGGCTTCAGGTCCAGCTCCCCGATCCGCCACCGCCGCACGAGCCAGAGCGTGATGACGGACGCGATCGCGATCCCGATCCCGATGTTCGCGATCTGCGGCCAATCGACGAGCGTGATCCCCTTCGACGCGGTCACGCAATGGCCCTCCGCATCGCACACCGTGAGCTCGACGCTGTAGCTCAACGTGAGGCCCGAGTCACCGTAGAGATGGGACGGCCGCTCCTCGGTCGAGCTCGACCCGTCCCCGAACGTCCACGTGTACGTGAACGGCGGGACGCCTCCCGAGACGGTCGGGAGGAAGGTGATCGGTCGGCCCGTAATCGGCAGCCCCGGGTCGAACGCGAAGTCGACCCTCAGGTTCGTCGTCGTGAGGACGACGAGGCGGAGGACGACGAAGCGACCCACGGAATCCGTGATGTTCACGGACACGTTGTACGACGTCACGTTGATGTAGAAGTGCGTCACCATCGGCCCGGAGCCGACGCCCCCGTCGCCGAACGTCCAGTTGTATCGGTATGGCGGGGTCCCGCCCGTCGCATTCGCGGTGAACGTGATCGTGTCTCCGACGGCAGGACGTGGGGGCGAGAAGATCGCTGACGCAGAGAGGGGAGACGCGACGAGAACGGACTTCGACCGGCTCGCCGTGTGGTTCGCGGAGTCGGTGACCGTCACGGTGACATTGAACGTCCCAGGAACCGCGTAGGAGTGGTTCACGTCGAACCCGATGCCCGTGCCTCCGTCCCCGAACGTCCACGTGACGAGGTACGGTTCCGTCCCGCCTTCAACGTCCGCGCTGAGGATGATTCGGTCCCCGACCGCCGCCGTGAGCGGGGGCGTGAAGTTCGCGGAGAGCGCGGGAGTCACGGGGAGCTCCATCCGTGCGACGCCCCGCCGCCCGGACGCATCCGTCGCCGTCGCCGTCGCTTCATACGTCCCGTCCGTGAGGTACGCGTGGAGGACGGAGGGACCTGACGCGTTCGTCTCGTCCCCGAAGTTCCACACGAACGTGTACGGCGGGCTTCCGCCCGTCGCGTTCGCGGTGAATCGGATCACCTCCCCGGCCATCGGGCGCCCCTGTGAGAGAGTGATGTTCGTCTCGAGTGCGGGGCTGACGGGGACGACCTTGCTCACGACGATCCCATGGCCCACGGAATCGGACACCGTGAGGTTCACGCGGAAGGACCTCGCGGATAGGTACACATGGGCGGGCCCGAAGCCGATCCCCGTCACCCCATCTCCCCAGGTCCACGTGTACGCGTACGGACCCGTGCCCCCCGTCGCCGTGGCGATGAAATACACGTCCTCGAGGACGACGGGATCCACGGGCGTGAACGTGAAGTCCGCGGCGAGGCGTGGGGTGATGACGAGCTGTTGGGATACGAGGAGGCTGTGCGCGACGGCATCGTTCACCCTCAGCGTCACCGTGAACGCAGCGGCGGTCGCGTACGTGTGAATCGGGGTGGCCCCCGTCCCCGTCCCGCCATCCCCGAACGTCCAGCCGAGCGTGAGGGGCGGCGTCCCGCCGGAGGCCGTCGCAGAGAAGTTGACCAGTTCGCCGACGACGGGGTTCGCCGGGACGTACGTGAAGCTCGCGGCGAGGGCGGCCGTCACGACGATCGATTTCGAGACCGTTGCGGACCCTTGCGCGATGTCCGTGACGGTCAGGATCACGATGAACGGCCCCGCGGACGCGTACGGTCGGCTCACGACCTGCCCCTGCCCCGCCCCGCCGTCGCCGAACGTCCAGCTGTACGTATACGGCGGCGTGCCTCCCGACACGGTCGCCGTGAACGTGACAAGCTCTCCCGTGGACGGGGCCGCCGGGGCGTACGTGAAGCTCGCGGTGATCGCGGAGGCAATCGTGAGCGGCTTCGTCACTTGGACACTCCGCGCGAGGGAGTCCGTCACCGTGAGTCTCACGGAGAACGCTCCACCCGTCGTGTACGTGTGGCTGATCGTCTGGCCCGAGCCCGATCCTCCATCCCCGAACGTCCAGGCGTACGTGTACGGCGGAGTTCCGCCCGTCGCAGTTGCCGTGAACGAAACGGACTGCCCCACGGCCGGGTTCGTCGGGGCGAACGTGAAGTCCGCGGTGAGGGCCGCCGTGACGGAAACCACCTTCGTGACCGTCGTCACGTGCGACGCAGTATCCGACACCGTGAGGGTCACCGTGAAGTCCGCCGCGGAGACGTACGTGTGGCTCACACTCTGCCCGGAGCCCGTGGCGCCGTCGCCGAACGCCCAGTTGAACGTGTACGGGGGCGTCCCACCGGTGGCCGTCGCGGAGAACGAGACGGACTGGCCGATCACGGGGCTCGGCGGCGAGAACGTGAAGCCCGCGGCGACGACGCCGCTCACCGTGATAAACTTCGAGACCGCGACGATCCGGCTTGCGGCATCCGTGACCGTGAGGGTCACCGTGAACGTCCCGGCCGTGGAATACGCATGGTTCCGGTTCTGGCCGCTCGCCGTTCCAGCGTCTCCGAAGTTCCAGCTGAACGTGTACGGCGTCGACCCGCCCGACGCGGTCGCAGAGAACGAGACGGTCTGATCGACGACGGGATTCGACGGGGAGTACGAGAAGTCCGCCGTGAGCGCCGGGATCACCGTGACGGACCTCGATCTCTGGTCGGTGTGCACCGGAGGGCCCCCGGAATCCGTGACCGTGAGGGTCACCGTGAACGTGCTCGCCGACGGGAAGGCATGGCCCACGCTCTGCCCGCTCCCCGTCGTGCCGTCCCCGAAGGTCCAGCTGAACGTGTACGGCGTGAAGCCGCCGCTCGCGGTCCCGGAGAACGTGACCGTCTGACCGACGACCGGGTTCGATGGGGTGAACGTGAAGTCCGCGTTCACAGGGGAAGCAACGACGATCGACTTCGAGGTCGTCGCGGTCTGCCCAGGGGGCGGATCTGGGTCCGTGACGGTAAGAGTCACCGTACGCGTTCCCGCGCTAGAATACGTTTTGCTCACGGGAGATCCGGATCCCGACGAACTGTCACCGAACGTCCAGCCGTACGTGAACGGTGGCGTGCCGTTTCCGGACACCGTTGCCGTAAATGTCACGGACTCCCCCGTCACGGGCTTTGCGGGGGAAAACGAGAAATCGATCGTGAGGGCAGTCGGACTCGGAAGATTGTCTCCAGCGGTCGCAAACGGTGACCACATCGCCCCGCCCGCGGAGAGGAGAAGCGACTGCAGCACGATTGCCGCGATGATTGCGGCTGCGAAAATCCCCGATGAGCGGGCCAGAGTCCCCTCCTCCGGGATTGCACAGTTGTCCCATCCGTAATAAACCTGCTGTCGGACATTCCTCGAACTCAATATTCGTTTTCAAAATCGAGAGCACACCTCGCAATGTCCGCGGAGCCCGCGGGGGCCAATCATTATCGGTCTTGATTCCGGAAATGGCGTGCGGAAACGACTGTGAGATGGGCGTTCGCATCCCCGCGAGCCTCTCGCTTCGCGGTTCCTCGCGCTCGTTGCGCCTATCCGCCCAAGACCAAGAGCGTGACGCCCTTCATCGCGCTCCGATTCAGGATCCGGCGGCCGTCGACGACGACCTTTCGTTTCATTCCCGAGAAATCCGCCGCCTTCAACCCGCGCCAGTGGGGCCAGTCGTTGTGGACGATGCACACATCCGCGCGGGCGAGCGCGCTCTTCACGTCTGGCGCGGTCTCGGCCGCGGGGACCTCCGCGCGAAACGCCCCGTTCGCCTCGGGGTCATGACCCACGACGGTCGCCCCCCGCTCGAGAAGCGCCTTTGCGAGGGGGATCGCCCGCGACTCGCGGACGTCATCGCTCCCGCCCTTGAAGGACAGTCCGAGGATTGCGACCCGCTTCCCCGCCAACGACCCGACGGCTTGCTCCGCGAGCTCCACGGCGCGCATCGGCTGGCGGTCGTTCAGCTCGAGGATCGCCCGGAGAACCCGGGGCTCATAGCCCCGCGCACGGCCTGCGGCCGCGAGGGCCCGGACGTCCTTCGGGAAGCAGGAGCCGCCGAACCCGAGGCCCGCTTTCAGGAACCTCGGATTGATCCGCGGGTCGAGGGCCATGCCTTCGACGACCCGGTCCACATCGATCCCGCCGAGCGCGTCGCAGAGGTTCGCGAGCTCGTTTGCGAACGACACCTTCGTCGCGAGGAACGCGTTCGTCGCGTACTTGACCATCTCCGCGGTCCGCAGGTCCGTCGTGAGGCGCTTGCACCGGAGGCCTCGGTACGCCGCGCCGAGGGAGGTCCCGGACCGCCGATCGAAGGCGCCGATCACAATTCGGTCCGGCTTCGTCGCGTCCGCGAGGGCAGACCCCTCCCGGAGAAACTCCGGGTTCACGCAAAGCCCGAAATCTCGGCCCGCCGTCTTGCCCGATGCGGCCTCAAGGGTCGGACGGACGATCTCCTCCGTCGTCCCCGGGACGACCGTCGACTTCACTGCGACGACCTGATAGCGGGTACCGGACCGCATCCCGTCCCCGACGGTCGTCGCGGCGTCCTTCAGGTACGTCGTGTCGATCGATCCGTCCGCGCGCGAGGGAGTTCCGACGCACAGGAAGACGATCGCGGCGTCCCGTACCCCGCCCCGGACGTCCCCGGAGAACGTGATCTTCTTCGACTTCACGGCGCGCTTCAGCGCGGCCTCGAGCCCGGGCTCGAAGAACGTGGGCTTCCCCTTTTGAAGGGAGCGAATCGCACTCGCGTTCACGTCAACGCCGACGACGGAATGCCCCGCGAGGGCGAACGCGACCCCATACACAAGTCCGACGTGGCCGGTCCCGACGACGCAGAGACGAGTCATCCCGAACCCCATGGAGACCGGCAACTTTAAGGCTCTTTCCCCACCGAGGGCGCCGTATTATCACCGATGATTTTAACAGGGGAGGGCGATACCCCCGTGGGTCACGCGGCGGTCCACCGGACTGGCGCGTGGCAGGGGAGGAAGAGGGGGCGTGTTTCCCGAAGTTCAGGCCCCGCGAGGAACCGCGGAGGCGAACGCCCCGATTCTCGTCCCGGTCCCGGCCGTTGTCCACCATACGATTCTCCCTGAGATCAGCCGAGTGGCATGGTGGCGGTCCCTTCCCGAGTTCCTCTTCGTCATCGCGATGACCGTCAGCCAGTACCGACGGAAGCGGGCCTACCTGGGACGACTCGGGCACCGCCGGAAGCACGCCGTGCGAAAGGCGCGGTGGCACATTCGGTGATGTATCGGGTCCCCCGCGCTCGTCTCCCAATCGAGGCATACCCGTGGATCAACCCATAGCATGGGTCTCGCCTGGAACCAAATCAGGCGTGATTTTCACGCCAGAACGGTTATCAACTCACCGGATCGCTTGGCGGATCGATGGCGACCCGGCACGTGCCCGCCCGCCGCGGGGCCGTGTTCGACGACTTCGCGGTCGGTCGGCCTACGGCCACGGACGCCCTTCTGCGCCGACCCGACGGAACCCGGGAGGCGTTCGCCGATGAGGCGATCTCAGCGACTCGGGCGCGAAGGTCTGTACACACTGTCCTCTCCGCCATGGCGATGACCCTTGCCCAGTACGCGAGCAAGCGTGGGTACCTTCGGAGCATCGGGTATTCCCGGAGCGCCGCCCGCCGAAAGGCCCTGTGGCACCTCCGATAAGGCCGCAAGGGGGCCGCGTCGTCCCCGTGTTTTATCGATGCCAGTCCGTCAGCGCTTGCGCTGTCCGGGCAGGAACGCCACGATGCTGAGGATCGCCGCCGCGAAGTACGCCGCGAGCCCCGCCCACCCGTACGCGAATCCGAGGATCAGGGTCGTATTCAGTTGATGGAAGCTCTGGAGCATCGCTTCCGTGCCTGGGAGCATCACCGCGGAGATCCCGAACATCCCGACCGCGACAATCATCGGGCCTTTGAGGAACGACGTGAGGTACGCGGCCCGTGCCTTCAATCGCTCCCGCCGGCGCACGAGCGTGGGCTGCGCGACGGTGACGAGGGAGATCTCCACGGGGGCGTCCTCTTCCGCCGCCTCGATCGAGGAGTTCATGAGGACCTCCTGCACCTCCTCCGTCTGCGCCTCGCCGACCGTCACGAGCATCTCATCGAGATCGTGGTCGTCGGACTCCGGGGACGAGGACACGACGGCTTCCTCGGACGTCTCGTTCGGCGCCCAGTCCCAGTACAGGCTCCCGAGCTGTCGGTTCAGTTCGCGAATTCGCTTGCCGAGGTGGTTCTGAATCTGGAACGCGAGAATTCCCATCCCCGCGAGGAAGACGGCGGAGGCGAGGAGGTACGCGGTGTAGACCCAGCGGGAGAACTCCGTCCCAAACCAAGGGGTTGCGAGACCCGCGGAGAACGTCCACGCGATGAACATGACGAAGAGGAAGTACAGGCCAAAGATCGCCGCCTGAATCTGAGGAAGACGGGTTCGGCGAGAGGTTCGCATCGGAAGGAACCGCGACCCCAGGATTGAGTCATATACCTCATCCTACGATTCTCCTTTTTGAAAATTGGGACACCCGAGGGAATCCAATGGAGGGCAGGCGTTCCGCCGGGCCTCCGGAGATCCGTGAACCGCGGTGTTGGTCCCGCGTCCGTCTCGCGTGTCGTCTCCACAGGGAGTGGGGCTCTCGGACGACCGATCCTGGTCGTGTCTCAACGTCGTGGGTCCGAAGCTTGTTCCAAATCGGTTATATAACGTTGCGAGGAATCGCGGGTCGCCTCCCCCAGGCACGCGGGGCGGCGAGCGTTCCAAGGGATCATGACGATGAATTGTGGACGACCGGCCGATTCGTCCGAATTCACGGGAGATGTGATGGAGAACGCGCGTGTCCCGGGACGCCTGACCGCACACGCACGTCTCGTGAACGCCAGCGCGCTCCTTGTCACCCTTGGTTTCCTCACACATCAGAACCATGTTGCACCTCACAATCACAACGGGCGTTATCACTTCCAACACTCACAATCACAATCGCGAGAAGCAATCACGACCGATAGGCGAATCCGAGGGGGCATATAGCTCACTCGAGGTGTACGGCGCCTCGGACAACGCGCGTCGACTCCCACGCGAATCCGGGGCAGAGTCCGTCCATCTACATCCGAATTCGACCTTGAATCGAAGTAAAGAATTGCACGATTGGCTGGTGCTGCATTGCGGACGCGAACGAGAGATCGAAGAGACGCGAACAGAGAGGTGAACCACACATGATTGCCGCATGGGAACTCGTCGTCATCCTCGTTGCCATCGGGCTTCTCTTGCTCTTCGGCCCCCAGAAGATCCCTGAGATCGCTCGGGGAATCGGGCGGGCCTGGGGCGAGTTCCGCAAGGCCCGAACGGAAATCAACCAGGAGATGAACGACGCGAGCCCTGAGTCCCGATAGTCGAGCCCAACTGTCCCGCGAGAACCCACATGACGCTCCCCGCAGAATCCGCATCCGAGGCCGAGTCAGTGGAATCCCGCCGACGGAGGCGCAGGACCTCCTCGGCCGACTCCGCGGACAAGGTTTCCGGGTGGAACGCTCGCAACAAAGAGCGAGAGCGTCGCGATCGTCCGGGCGATGAGCTGGAGGAGCGATCGCAATCAGCGCACCCGTCGCGAGCGCGACGCCTGAGACATGCCGTGCGATCGGAGGAAAATGCGGACGACACCGCGGCGCGACGCGTTGACGTCGAGGCTCGACGGGAACTCGCCGCACTACAGACCGACCGCAGAGATTTCCTTCGCAAGTCCGCAATCGGGGTAGGTATCCTTGCCCTCGGCGCGGGCCTCGGATATGGCGGGGCGTCGGCCCGAGCGGCGGGAATCACGGGAGGAACGCGAACCGTCATCACGGATACGGAAATCGCCGCCCGAGTGATCGGCGGGGTCCGGATTGCGACAGAGTTCATCCCCGACCCCGTCCCCGCGGGAACGGACGCGGACCCGTATCCGGGTAGCGCGATTCAGGCGGCGGTCAATGATGGGCTCGCCGTCTACATCCCCTCGGGGAGCTGGAGGCTCACGGCCCCGATCTCACGACCCGTGGACAACGTGACGATCATCGGAGCGGGGAGGTCCACGAAGCTCGTCCGGGGTGGAGGCCCATGCGTCTCGGCCGGCTCCCAGGGCGGGTGGCTGATCTCGAACCTCGCGACGGACGCAGGAGGCGTCGACATCTCCTCGGCGTCGGAGACGCGGATCTCGGAAGTGTGGGTCAATGGAGTCCTGACGGACAACCGCCCTCGGGGCGCCGCGGCCGCGACGGGTGCGGGCTACTACGGGGTCCGGGCCGCGGACTTCGTCACCTCCGGGGACGGATCTCGATCCAACCCGTACAACGCGAGCGCAATCCAAGACGCAATCAACGCGCTCCCGGGTCCGGGAGGAACCGTGTTCGTCAAGGCGGGCTGGTGGCAGGGCAGTTCGAGGATCTTCGTGGGTGGGTCCGGACAGGTCGGGAGAGGCAAGAGCATCATCATCCAAGGGGAGGCGTCCGACCTGTCTTGGTTCAACGACTACCCGAACAGTGGTCTGTCCGGCACCACGATCGCGTGTGGATTCACGATCATGACGACGGGCTGCAATGTCAGTTTTCGAAACTGCATGCTGATCGCTGAGAACGGTAACGATGGCGTGATTCTGAAGTACCTCTACGACCCGAACGACACGTACTGGGTCTGGGACATGTCGATCGGAGGCTGGCGGATCCAGGACTGCAAGTTCATCGGCGGCTCGCCCGCGATCTGGATCACGGGACAGAACGTGTCGGGGTTTGTCTCCTGCCAGCACTGGAACGTCCTCATCGAACGGGTCCACATCCGCGGAGGCGACCAAGCGATCCTGATCGACGATCCGAACCCGAACTACAACGGGATCTTCCGCGGGAACATCCGGAACATGGTCGTCCAAGCCGTAGGAAACGGGTCGAACCCGGCGGTCAAGATCGACATCGCGAACCTGAAGGGCAACAACGCGGACTGGTTGCTCGAGGACGCGGGTCCCCCGTCGGGCGTGTACACCCTGTTCATCAGGACCGCGAGGACGGAGGGCTTCACGCTGTCCGACGTCGACTTCGGCGACAACACGCGGGGCGCGAAGGGCGCGTTCTTCGAGAACTACCTGTCGGGCCAGATGACGATCCGGAACTTCATCTTCAGGAAGGACGTGGACGTCGCAGGGTTCGTCGACATCGAGCTGGGTCGTGCCGCGCAATTCGGTGACGCGGGAACCGTCAACACGCTCCGGGAGCTCGACATCGTCCTCCGAAAGATTCGGGGTCTGCCCCTTCCGATCGGCTCCGTCGCTACGCCGGGGAACGTCACGATCGAGCTCGCACCCGGCCGGATCGGGAACCCCGGCGGAGCCGAGATGATTGGGCTCAGGCGTGGCACCTCCGGGAATCGCGGCGTCCTAAAGATGTGGGATGCCGCCCTCGGAGCGTACCGATATGCGTACATCGAGAACGGCGGCTGGGTCATTTCCTCGGCGGAACCGTCGTAGGGGAGCGAGGGATGGTCCGCCGAACGTGTCCGGTGTGAGGCCCCATGAACCGTCCCCTCGGATCGGCCGCGCGATGGGCCCTCGCCCTCATCGTGATCGGCTCAGTGATTCCCCTCGCCGTGCTGCCCCTGATCCAAGCGCCCCCGACGGGCGGGGGGATCGCGATCGACCCAAGCACGGTGTTCCGACCCTCTGCCTCCTGGGCGGAGATCCACTTCGCGTCCCCGCAAACGTTTCTTGTCGAGGTGAACACGGGACCGACCGGTGTCACGTTTGACGGCGTCACGTTCGAGCTGGAAAAGACGCCGAAGGCACCCCCACGAGCGAACGTCACAATCCGGATCTGGGCCCCGCAGGCGGACGGCGGCTCGACGGCCGTCGAGTTCGTCGCGACGAGCGTTGCGGGGGACACAGTCTGGGTCAACGTCACAGGCCTGCGGGGTGACACGTTGTATGACCTTCACGTGGACCAGGTGTGGCAGTCGAGGTCCGCAACTCCCGGAAGAGTCTCCTTCTCATGGACGATGTCATCGACCCATACGTTCGGACTCATCGCGAACGCCGTGGGTCCCCCGTCCGTCGACGACCTTCCGCCCGCATCGATCGCGGACCTCCTGACGACGTTCGTCCGCGAACACGATGTCCGCTTGGAATGGACGGCCCCCGGAGACGACAACATGAGCGGCCAAGCGACCCTCTACGAGCTCCGGTACCGAGAGGCGGGTCCGATCACACAGACGAACTTTGCAAACGGCAGCCTCGTCCCAACCTCGGTGCCGCAGCCCGCGGCGAGACGGGAACAGGTCAACGTGACGGGCCTGTCGCCGGACACTCTCTACTGGTTCGCGATTCGTGCGGCGGATGAAGTTCCCAACTGGTCTCCGATTTCGAATGTCGTCGAGGTGCTCACCCCCGTGGACCCCACCGACCCCATCGCCGCTGCACGGCCGCCCGCCGTGAACGGGGTCTGGTTCACACCGACCCGACCGCAGCTCGATGTCGTGTTCACGAAGTCGATGAATCGAACGTCCGTGGAACAGGCGTTGACGATCGATCCCGCTGTGTTCTTCCGAACATCATGGACGAACGATGCCCACGTCTCGATCCTCCTCGACAAGCCCCTCTCGCAGGGCGCCGCATACCACCTCGTCGTCGAGTCCGCCGCGGCGGACCAACGAGGGAACCTCCTCGGAACCGCGTTCACCTTCCGGTTCGAGGCGGTTCAGGAATCCCCGGGCACGGAGGGCATCCCGCTGAGCCTCCTCATCGGACTCCTCGCCGGAGGGATCGCCATGACGATTGCGGTGGCATGGGTCCCGCTCCTCGTGTTCCTTTCCCGCGTCCGCCGAAAGAGCCGCACGTTGCAGAGGGTCGTCATCGCGCAGGCGAAGCGAATCATGGAGCTCCGGGGGAGGGTCCTCCCCTGGAAGGGGTCGCAGTCCCGGGAGATCGTGTCGTATCGAAGCCGGAAGTGATCCGAGTTCCACGTCTGGAGTGTCTGGCGCGCCGTCGAAGGGGGTTCAGCACCGCCTCACCGTCGTTGAAAAGTGGTTCCCGATCTGATTCTCACTCTCGTCTCCGTCAATCATGGCGATGACGAGGCGTCATGGCATGTCGAGCCCACACGGTGCACTCGCCGAAAGGCTTATCCGAGTCTTGAATTATGGAATTCATTGGCCTCGACGACGAATCGGGTGAGGAGGAGGGCAAGAGTCGTGGCGATACGCCTCGAACCGGATGGAATTCCCCACTCAGACCCTGAATGCGAATGCGGGGAACGGGTCTGGCTCGGGCGAACACGGACTTCACATCTCATGGGCGAGCAGCCTGCGGGGCGACCGGTGTTCAAGGATTCTTCCGGCGCACCCGACCA
This sequence comes from Thermoplasmata archaeon, assembly GCA_035283405.1. Taxonomy (GTDB): domain Archaea; phylum Thermoplasmatota; class Thermoplasmata; order RBG-16-68-12; family RBG-16-68-12; genus RBG-16-68-12. The sequence goes on along the minus strand of DATEUA010000142.1, from coordinate 2,610 downwards.
GATCCCGGTCCGCGCACACGTCGTTCCCCCCCTCCGTTCCGATCTTGAGGAGGATCTCATCCTCCGCCTACTCCCGGGTTCCCCGCTGCGTCATCGGAGGGAGGCCACCCGTGGTTTCGGTCCATCATGAATCATTCCCCCCCGCACCCACAGTACTGACCCCGGAGATCTGGGGGATGAGGGATAGCGTGCGGGGACTCAGCGCACGCAAGAAAGGAGTACCCACGCGATGAAAGCCGTCATTCCGGCCGCCGGGCTCGGGCTCCGTTTCCTCCCCCTCACGAAGGAGCAACCAAAGGAGATGCTGCCGATCGTCGATCGGCCCGCGATCCACTGGGTCGTCGAGGAGGCCGTCCGATCGGGGATCGAGGACATCCTGATCGTCACGGGTCGCGAGAAGCGGGCGATCGAGGACTACTTCGACTCCTCGTACAAGCTCGCGCACTTCTATCGGAGCCCGAACAACGGGGATGGCCTGGAGGCCCTGGATGAGATCCGCGCGAAGGTCGACATCCACTACATTCGCCAGCGGGAGCCGAAGGGGCTCGGGGATGCGATCCTCCATGCGGAGAAACACGTCGGGGACGAGCCGTTCGTCGTGATGCTCGGGGACACGATCAACGTCGCAGCGACCCCGGTCGCAAGACAACTCATCGACGCACATTCCGGCCTCGGGGCGAGCGTGATCGCGATCGAGAGAGTCCGCCAGGAGAAGATCTCGTCCTATGGGATCGTCGGCGGGACGATGAAGAGCGACCGCGTCATGGTCATCCGGGAGCTCGTCGAGAAGCCGAGCCTCGACGACGCCCCTTCTGACTGGGGGATCTCGGGGACGTATGTGCTCACTCCACGAATCTTCGACTGCATCCGACGGACGCCATCGGGGAAGGGCAACGAGATCCAGCTAACGGACGCCCTCCGCCTTCTCGGTCGGGAGGAGGCAATCTACGGGTATGTGTTCGAAGGACGGCGGTATGACATCGGCACGAAGCTCGACTGGCTCAAGGCCCACCTTGAGCTCAGCCTCATGCGGGACGAGTTTCGCGAACCCCTGGTGCAACTGATGAAGGAATGGCTCAGCGAGAACGAACGAGGGTCAGGAACATGAAGACGATCAGCCCGAGGGCGGATGCGGTGCACCGGTCCGCCCCATCGATGGGAATCTGGAGGGGGACGCGGTGTACAACGTAGTGGAACGACCGATGCCTCGGATCCTGGCCGCGATTCCTGCGTACAACGAGGAGGTGGCGATCGGGAGCGTCGTCCTCCGCTGCCATCCGTACGTGGACGAGGTCCTCGTCATCGACGACGGTTCGGAAGACCGGACCGCCGGGGTCGCGAAGCTGGCGAAGGCGACCGTGCACCGCCACAAGACGAACGAGGGCAAGGGCGCGGCGATCCAGACGGCCCTGAACTACGCGCGGGAGCACGGGTTCGACGCAATGGTCCTCCTCGATGGCGATGGTCAGCACAACCCCGCCTACATTCCCGACCTCGTGAAGCCGATCCTCCGGGGCGAGGCGGACATCGTCCTCGGGGTCCGCGAGGGGTCGACGAGCCGGATTCCGAAGTATCGCCGGGGAGGTCAGCGCTTCCTCGATCTCCTCACGGCCGTTGGCGCAATGAGCGCGGTCACCGACTCGCAATGCGGGTACCGCGCCCTGTCGAGAAACGCGATCGAGTCCCTCGACCTCGAGGAACGAGGGTTCAGCGTAGAGTCCGAGATGCTCATCGAGGCGAAGGATAGAAACCTCGTCGTCACGGAGCAGCCGATCCGCGTCCGGTACGATCTCGACGGGTCGACGAAGGGTCCCATATCGCACGGGTTCGGCGTCGTGGACCGGGTCCTCCGGATCATCGCGGTCCGCCATCCCCTGCTCTTCTTCGGTGTGCCCGGACTCGTATTCATCCTGCTCGGCCTCTTTCAAGGAATCGAGACGATGGAATACTACAACCGAACGGAGTACTTCCCCATCGGGGACGCGCTCCTCACGATCATCTTCCTCATGTTTGGCGCCGTTTCGGGCTTTGCGGGCATCATCCTGAACGTGATGCCGAAGGCCGTCGTCCGGAGCCTGAACGGGCGTCAATCCGGCGGTCGGGGTTTCCCGGGGAAGTGAGGATGGCGAAGGAAGTCATCACCCTCGGCATCAATGATGGTCACAACGCGGGCGCAGCCCTCGTGCGCAGCGGAGACGTGGTGGCCGCCATCCAGGAGGAGCGCCTCGTCAACGAGAAGAACTACAGCGGGGTCCCCCGCCACGCGATTCAAGAAGTCTTCCGGATCAGCGGCATTCCCCCCGCGGACGTGGACGTCGTTTCGATCGTAAGCCTGAACCGCGTCTATGCCCCGCTGAAGGAGCTCCCCTGGAAGGTCCGGTTCTTCGAGTGGATCTCCCCCTACGTGGCAAGCCACTGGTGGTCCCGATTCTACGTTCGAATCCTGAGCCGCCGTCGGAGGACGGACGAGCTGCGACGGGTCCTCCAAGAGTTCGGCCTCCTCGACAAGGAGCTCATGTTCGTCGAACACCACGCGGCCCATGCCGCGACCGCGTTCTACCCGCGACCGTGGAACGAGCCGACCCTCGTCCTCACGGCGGACGGGGCGGG
>DATEUA010000141.1:0-75516 GCA_035283405.1 Thermoplasmata archaeon | reverse complement strand
TGCGTGAGCATGAACGCCGTCCCGCCGGCCCGCTCGAAGTCTTTCGCGGCCTCGACGCCGCGGTGGTCCGCGCGAAGGTGGATGTGGTTGTCGAAGATGGCTCGGCGCTCTGCCATGTTCTATCGACCGAAGGGACTCGCGAGGAAAAGCCCTTCGGCCCGCGCCTCGGAGGACCGGACCCAAGGAGGAGTGCATTGTGGGGGACCGCGCTTCGCAGCCGCCGCTCGTGGGGATCATCGATGATCGATGGCGTCAGCCGACAGCCGAATCCAACGGCTTCCCGTGCGGTCGTCGATCGAGGGGACGTCTCATGATGCATCCGGACAATGCCGCGGGCATGTTCAGCGTTGTCGAGCCTGAGTTCCCGCGCGGCCTGAGCCTCGCGCTTCTCGGGGTTCTCCTTGTGCTATTCGGCATCGCGCTCGGGATTGCGGAGCTCGCCAACCCAACGACCTTCGGGATCCGGTACAACCAGGTTGGGTCGGTCGCAGCCAGTCTCGTCGGCCTCGTCCTCGAGGCCATCGGAGCGGGGCCCCTCGCGGGGATGCCAACCCGGAGGGCCGTCCGAACGCAAATCGGGAACGGAAGATGAGGGCGGGCAGCCCAGGGCCGGCGTGGCTACCGCAAGAGGCCGGCCGCCTTGAGCTCCACGGTGATCTTCTCGACGGCTTCCTCGACGTCGGAGGGTTTCCGCGCGCCCGTGCACACGAGCTTCCCGCTCCCGAAGAGGAGGACGACGACCTTCGGCACGTCGATCCGGTACACGAGCCCCGGGAACTGCTCCGGCTCGTACTCGACCTTCTCCAGGCCGAGGGAGATCGCGATCGCGTTCAGGTTGATCTCCGTGCCCAGGTCGGACGACGCGACGATGTTCTGGACCTGAATCTCCGGGTTCTTCTTGATCGGAATCCCGGCCGCTTCGATCTGCTTCGCGACGATGTCGATCGCCTGCTTCACGTGCTCGAGGCTCTTCGCGCCCGTGCATACGACCTTCCCGCTGCGGAACAGGAGGGTCGCCGTCTTTGGTTCCTTGAGGCGATAGATCAGCCCGGGGAACTGCTCCGGCTCGTACTCGGCGCCACCGAGGGCGAGGGCGATTGCTTGGAGGTCCAACTGCTCGCCCAGCGAGGTCGAGGCGACGACATTTTCGATCTTAATCTTCGCCATGGGGGGTCCTTCTGCCGCTGCGATCGCGTCCGGAGGAGCAGGGGTTGCCGGATTTAAACAGCCATTTATAAACGTTCGGCCCTCCTTGAACCCCGGACGGAGCACGAGTCAGACGGAACCGGACCCTTCCCGGGCCCGTACGAGAGCGTACAGAGCCTCGTTGAGCGGGACGGGAAGATCCCGCCGATGGGCGGCGCGAACGATTGCCCCCGTGATCGAGTCGATCTCCGTCCGGCGTCCCCGGTCCAGGTCCTGCAGCATGCTGCACCGGTTCGTCGCGGTCCGCCGAGCAACGAGGACGGTTCGATGCAGCACGCCCGCTGGGTCGATCGCGGCTCCCTCCGCCTTCGCGACGCGTGCGGCTTCCAGGCACACCGCCTCAAAGGTCCTTGCGAGGCGCGGGTCCTTCACGAGCCGTCCGTTCGGGACCCTCGCAAGCGCTGCGAGGGGGTTGATCGATGCGTTGATGACGGCCTTCGCCCACAGTTCCGTGCGCACGTCGCTCGCGATTCGAGTCGGAATTCCTGCGTCTTCGAGGAGCGCCCGGAGCCGGACGAGATCCTCGTCGCCAACGTTCGCCCAGGGGCCGATGACCGTCTCGCCGGTCCCCGCGTGACGAATCTCCCCGGGTCCGAGGAACGTCACCCCGTGTGACGTCGTCCCGACGACGACGCGCCGCACGCCCTTCGCGACGACGTCACCGTTGTCCAAGCCGTTCTGGAGGCTGAGAACCACAGGATCCGAACCGATCGGGGCGATCTGTTTCGTCGCCGCGGCAGTGTCAAAGGCTTTCGTCGCGACGAGGACGAGCTGCGGAGACGCACCGCGCGGGACTCTCGTGCCCGTCCGGGGTCTTGCGATCCGGGACGTCTTGCCCGTGATGCGCAGGCCGTGTCGCCGGATCGCCTCGACGTGCTCTTTCCTCCCGATGAGGGTCACGTCGTGGCGGGCGGAGAGGAGCCCCCCGAAAAGGCTCCCCATCGCCCCCGCGCCGAAAACGAGAATTCGCACGTCGTGCGTATCGTCCGGCCTCAGTAAAACGATTTCGGAGGCGCGATTTACATGCATCGAACATTATATAAATGCATGAATGAGCTACGCAATCGAAAATTCCCGCCGTCGCTACTTTTAAGATTCGATTTTCCATTCTCCATCTAGGGAGGAACCCAGTGGCGAAGAAAGGGAAGAAGGGCAAGAAGAAGAAGCGATAGGCCCTCGAGCCCCTGAGCGATGCGCGGACCGCGCGCGTCAGATATGCGAACCTCTTTCCCGTTTTTCCTCGTTCTTCCTTTTCCTTGCATGGGCGTCCGCCGTGCGGAGGGGCTCCGGCATCCCCCGCTTCGTCGTGCGCTGCACGAGATCGAGCGCGGTCTCCAGGCCGACGCGATGCCCCGCCGAGACGAAGAGAGACCGCGAGCAGCCGGGGGGAGTCCACGCGTATCCTTCCGCCACCCCGTCGATTTCGACGAGTGATGCGGAGTGTCGCCTCCCCCCCGGCCGCACACGGCCCGCGAGGGGACGCTTTGCGACGCCAATCGTCGGGATGTCCAGGACGACACCCGCATGACAGGCGATACCGAATCGCTCCGGATGAAGCCGGCCGTGGCCGTCGATGAGAAGGACGTCCGGCCGCGGCTCGAGTCGCTTCACGGCCGCTTCGATCGCAGGCAGCTCCCGGAACGCAAGGTACGTCGGGATGTAGGGAAAGTCGACCGCCACCGACGTTCCGACGACCTGGATGGGGTCCAACCGGCGGTCGAACGTCGTCCCGGCCACGTACGCTACCTCATCCAGGTACGCCGCGTCCACGCCCCCGACGACATCGGGCCCGGCAAAATCGTCTCGGTTGATGACCCGCTTCGAGAGGCGTCTCTGCCCGGCGCGAAGGGAGAGCAGGTATCCGTCCGGTTCGAGCGGCTCGAGGAACCGGGAGGCGGGGACACGACCGCCCGTCAAGGCCACGCCGTCCCCTCGCAACCGATCCGCCGCGTCCCTCGAAACGGGGCCGCCATCCGCGCGGACGATCCGGTGGACTCCGGGCATCTCCGGGTGATCGCGGACGAAGGACCAGACCGCCCTCGCCGCGCGGACGTCCCCGAGGGCCCGACCGACCGCGCCGCACGTCGCCACGCGTCCCCGGGGGATCGACTCGAGGCACCGGGCCAGCGCGTCTTGGAAGGTCGCGGCCACGGAAGGCCACAACGCGTCGTCCCCGCAAAACCTTTCTAGCGTGCCCCGCATCGGCGCCGTGGGCATGTCGCTCCTCCTCCGCGGTGGGCTGCTCGTCACGCAGGATGCGGAGCGCCGGGTCCTCCCGGGAGACGTCCTCGTCGAGGAGGGCCTCATCGCAGGAGTGGGCCGCGTCGATGCGTCCGCCGACGAAGTCCTGGACTGTTCCCGGTGCGCGGTCCTCCCGGGCCTCATCAACACGCACCATCACGTCGCGAACACGCTGCTTCGCGGTGTCGCGGACGACGTGCCACTCGAGGAGATGCTCGAGAAGTCGTTCGCGATCGATGCGCTTCTCACACGGCGGGACGTGCAGCTCGGTGCCCTCCTCGGCTGCCTCGAGATGATTCGCTCCGGCACGACGAGCTTCCACGACCTGTTCTACTGGGAGGATGAGGTGGCCCGCGCCGTCCGCGAATCCGGGATCCGCGGCTTCCTCTCGTGGAACACGCTGGACGAGGCACACACGACGCAGCGCGGGAATCCCGCGAAGAACGCGGACCAGTTCGTCGCAAGGCACAAGGACGATCCCCTCGTCACCCCGTCCGTCGGGGTCCAGGGCGTCTACGTGACCTCGGAGGAAACGTACGCGGCGGCCCGCGCCGTCGCCGAGCGGCATGGCGTCCGCCTCCACACGCACCTGTCGGAGACCCGCGGGGAGGTGTACGGCCACGTCGACAAGACGGGCCTGCGTCCCGTCGAATGGCTCGAGAAGATTGGCTTCCTCGGGCCTCGACTCACCGCGGCGCACTGCGTCTGGCTCACCCTGGGCGAAGTCCGGATTCTCGCGCGTCACGGGGTGAGCGTCGCCCACTGCCCCGTGTCGAACATGAAGCTCGCGTCCGGCGGGGTCGCGCCGGTCCCCGAGATGCTCCAGGAGGGCGTCACGGTCTCCCTCGGGACGGACTCTCCGATCTCGAACAACGGGATGGACATGTTCGGGGACATGAAGACCGCCGCGCTGTTGCACAAATCCTCCCGATGGGACGCGCGGGTGATGCCCGCCCAGACGGTCCTTGACCTCGCGACGATCGGAGGCGCCCGCGCCCTCGGGCGGGAGGCGGATCTGGGCTCCATCGAAGTCGGGAAGCGCGCGGACCTGACGGTCGTCTCCCTCCGCGGCCCTCACGCGACTCCTTTTTATCCCGAGAGGGTCATCCGCCATCTCGTCTACGCCTGCCGCGGCAGCGATGTCCTGGCGACAATCGTGGACGGACGTGTCCTCATGGCGGACGGCGTGGTCCGAAGCGTGGATGAAGAAGAGGTCATCGCGCTCGCGCAGGAGACCGCGCGGGAGCTTTTCGAGGCATGAACCGTGATCTGCGGCGTCGATGAGGCGGGCCGCGGGCCCGTGATCGGTCCTCTAGTGGTCGCCGGGGTCGCGGTCGAATCGGACGCCCCTTTCCGGCGCCTCGGGGTGCGCGACTCGAAGAAGCTGGCACCGGACCGACGCGAGACTCTCGCCCCCGAGATCGAGAGGATCGCGAGGTGCCACCTCGTCGTCGTCCCGGCCGAGGAGATCGACGTGATGCGGGCGGAGATGAGCCTGAACGACTTCGAGGCGAGGCTGTTCGCGACGATCATCTCGGAGCTGCATCCGGAGACCGCGTACGTGGACGCGGCAGACGTCAATGAAATCGAGTTCAAGCGCGCGATCCTGAGGGAGGTCAGCTGCGACGTGGAGATCATCTCCCAGCACAAGGCGGACGACCTCTTCCCCGTCGTCGGGGCCGCGTCGATCCTGGCGAAGGTCCGCCGGGACGCGGAGGTCCGTGCGATCGAATGCGAGTTCGGCGAACCCGTCGGCTCGGGCTACCCATCGGACCCGGACACGATCCGGTTCCTGGAAAAATGGATACGGGAGAAGGGATCTCTCCCGCCCCACACCCGCGCCTCGTGGGACACCGCGAGGCGTCTGCTCGCGGAGTCGAAGATCCGCAAGCTCGACGCGTTCGGGGAACGCTGATGAAGGACCTCTTGGACGGCCTCGTCGCGAAATTCAACGCGAAGGTCGACGGGGACGCGGGCCTACGCGACGAACTCGTCGGCGTCACGAAGACCGTCCTGATCGAGCTCAAGGATGGCACGAAGTACCACTTCGTCCTGAAGGATTCGAAGCTGTCCGGGGTCCAGGATGGCGGAGTCGAGCATCCGGACGTGGCGATCATCACGGACACGGACACCCTCCGCGGGCTGCTCCTCCGGGAGATCGGTCCCTGGAAGGCGTACGCGATGGGAAAAATCCGGCTGAAGGGGAACCTCGAGGACCTGGCGCGATTCCGCAAGTTCTTCTGAACGACGGCCCGCGATACCTTTATGCGCCCCGCGCGGATGCGGACGGCACCGCCCTCTCAGGGCCGCGTCCTCCGAGGCAGCGGGGTGGGGTAGCCAGGATATCCCGTCGGGCTCATAGCCCGGGACGCCCAGGTCCCCGGAGAGAGACCCGGAGATCGATGGTTCAAAAGGACGCGAGGTCGAGCCTCCGTCTCTGGAAGTCCATCCCCCGCTATCGGGTCGCGCGCCCGGGAGGGCGGTTTCGTCGGCCGTCGACACGCGCGGCGCCCCCGTGATTCTCACGTCGGAACCTTTATCGTCGAACCGCAGGGTCGCTTCATGTTCCCGTCCCATGTCGGACCGCGTGAGCACCGGGGTCGAAGGACTCGATGTGATGCTGAGCGGCGGGCTGCTTCCCGCCCGGCCTTACGTGGTCTCCGGACCGACGGGGAGCGGGAAGACGATCCTCGCGGCCCAATTCCTCCTCGACGGGCTCCGCCGCGGGGAACCCTGCCTCCTGGTGACGCTCGACGAACCGCCAAGCGAGGTGAAGGCGAACATGGGCATCTTCGGCTGGAACCTGGACCGGCTCAAGATCCTCGACGCGACCCCGGACATCCGGGCGCACAGGCGGACGCGATCCGTCATCGACGTCGGGACGGCCCTTGACGTGCGGGACATGGAGGACGTCCAGGGAGTGCGGCAGTCCTCCCAGATTCACGCCCTCGAGGTGAGCGTGCACAGCGTGCAGAAGATGATCAAGCAGGAGTTCTCCCACCGCCTCGAGAAGGCGAAGGAGCGGTACCGGCGCATCGTCGTCGACTCCCTGACGGCGTTGAAGATGTTCTCGATGCAGGGGGAGGACAGCCGCATCCTGATCCAGTCGTTCATGCGGTTCCTCTCTGAGATCGAGGCGACGTGCCTGCTCGTCTCGGAGCGCCTCAACCGGACGACGATCGAGACCGAGTTCTTCCTCAGCCGCGGCGAGATCCGGCTCCACAAGTGGCTCGACGGGAACGTGATCCGCCGTGCGGTGTCCATCGAGAAGTTCCGGGGGACCCGGTTTGACGATCATGTCCGCCCGTTGTCGATCGGCGGGACCGGGATCGTCGTCCAGCCGAACGGGCAGACGAGCTTCCGGTCCGGGGCGGTAAGCCTCCGAGTGGGCGAGTCGTTCCTCGAGTCACGGATCATCGCGGAGGTCTCCTCGGTCCTCGACGGCGTCCTGCATCAGATCGACGAGGCCCACCGCAAGCAGATCGCCGTGAAGGACGTCGAGGTCGCCGTGTCGCGCGCGATGGTCCACTTCCAGCGACGGAACTATCAGAAGGCGCTGAAGCAGGCTCTCGCCTGCGACTCCCTTCTGCGCCAACGGCTCGGCGACTCGCCGCCGCCTCCTCCGCCGACGGAGCTGCCCCTGCCCCCGGGGGTGGCGCGATAGATGGGATTGGCGAAGATCCGCACGGGCGTGCTCGGACTGGACAAGATGCTTCACGGGGGGCTCGTCCCGGGCCGGCCGTACATCGTGTCGGGCCCGCCCGGATCCGGGAAGACCATCCTCTCGATCCAATTCCTGCGGGAGGGTCTCGAGGGCGGGGAACGATGTCTGTTCATCGCGCTCGAAGAGCCCCCCAACGAGCTCAAGATCAACCTGCGTCCGTTCCGCTGGAACCTGGACGATCTCGACGTGCTCGACGCGATCTCGGACATCCGACGGTTCGAGCCGACCCCGATCATGGAGATCTCCACGGAGACGGAACCCGTGAAGATGCGGGCCGTCGGGGAAGGGATCCGCAAGACCCCGGACTTCGAGAGCCAGGAGGTCAGCGTGCACTCGCTCCTGCAGCTGCTCAAGAAGCTGTTCGTGAAGCGGAAATACCACCGCATCGTCGTCGACTCGATGACGGCACTGAAGTACTTCTGCATGCGGGAGTTCGAGGAGACCCTCACGACCCAGTCCTTCATCCGGTTCCTCACGGAAGCCGGGCTTACGTCGATCCTGACCCTCGAGCTCCCGGAGGAAGGGGAGGCCCCGCCGGAGGCGTTCCTCGCCCGGGGCGAGGTCCGGCTCCACAAGCTCCGGGACGACTCGGGGATCAAGCGGTTCATCTCCGTGGAGAAGTACAAGGGCTCCAGCCACGAGGAGTTCGTGTATCCGTTCGACATCACGAACGCGGGCGTCACGGTGCACGTCGCGAACGGCGACTCTAGGACCCCGTCGTAGCGAAGGGGCCGCGCGAATCGAAGGGCGGCTCCGTCCCTGGAGCGTGTCAGACGAACGTATGACTAGTTTTAAATAGAGCCACCCTGATTCTCCCGGCCGTCAGAACCCGATGGGATGGGATGACATGGTAAAGTCCATTCTGAACGAGGCCTTGGCCCGTCATCAAGAAGAGGCGAAGGAACAGGAGAAGCCCGCGCCGTCGAAGGGGACGAAGGCGGCGAAGACGAACGAGGACGAAGAAATCGAGAAGATCGTCGAATCGATCAACGTCTCGATTAAGATCGTCGGATGCGGCGGCGGCGGCTCGAACACGATCCACCGGTGCAGCGAGGCCGGGATCTCGGGTGCCCAGATGGCCGCCGTGAACACGGACGCGAAGCATCTCCTCGCGGTCCACGCACCGAAGAAGATCCTCATCGGGAAGCGTCTCACGAAGGGGCTCGGCGCAGGCGCCCTTCCGGAGGTCGGCGAGCAGGCGGCCCGTGAGAGCGAAGAGGAGATCCGCGAGTTCATCCGCGGCGCCCACGTGGTCTTCATCACGGCGGGCTTGGGCGGCGGGACCGGCACGGGATCTGCGCAGTACGTCGCGCGGGTGTCGAAGGAGGAGGGCGCCCTCGTGATGGGCGTCGTCACGATGCCCTTCAAGTCCGAGGGCAAGATCCGCATGGAGAACGCCCAGTCCGGCCTGGACAAGCTCCGCAAGTTCTGCGATACGACGATCGTGATCTACAACGACAAGCTCCTCGAGCTCGTGCCCCGCCTGCCGATCAACGCCGCGTTCAAGGTCGCCGACGAGATCCTGATGCAGTCGATCAAGGGCATGACGGAGATCATCACGAAGCCCGGGCTCGTGAACCTCGACTACGCGGACCTGATGACGATCATGAAGGGCGGTGGCGTCGCGATGATCGGAATCGGCGAGAGCGAGGAAGAGCGGGATCGGATCGAATACGCGATCAACGAGGCCCTCGAGTCGCCCCTCCTCGGCGAAGTCGACCTCACCCACGCGCGAGGCGCCCTTGTGCGCGTCGTCGGCGGACCCGACCTCACGGTCTCCGAGGCGGAGCGCGCAGCCGAGATCGTCGGCGAGAAGGTCAACCCGCAGGCCCGGATCATCTGGGGCTGTTCCGTCGAGGACAAGCTCGCGAACACGGTACGCGTGCTGATCGTGATCACGGGGGTCAAGTCGAAGTCCTTGCTCGGCAAGGAGGTCTACACGGGCCCCGTGGCGACATCGAGCGATGTCGACGAAGTCCGCTGACCTCCTCCCCCTTTTCCCAACCCTTTTCCTCTTTCGTTCCTTACGGTGCGAGTGTGAGCCCCCGGCCTCCGCGGTACCGGTACGTCGCGTTCTGGATCGAGGGATCCAGCTCGTTCCGGCGCGATGACGTCGTCGACGCGCTCCGGGCCTGCCTCGGGCGCGCGTCCCTCGTCGAGTTCCACGCGACGAAGGGCCTCGTCCGCTGTACGAACTTCGAGAAGGACGAGACGATTCGCGCTCTCGTCTCCATCGACCGCGTCGCCGGCCAAGCGGTCCGCGTGACGACCCTGGGGACGTCGGGAACGATTCGGCGGGCGACGGAGAAGTATCTCCGTTGACGGCCCTCGTCCCTTGTCTGAGACTTCTGAACCAAGCCTTATAAGCGACCGCAATATTAGATGCCGAACCGAGGGTCGCTTATGCAGCCGGGCCAAATGGCATATGACCGGGCAATCACCGTCTTCAGCCCGGATGGGCGTCTCTTCCAGGTCGAATACGCCCGCGTCGCCGTGACGCGAGGGAACACGACCGCGGGCCTGAAGTTCAAGAACGGGATCGTCCTGATGGCGGACAAGAAGATCGGATCGAGGCTCGTCGAAACGTCTTCCATCGAGAAGATCTTCCAGATCGACGAGCACGTCGGTGCGGCGACCTCCGGTCTCGTTGCGGACGCACGCGTCCTCGTGGACTACGCTCGCGTCGTCGCGCAGATCAACAAGGTCACGTACAACGAGAAGATCGGCGTGGACCTCCTCGTGAAGCGGATCTGCGACTACAAGCAGAACTACACCCAATACGGGGGCGTGAGGCCGTTCGGCACAGCCCTTCTCGTCGCTGGCGTTGACGACATGGGGACGCATCTGTTCGAGACGGACCCGAGCGGGGCCCTCGTCTCGTACAAGGCCGGGTGCATCGGAGCAGGACGCAACGCGGTCATGGAGCTTTTCGAGGAGAAGTACCGGGACGAAATGGCCCAGGACGATGCGGTCCTCCTAGGGCTCGAGGCCCTCCAGAAAGCGTCTGAGGGAGAGAAGCTCGACTCCCGCGCGATCGAGGTCGGCGTCGTCCTCGAAGGCCAGAGGTTCCGGCGACTCTCCGAGCAGGAAGTGGCCGACTACCTCCGCCGGCTGCCCGCCTCCTAGGGGCGCGTATGCCCAAGGAGCTCCGTTCGGACCGCCGGGATGACCTGTTCAGCGAGTTCGTGATAGCCCGCATCGAGAAATCGGGCGAGAAGTTCGAAGTCCTCGTGAAACCCGAGGCGGTCCAGAGGCTGCGAGACGGGAAAGAGGTCGACCTGCTCAAGGAACTCGCGATCGACGAAATCTTCCGCGACGCCCACAAGGGCTCGAAGGCGTCGGAGGACAAGATGGTGGAGATCTTCGGAACGACCGCGGTCCTCGACGTCGCGAAACAGATCATCAAGCGTGGGGAGATCCAGCTCACGACGGAGCAGCGGCGCGACATGCAGGAGGCAAAGCGGAAGCAGATCGTCCATTACATCGCGGCGAACGCCATCAACCCGCAAACCGGCGGGCCGCACCCCGCGCAGCGAATCGAAATCGCGATGGAAGAGGCGAAGGTCCACGTGGACCCGTTCAAGAGCCTCGAGGAGCAGGTGAAGGATGTCCTCGACGCGTTACGCCCGCTCATCCCGATCCGGTTCGAGAAGGTCCGGATCGCCGTCAAGCTGAGCGCGGAAGACGGCGCGAAGTGTTACGGCGACCTGAAGGCCTTCGGGTCCATTGTGCGGGAGGAGTGGCAGCCCTCCGGTGCGTGGATTGGAGTCGTCGAGATGCCCGCGGGGATGCAGACGGAGTTTCTCGAGCGGCTGAACGCGAAGACGAAGGGGAATGTGGAGTCGCGCATTCTGAAGCCGGACCAGAGGCTCTGACGGGTGCCCTCTCCGGACTCGGTGGGGCCCCTCGACGGCCGGACCCTCGGACCTTCGGGCCCGGCCGATCTCACGCCGAGCGAGGCACATCAAGATTCCTCGAGCCCTCCTGCTCGCGATTGTGGTGTTCCTATGGGCTTTCAAAGGTCCGACGCTCCTCGCGTTCGCTGATCGCATGGCAGACGGTCGACTCGATATCGGCTCCGACGAAGGCGATCGGCTCGCGCGGGACCTGCCGTCCTGGACGGCAGTATCCGTCCTCGGGACGTACCTCGTGAACGTGGAACGGGAGCCCGGGAGTCGACTCGTTCCGGCTCAGGAATCTGATTCGAAGCCTCCGCCTCGAATCTCACTCCGCGGTCGACCCAAAACCTCAAGTAGGCCGTTCCTTTTCGACGCGGTCGACGTGAGAGAGAGAACTCGATGGACAGCAGTGGCCCGACTCGCCAGATCGTCATTCCTGGTGAGAGCGTGGGCGGCCGTGGGTTGAAACCCGGGCCTGGGACATTCAGCGACGGCGGTCAAATCTACGCGGCACACCTCGGCGTGGTGGACGAGCGGGACGGCCTCGTCTCCGTAGTGCCCCTCGCCGGCCGATACATTCCCCAGCCGGGTGACGCGGTCGTCGGCGAGATCGTCGATCTCGGCGCGTCCCACTGGCTCGTGGACATCAACTCCCCGTATCCCGCGCCCCTCCACGCGACGGAATCCCCGTGGCATGTCGAGTTCGGCGACACGCGTCGCTATCTGAACGTCGGGGACGTCCTCCTGTGTCACGTCCTCAGCGTGGACGAGGCGAACCGCGTCCAGCTCACGATGCAGGACCGCGAGGCCCGCAGGGTCCAAGGCGGTCAGCTCCTCGAGATTGAGCCGATGAAGGTTCCGCGGGTCATCGGCCGGCAGGGGAGCATGATCAGCCTGATCAAGGAAGGGACCCGCTGCGGGGTCTACGTGGGCCAGAACGGGCGGATCTGGCTCGACGGCCGGGACGAGGATATCGCCCTCGCGGTGCGCGCGATCAAACTCGTCGAACAGAGGGCCCAGGCGGTGGGACTCACGGAGCTCGTGAAGGACTTCCTGTCCCGCGCCCGGCGAGGCGGATGACGGGCCCAGGCCACATGGTCGGATATCTATGGAAGACGTAGAACACATCCCGAAGAAAGTGAAGCTGATCGATGAGAAGGGCGTCCGATTGGACGGCCGTCGGTTCGACGAACTGCGACCGATCCGGATCGAGGCGGGCGTCCTCGGACGTGCGGACGGCTCCGCGTACATCGAGTGGGGTGGGAACAAGGTCCTCGCCGCCGTGTACGGGCCCCGGGAGGCCCATCCAAGGCACCTCCAGGACCCCGCGCGGGCCCTCGTCCAGTGCCGCTACAACATGGCGCCATTCAGCGTCTCGGACCGGAAGCGGCCGGGACCCGACCGACGGTCCGTCGAGATCTCCAAGATCATCTCGGAGGCCTTCTCCGCGGTCGTGATCAAGGAACAATTCCCCCGGACGTCGGTGGACATTTTCATCGAGGTCCTCCAGGCAGACGCCGGGACCCGGTGCGCGGGCCTGACCGCGGCCTCCGTCGCCCTCGCGGACGC
This sequence comes from Thermoplasmata archaeon, assembly GCA_035283405.1. Taxonomy (GTDB): domain Archaea; phylum Thermoplasmatota; class Thermoplasmata; order RBG-16-68-12; family RBG-16-68-12; genus RBG-16-68-12. The sequence continues at coordinate 62,877 of DATEUA010000141.1, read as the reverse complement.
CGGCGTTCCGATGAAGGGCCTCGTGACCTCGTGTGCCAGTGGCAAGATCGGCGGCGTCGTCGCCCTCGACCTGAACAAGGATGAGGACAACTTCGGCGAGGCGGACTGCCCCATGGCCGTCGTCCCGCGCACGGGGGACCTCGTCCTGCTCCAGATGGACGGCCACCTGACGTACGCCGAATTCCAGAAGGCGATGGGGTTGTCCCTCGACGCGACCCGGAAGATCTACGAGATGCAGCGGGACGCCCTGCAGCGGCGGTACTCGACGACCCTCGAGGAGATTCTCAAGGAGCCGGTGGCCCCCGCGCAAGGGCGCCCGGAGGGGTCGACGGATTCGATCGATTCGGAGTTCGACATGGATCTCGGGGGGGCGGGTGGCCCATGAGCGAAGAGATCGTCTCGGAGCTCATGCGCCAGTACGTGTACCGGCTCGCGAAGGCGGGGCAGCGCGCGGACGGACGGGCCCTTGCGGAGCCGCGTCCACTTTCCGTCCAGACGGGATACGTGAAGACCGCGGAGGGGAGTGCCCGCGTGAAGTTCGGCACGACGGAGGTCCTCGTGGGCGTCAAGATGGCTCCCGGCGTGCCCTATCCTGACACCCCGAACTCCGGGGTCTTGTCCACGAGCGTCGAGCTGATCCCGATGGCGAGCCCGACGTTCGAGGCGGGTCCGCCGAGGCCGGACTCGATCGAAATCGCCCGGGTCGTCGACCGCGGGATCCGGGAGTCTAAGATGGTCGATGTCTCGAAGCTGGTCGTGACCCCAAAGGAGAAGGTCTGGATCATGTTCATCGACATCCACGTGCTCGACTACGACGGGAACCTGTTCGATGCGGCGTCGTACGGGGCCGTGGCGGCCCTCGGGACGACGGTCGTGCCTGCGAAGACGCACGGACTCGGGGACGACTTCGCACTCCCCGTGGAACACTGGCCCGTGAGCGTGACGACCGCGAAGATCAAGGACCTGCTCCTCGTGGACCCGAGCCTCGACGAGGAGCGGATGGCCGACGCGCGGCTCACCGTGACGACGGACGAGAACGGAGACATCCGCGCGATGCAAAAAGGCTTAAGTGGAAGCTTCACTTACGACGAAGTCAAGAGGATTATCGAGACCAGCCAGCAGGTCGGAGCGTCGATCCGCCCGTTGCTTCACCCCTGAGGATTCTCATGGCACGTCGCACGCGAAAGGTCGGTGTCGTCGCCCGCTTCGGGCCTCGGTACGGCGTGCGGATTCGGCGCCGCGTCCAGGAGATCGAGGAGGGTCTGAGACAGAAGTATGTGTGCCCGACGTGCCAGCACGTCGCCGTGAAGAGGCGCTCGTCGGGGGTGTGGGCATGTCGCCATTGCGGCGCCGTGTTCGCCGGCGGCGCGTACCGGCCCGTCGTGACGACGAGCTTCAAGCGAGAGGTCCCGCTCGTCGAGGAGGCGGGCGAAGAAGCGAAGGAGCCGGAGGAGGCCTGACGTGTACAAGTGCGGAGTCTGTTACGAGCCGATCCGGACGAACATCAACACGGTCGGGATTCAGTGCGAGCGTTGCGGTTCGAAGATTTTCTACAAGGAACGCCCGAACGTGAAGAAGGTCGTGAAGTCCCGATGACGCATCGGGCGACGATCACATTGGAGGGCCCGCAGGCGGACGTCGTTCGACAGGCCTTGAGCCCCGAGGCGGGGCGAGACGTCCCGAAGGCCCGCGTCGCGTTGCGGGGCCGCGCCGGGCGGGTGTCCATCGAGATCGAGGCGGAGGACACGAGCGCCCTCCGGGCGGCCGTCAACTCGTACCTCCGATGGGCGGATGTGGCGGCCCGCGTCCATTCCGAGGCGAAGGCATGAAGGAGATCTCCCCGCAGCTCCAGAACCAGATCGCCCAGTATCAGAACCTGCAGCAGCAGCTCCAGGTCTTGGGGAGCCAGAGGCTCCAGCTCGAGGCGAAACTCCGAGAGGTCCAAGGCACCCTCGAAGAGCTCGGCAAGATCGAAGCCAAGACCCCCGTGTACAAGAGCATCGGGATGCTCCTCGTCCGGCAGGACGACCGCGAGAGCCTGAAGAAGGAGCTCGAGGAGCACCAGGAGACGCTGACGATCCGCGTGAAATCCCTGCAGAAGCAGGAGAAGTCTCTCACCGAGAAGTACGAAGGTCTCGGAGAGAAGATCCAGAGCGCCCTCGGCGGACCCTCCGCACCCCAAGGCGGCTGAACGCGTGCCGCGCCCGGCTGACAAACTCTTATAGGAACGGCCCCATTGGCGAAGCCGTGGCGGACGAAACGGCGACGACGGAGGCGCCTCGACCGACCGTGCAGACGCCCAGCGTGTCCCGTTTCATCATGATTTTCCTGTTCCTCCTCGCGCTGTGGACGATGTTCGACCCGGGACTCTCCGCGGGCTTCGCGGTCGCGGCGAACGTCGTCTTCGCGCCCGTGATTGGCTTCGGCGGCGGCTTCCCCGTGCTGACGATCCTCCTCGCGGGCCTCCTGACGACGACGATCTCGTCGGTCCTGCGTCACTACTTCACGGACTGGGTGCGCCAGGCCCGGACCCAGAAGTGGCTCCGTGCGTGGCAGAGAGAGCGCCTCGATGCGGTCCGCAAGGGGAACAAGGCGAAACTGGAGAAGCTCCAGGACATGTATCGGGGGTCGCAGAAGGAGCTGATGGATCTCCAGTTCGCTCCGATGAAGTCGATGGCCCTCACCTGGTTCATGTTCATCGTGGTGTTCAACTGGGTCCGGGTATTCGTCGAGCAGAGTCTCGCGCAGCTCGGAAACCATTGGATCGCGGTCCCGTGGTCCTCAAACACGCTGCTTACGGACGTCTACGTGTTTCCGTCGTGGCTCCTGCTGTACTCCCTCCTCGCCATCCCGTTCGGCCAGATCGTCGCCCGCGTCCTCAAGTTCGTGAGCTTCCGCAGGAAGCTCCAGGACATGGGCCTGTCCCTCCACCCGGGGGCGGGCGACGCGGCCTGAGGACCCTCCATGATCGTCGTGATCGGAGGCACGCCAGGGAGCGGGAAGACGACCGTCGCGGAGCGATTCGCGGAGAGGTACGGCTACGTGCTCGTGTCGGCGGGCGCGATGTTCCGTCAGATGGCCGCCGCGCACGGGAAGGACATCGTCGCGTATTCCGGCGAGGCGGAGCGTGACCACTCGATCGATCGCGAGCTGGACCGCCGCGTGCTCGAAGACGTGCTCCGACACGACACGTTTGGGTCGGACGTGATCGTCGACGGTCGGATCCAAGGCCATCTCCTCGCCCTTCGCGGGGTCCCGTGCCTGAAGGTCTGGATCGATGCGCCCGCGGACCTCCGCGCGGATCGGGTCGCGGGACGGGACGGGAAGACGGTCGACGAGGCCCGAACCGAGATTTCCTTCCGGGAGCGGTCCGAGCGGACCCGATACCTGGCGATCTACGGAATCGAGGTGCGTGATACGAACGCCTACGATCTCGTGGTCGATTCGGCGGGAAAGGCGCCGGAGGACATCGTCGAGCTCGTGTGGTCGCGGGTTGCCGCATGAGCGACCTCATCGTCCTGCACGAGACCCGCGACTCGAAGCATGGCACGAGGCCTGAGGAACGTTCGATCGAGGCGCGAATCCGGCTTGGCGTGGCAGTCGTCGACAAGCCCCAGGGCCCGACGTCCCATCAGGTGAGCGCCTGGGTCCGGGAGATGTTCGCCGTTCCCCGCGCGGGGCATTCGGGTACGCTCGATCCGAGGGTGACGGGCGTCCTTCCGGTCGCCCTCGCGAACGCGACGAGGGGGATCGAGGCGGTCCTGTCGGGAGACAAGGAGTACGTCGGGGTGATGCAGCTCCACCAGGACGTCGAAGAGAGAAAGGTCCGAGCCATGATCGCCCGTTTCGTCGGGGAGATCTACCAGACCCCGCCCGTCCGGGCGGCCGTGAAACGCGAGCAACGGACGCGGCGCATATTCGATTTCGATCCTCTCGAGATATCGGGGCGGAACGTCCTGTTCCGTGTCCGATGCGAATCGGGCACCTACGTGAGGACCCTCGCGGTGGATCTCGGGGATGCCCTCGGAGTCGGTGCGAACCTGGTGGACCTCCGGCGCACTCGAGCCGCGACTTTCACGGAAGCGGAGGCGCGCCCGCTCCAGGTCTTCCGCGACGCGCTCGCGTACTGGAAAGAGAACGGCGACGAGGACGAGATTCGTCGGGTCCTCGTCCCGCACGAGCGGCTCCTCGGCCACCTTCCGCGAATCGTCGTGAAGGACACCGCGGTCGACGCGATCTGCCACGGCGCGAACCTCGCCGTGCCGGGCGTGGCGAAGCTCTCCCCCGGGATTCGCCGGTCGCAGCGAGTGGGCGTCTTTACGGGGAAGGAGGAGGCTGTCGCCCTTGCCGAAGCGACGATGACCTCTGACGAGATCGTCGTCGGCAAGTCCGGCGTCGCCGCGGACACGGTCCGCGTCCTCATGGACCCGGGCACGTACCCGAAGCTGTGGAAGTGAGCCTCGTGGGCGTGGACGCCTGGGGGTTCGACCAGGAACGTCAGGCTTTCGCGCGTCGACTGCGGACCCGGCGACGGTGGCTTGCCGGGGCCCGCGCCTCGCTCCTCGCCGGCTTCCTCGTCGCCTTGCTCGCGGGAGGCTCCCGCATGCTGGATTCCTGGGTTGAAGGAGTCCCCGCGCCATCCTGGGCTCGGACGGCCGCGTTCATCACGATCTTGTACTCCGTCGGATCGGGCCTCCTGCTCCCCTTCGCCTACGTGAGTGGGTACCGCTGGGAGGTGGAAGCGGATCTGTCGTCCCGGACGCGCGGCTCCTGGCTCCGAGACCAGGGGAAGGGGTTCGTGCTGGGCCTCGGGGCAACGGTCCTCGGCGGCGAGGTCCTTCTCTGGCTCCTCGCGACCTCCCCCGACTGGTGGTGGCTCGCGGCGTGGGCCCTCGGCGCGCTCACGGCGTTCGGACTCAGCATCCTGGCGCCGGTCCTCCTCGTGCCCATGTTCTTCCGGTCGAGGCCCGTGCAGGATCCTTCCCTCCGTTCTCGGATCGAGGCCCTCGCGACCGCCGCCGGGGTGCCGGTCGTCGGGGTGTACGAACTCGGTGCCTCGGCGAAGACCCGGCGCTCGAACGCGGGCGTCATGGGCCACGGCCGGACGCGCCGAATCGTCGTCACAGACACGCTCCTGTCGGACTACAGTCATGACGAGATCGACGCGGTTCTCGCCCACGAACTCGGCCACGAGAAGTTCCGCGACCCGTTCACGGGCCTCGTGTACACGGTGACCGTGTCGCTCGGTGTGGCAGCCGCCGTCGGCATCCTGTACGCCCTGACGTTCCGTACGTTCCTGCTCGCATCCCGGACGAACCTCGGCGGACTGCCCGTCCTCGCCCTGTGGGCCGGGCTCCTCTCCCTCGCAACGAGCCCGATCGATCTTTGGTGGTCGCGGCGTCGCGAGCGACGTGCGGACCGCTTCGCGCTCGAGCTCACGACGAAGCCCGCCGCGTTCGCGTCCGCGATTGCGAAGCTCCACGACAAGAACCTCGGGGTGGCCCACCCGACGCGATGGGAGGTGTGGCTGCTTTACAGTCATCCCTCGGGGCGAGAGCGGGTCGAGGCCGCACGAGCGTTCGCCGCGTCGTGAGACGACCTCGCGTCCTCCGGTTTCGGCCGGCCAACGTTTAATACGCCGCAAAGAATCGCGCGGATACTCGTTGCCGCGGTCGCCTAGCCCGGTAGGGCGCCAGCCTGGAGAGCTGGTGGCCGCGAGGCCTCGGGAGTTCAAATCTCCCCCGCGGCGCTCCGCCTTTTCACGGTCGGCTCGCGAGTCGCGCCTTGAGCTCCTCGATCGGTCTGACGGGCAGCGGGTCGACCCCGAGCAGGGCCGCCAGGTACAGACTCACGTAGTCCCCGAGATACAACAGCCCGAGCATGCGATCCAGCGGCGCGTCGTCCTCGTCGGTCACTTGATGGACCGTCGTGTACGAGCTCATCATCGCGGCGGTCGCATCGAGGCGGTGTCTCAGGGCGGGACTCTCGCCCGCCTCGCGGAGCAGGACCGGCGCGAATCGCCTCGCCCGGGGGTCGCTGCACCAGCCGACGAGCTCGTTGTGGTCCGCCTCCGGAAAGGAGGAGGAGAAGGCGAGGACCTTCGCGTTCTCGTTGAGTTGGGTCTGCCACCGCATCGCGACGGATGCCATGGGCCCGGCCCCGTACACGATCGGCACGCGTCCCCGGAGCTTCGACGCGAGGAGTTTCGCCCGGTTCTTCCGATGGCCGACCTCGGGACGGAACTGCTCACGGAGGGCTTTCAGGTGAACGATCGCCATCTCGAGCTCACCTCGCAGGTCGCCGTAGATCCAGTCCTCCGCGACGCCCGGGAGCACGCCGAAGAGATGTCCGAAGGCGCCGCGCGGCGGCAATCCTGTCGGCACGTCGAGGACTTGGGCGCCCGCGTCGTGCGCGATCTTCGCGAGCGAACCGCCCGACGTGATCGCGATGAGCCGGCACCCCAACTTGAGCCCGTGCGACGTCGCGGCGAGCGTCTCCTCCGTGTCCCCGGAGTAGCTGATCGACACGAGGACGTCGCCCGCCTGCGCGGACGGAGGCAGACGGTAGTCGCGCACGATCCGGAGCGGGAGGCGGGCCCGCTCCGCGACCCACGCCGCGAAGATGTCCGCGGCGATCGCGGATCCGCCCATGCCCGCGAGGAAGATCCGCTGCGCCCCGCGGAGTTCCGCGGGCGTCCCCAGAGCGCGGCGAGCTCCCTCCGCAAGCTGCTCCGGAAGCGACCTGATGATGTCGCGCATCCCCCCCGGGTCCATGCGAGCGACCGCCTCCGGCTCGAGCAACGGGCTCGGAAAGAAGCAGGCCTCCATAAGCCCTCCGACACAGCCGTCTGCGCGCGAACGATAACCATGAAATTGGTAACTACAAAAACGTTGAAATAATTCGGACCCGTCCCCGTTCCCGTGGATGACCTGACCCGGGCGATGGAGTCCATCCGGCGCGGGGAGTTCGTGCTCCTCTACGACGCGGACGGCCGGGAGGAAGAGACCGATCTCGTCGTCGCGAGCGAGTTCATGACCCCCGAGGCGGTCCGGACGATGCGCAAGGACGCGGGCGGTCTCATCTGCACGACGGTCGCCGGGACCGTCCGCGAGCGACTCGGTCTCCCGTTCATGGCGGACATCCTGAAGTCCGCGGCCCGCGAGCACCCCCTCCTCCTCGATGTGTCCCGGGAGGACCTGCGATACGATCGGCACAGCGCGTTCTCGATTTCGATCAACCACCGGGACACGTTCACCGGTGTGACGGACCGGGACCGAGCCCTGACGATCGGACGGTTCGCGACCCTCGCGCGAGAGGCGCTGCGCCGCGAGAACGGATGGGCGTCACGGGCGTTCGCGCAGGAGTTCCGTTCGCCCGGGCACGTGCCCCTCCTGAACTCGGCGGAGCCGCTCCTCGAAGCCCGCCGCGGACACACAGAACTGGGCACGGCCCTTGCAATCCTTGCGCGGCTCGTCCCGAGCGTCACGCTGTGCGAGATGATGTCGGACGACGGCCGCGCCCGCTCGAAGGAAGATGCAAAGGCATATGCGCGCGCGCGAAATCTCGTCTTCCTCGAAGGGCAGGACATCGTCCGAGCGTGGCGCGCATGGTCCGGGTAATGGCGACGGGGGTCTTCGATCTCCTTCATCCCGGTCACGTCTCCTTCCTCTCGGAGGCGCGGAAACTTGGGGACGAGCTCGTCGTTGTCGTGGCGCGGGACAGCACGGCCCGGCGGGTCAAGCACGAACCGATCAACTCCGAGGCCTCCCGCGTCAAGATGGTTGCCGCGCTCAAGTCTGTCGACCGGGCGATCCTCGGCCTCGAGGGGAACATCTACGACATCCTTCCGGAGCTCCGGCCGGACGTCATCGTCCTCGGATTCGACCAGGCCCACAACGAGGACCACATCCAGGACGAGGCTCGGAAGCGTGGCCTCCGGATCAAGATCGTCCGGCTTCCGAGGTTCGAGGGGGACCTGGACGGGACGCGGAAGATCGTGAGGAGGGTCGGGGAGTGGCTCCGAGAGCAAGAGAGGCCCGCCGCGGCGCGGCGGCGTCCCACGCGCGGGGGAAGGCGCGTCGGACCGGCGCGACGCCGCTGAAACGGATCGGGATCGTCGACACGAGCTTCGCGCGCTACGACATGGCCGCGGCGGCCATCGACGAACTGCGGGCGCAGGGGGGCGGCTTCACGGTGGACCGGTACACAGTCCCGGGAATCAAGGACCTTGCCGCGGGCGCGCGGATCCTTTTCGACCGCGGGTGCGACCTCGTGATCGCCCTCGGCATGGTCGGTCGGGAGAAAGTGGACAAGGACTGTGCCCTCGCCGCCGACTTCGGTCTCCAGTCCGTGCAGGCTCGGGTGGGAAGGCACATCCTCGGGGTGATGGTCCATGAGGAGGAGGCCGACGACGAGCCTCGACTCGCATGGCTCTTCGATCGGCGGACACGCGAGCACGCGATGAACGCGTACGATCTCCTCTTCCGGCCGGAGGCGATTCGGGCGCGCGCGGGCACGGGACAGAGGGAAGGCTTCCCCGACGCGGGGCCCCTGAAGGAGCGGGTGGTATGAGGCTCGCGATCGTCGCCGCCCAGTTCAACGCCGAGGTCACGGATCGGATGGTGGAAAGCGCGCTCGAGCAGGCGAAGGATCGGAACGTCCGCGTCTCGACGGTCGTCCGCGTCCCGGGGGCGTTCGAGATTCCGCTCGCGGTCCAGGCACTCCTTCGGCGGGACGATGTGGACGCCGTGGTCGCGATCGGCGCGGTGATTAAAGGGGAGACCCTGCACGACGAGGCGATCATGGCCGCCGTCTGCCCTGCCTTGCTGGAACTCGGATTGAGGGAATCGAAGCCTGTCGGGCTCGGGATCACGGGGCCAGGCGTAACGGACGAGCAGGCGATCGAACGGATCCGCAACGCGGCCCGCGCCGTGGATTCGGTCGTCGCGATGTACGAACTCATGAAAGGTCTCTGAGTCCGGTTCTCCGATGCGGGCACTCGGACGGAAAGGTATTAATTCCGCTTCCATGCAATAGGGGCGACCCGCCTTCTTCCAGAGGTCAGGAACCAACCATGTCGGACCCCGTTGCGATCGAGTCCATCCTCCACGAGATCGAGAAGGACGCCGGCGTCGACGACGTCGTCTTGGTGTCGCACAGCGGCGCGCACATCGCAGGGAACGTCCCGCAGGGTGCTCATTCGGACACCTTCGTCGCGATGTTCGCGATCATCCTGGGGGCGGCAGAGACCGCTCGGTCCGAGCTCAAGGAGCGCCTCGACAGCGTCGTCATCAACATGGAGACGAGTCGGCTCGTCATCATCAACCACGGCTCGAAGGCCCTCTTCGTCGTCCGCACCCCCAAGGACAAGGACCTCGTCCAACTACGACAGAACCTGGAGAAGTACGCGAGACGGATTGAGGAATACCTCTAGGTCAAATCCGACGCATGCCGCGGAGGAACCATTCTCCGACGCACTTCGTGACGTATCGGACCGTCCCCCCTGCTCCTCGACCGGACCCCTGCGCTCGCGTCCTCGCGTGCACGATGGCCTCCAATACCGAGTCGACGTCCGTCACGCCCTCGTCGATGAACGTGATTGCGCCCCCGATTTCGTCGAGGAAATGTGCATCGCTCCCGCCGGTCACCCCAACGATTTGGGCCTGCGCGAGGATTTGCGCTCGGACGTTCCCCCGCCGGAGGGTCCGCGCGTTCGCGGTCTCGTAGGCCGGGAAGCGCGCGCGGATCGTGGATGCCTCCCCGAGGCCGGACCAGAACCGGTACGGATGGGCCGCAACCGGTACGCCGCCGAGCGCGACGATGCGATCGATTGTCTCTGAGACGGGCAGGCTCCGCGGGACCGTCTCTCGGACCCCGAGGGCGAGGACATGGCCATCGTGTGTCGAGACCTCCGTGCCGGGAATGAGGAGGAAGCCCGGCGCGGCGGCGTCACGGGCGGCCTCGATTCCCGCCACCGCATTGTGGTCCGTGATGGCAAGTCCATCGAGCCCGAGCCGGCGTGCGGCGGCGACGAGCTCCCGCGGCTCGGTCCGAGAGTCGGGGCTGAATTTCGTGTGGCTGTGCAGGTCGAGGCGCATGAAAGCGCTCGCAGAAAGGCCCCTCGTTCTAAAGTCTTGCGGCGGCGGCCCGACGACGGCTTGACGTCCCTGGGGCCGTTGCGGTCCAGATGGTCCTCGAAGCCCGCATCGGACTCCTGCGGGACACCGTCCTCGACCGAGGGATACCGATCGCGGTTCGGCGGGAGAGCGGCGGATGGCGTTCCCTCCCCCTGCCCGGGGGGTCCGAAGTGGGACGGGTCCTCTACGACGGGCTGCGGGACCGGATCTCCGTCGTGACGATCGACGGGACCCTCGACATCAGGTTCCGATGGAGGAGGACATCCTTTGAGTGGAGGGGGCGGCGGTATGCCGTCGGGCGTATGTTATGGGGCCACTTCACGATCACGGAGGGGACGAGGATCGTCGCCTCCGGGACCCCGACGATGAGCGGTGTTCGGCTGGACGACGTGATGGCGGATCTCGAACCGATCGCCCGTGCGCTCGTTCTGGCCCTCGCGCTCCGCGTCGTCGCGTTCGGGGTGGCGGTCGCCGCGGGCGGATGACTCAGTGGACCCGAGTGCCTTCCTTCAGTCCTTTGTCGACCGTGAGGTCTGCGGCTCCCGCCCGAAGAGGGATCCGGACCTCGCCGGAGGTTCCGAGGAACCATACGACACCGCCCTGGCCGACCTGGAGTCGGAATTTCTGGAACTCGGAGAACGGCAGCCTCGCGGCCCCTCGCACGCCGAGGATCTGGCTCCCAAGGACCGCGTCGTGGGGCACGAGCACGAGTCCGACGTCCTTTTCGTCCTCGCCCGCGAGCAACATGCCCGCGCTCGGGATTCCCCGAAGCATCGCGGGTTCCAGGTTCACGAGGAGCGCGACTCCCCGGCCGACCAAGTCGGAGGCGCTGTATTGTTCCCGGATTCCGGCGACGATCTGGCGCCGCTCGTCCCCGAGGTCCACCTGGAGGACGTACAGCTTGTCCGCGTTCGGGTGCTCCTTCACGTCCACGATCCTCGCGACGCGGACATCGAACCGGTCCGCGGGGCCCGCGCCCCCTGCGTCGAGGTCGATCTTCGCGAACAGGGGCTTCCCGACCCGGAGCGTTTGACCTTCCGGGAGATCCTCGAGCGCGTCGGACCACCGGGCGTCCTGGGTGTCCGTGTCGTAGCCGAGCGCGAACCAGAGCCGTGCGGAACTCGCCGGGAGGAACGGCGCCATGAGGATCGCAAGGGCTCTCGAGACCCGAAGGGCGACGTGGATCGCCGTCCCGCACGCGGCCCGGTCCTTTTTCAGCAGATCCCACGGCGCCTTCTGGTCGAAGTACTGGTTCCCGAGTCGCGCGAGGTGGATCGCCTCCCGCACGGCGTCCTTGAGATGGACGTACTCGAGGTTCTGGCCGACCTTATTCCACTGGTCCTCGATTCCGCGGATCATCGCGCGGTCCGTCGCATCGAGGAATCCCGGCGGCGGCACCCGCGAACCGAAGTTCTTCTCCGCGAACGTGAGGGCGCGATGCGCGAAGTTTCCGTACACCGCGAGGAGTTCGCTGTTGTTCCGCTTCGCGAAGTCCTCCCAGGCGAACTCCGTGTCTTTCGCCTCGGGCATCGTCGCAAGGCAATAGTACCGGATCTGGTCCGAATCGAACCGCTCGAGGAGGTCGGGAAGCCAGACGCCCCGACCGTGTCCCGCGCTCATCCGCTCCCCGGAGATGTTCATGAACTGCGTCGCCGGTACATCGTACGGCAGGGTCAGGTTCTCGTCCGTGCCCATCAGGATCGCGGGCCAGACGATGCAGTGCCACACGATGTTGTCCTTCCCGATGAAATAGTAGTGGCGGGCCTCGGGGTCGTGCCAGAAGTCCTTCCAGCCGTCCGGCTTGCCCGCGCGGCGATACCACTCCTTCGTGGCGGTCAAGTACCCCATGACCGCTTCGAACCACACGTAGATCCGTTTCGTCTCGAACCCGGGAAGAGGAACCTCGATGCCCCAGTCAAGGTCCCTCGTGACGGGCCGGTCTCGGAGGCCTTCCTTGAGCCAGCGGCTCGCCTCGCCGACGACGGGGTGGCGCCAGTGATCCTTGCCGCTTGCCATCCATCGGGCGAGGCGCTCTTGGAACGCGCTGAGCCGGAAGAACGCGTGGTTCGTCTCTTTCGGCGCGGGCGGGGTTCCGTGGACCCGGCAGCGGGGCTCGATTAGCTCGAAGGGGTCCCAGAGGCGGCCGCACGCATCGCACTGATCGCCGCGCGCACGAGGGTTCCCGCAGTTCGGACAGCGGCCCTCGACGTACCGGTCCGGGAGGAAGTGCTCCCCCGTCGCGCAGTACGGGGACACCATCGTGGCCTCGTAGATGTGCCCTTTCGCGTGAAGGGTTTGGAAGATCTCCTGGACCCACGCCTTGTGCCTGGGGTCCGCCGTGTTCCAGTACAAGTCGTACCGCACCCCGAGCCGTTCGATGTTCTTCGCGTGGAGGGCGTGGTAGCGTTCCGAGACGGCGCTCACAGGGACCCCCTCCTCGTCCGCCCGGACCATCGTCGGGGTCCCGTGCATGTCGGTCCCGCCGACGACGAGGACCTCGTCGCCCTTCAGCCGGTGGTAGCGGGCGCACACGTCCGCGGGGATGAACGTCGCGGCGGCGTGACCGATGTGCCTCGGTCCGGAGGCGTACGGCCAAGCGACGCACACAAGGATGCGGGCCATCGCGGACGGCACGCAAGGGGCTGGTTCACTTAAACCATTCGAGGTTTTCCACAGGTCCTTCCGGGCCGGGGTCTCTCAGGGTTGATTATCAGGCCCGACCAGTTTCGTGATATCGCTTATTCGGCGCGGACTCCATATGCGGGACCAATCAGGGAGTGTCCCGTTGCCGGAAGGACAAGGCGTGGCCGCACCGGTCCGCGAGACGCGTTCCACGGACCGACCGGCCCCGGGCATCCTCTGCTGGAGTTGCCGCCGCATGACCCCCTACTCGGAGGACCGATGCCAGAACTGCGGCGCCGCCTTCGCGGGCGGCACGGGCGGCGAGTACTCAATCAGCCGGATAAGCACGGCTCCGCGGCGAAGGACTCCCCTCGAGACGAGCGCGACCCCGTCCCGGACCCTTGCGGATCTCCTCCGCGATCTCGGCCGCGTTCACGACATCTCGACGAGCGTCCAGCGCCTGCAGCTCGACCCCGCCCAGACGACCATGTTCCAATGTCCCTCGTGCGGCCGATTCGTCGAGGAAGACGCCCGCAGCTGTGCGTGCGGCGTTCGGTTCGCGGCGTCCGAGGCGACGTTCCCCTGCCCCGAGTGCGACTCCCGCGTCCCCACCCTCGACAGGGCCTGTCCCGTGTGCGGAGTGCGCTTCGAGGAATCGCCCCATCTGAGCTATTCGTGTCCCCGCTGCGGGTCTCCCGTGTCCTCGGATGCCCTGCGCTGCGCGTGCGGGGTCTGGTTCGAAGACTGAAGTACTTAATTCTCGTTTCCGAGAACCGTCCGAGAAGTCCTTTATCCTTCGAGCCTCGTCGTAACATCTCGCCGGGAATCCGGCAGAGGCAACCCGCATCGAGATGAAGCCGAAGCGGACACGGGCAGCCGCGAAGAAGACGTACTACCTCGTGCTCTGGTGGATGTCCCAGACTCCGTACGCCGCGGTCTTCGAGAACGAGGTGGCCGCGGAAGCCGCCGCGAGCGTCCGCAACGCGCTCATGGTCACGGTCACGGGCAAGGACGTGAAGATCGACCACGTCCACGACTGGTACCGCCGCGACGACGAGGGCAAGCCCTTGCCCGCGGAGTGGCGCGACCTCGTGGGTCAGGTTCACGTCCCCTGGCTCGTGAAGCCGAAGACGGCCGTGTGAGCCCTGGGAACCCAGCCGTAGTCCGCAGGCCGAGGTCACCCGACAGACCTCGTTTTCAGATCAGATAAGGAAGCCAAAACGACTATATGCGCGGGAGGGCGCACGGTACCCGACGATGCAGATTCAGGAGCCCGCGACGATCGCGGAGTGCCCGAGCTGCGGCGCCGAGGTCTCTCTCGAAGCGACGGAGTGCCCGCGCTGCGGGGAGATGTTCTCCGCGGAGACGACCGAGGTCGAGGTTCCCGCCAAGGAACCGGAGAAGCCCGTTGCAAAGAAGCGGGGGTTCCGCGAGAAGATCTTGTTCTACGCGGGTGTCGCGCTCATCTTCTTCGGTGGACCCGGCATCGCCCTGGGCTCGTGGGTCCACGACGTGCTTCGCATCCCGTTCCAGGAGTTCACCGCGTTTGAAGTGTTCGGCTCGGTGAACCGACTCGTCTCCGCGGTGGGCCTCATCGTCCTCATCGTCGGGATCGTGATGCTGATTCTGTCCCTGCGGCTCACGCGCGCCGTCGAGCCGGACTATGACGTCGGGACGCCTAAGGGGACCTAGCGGCCAGCCCTCATCATTAAATACGCACACTTGGATTCGAACCGTGTCGGCGACGCGCGGTCGCCGGATGGAGCAGCGGATGTCGTACAGCGGCTCTGGCTTCCGACCGTCGAGCACCCCCGTCGAAGAGGGGAAGGTCTACGAGGCCAAGATTGAGGACATCGGGCGGGAGGGCGACGGACTGGCGCGGATCCAGAACTTTGTCGTGTTCGTGCCGGGAACCAAGATCGGCGATCAGGTGAAGGTCCGGATCACCCGCGTTCACCGTCGTATGGCCTTCGCCGAAGTCGTGCGCGAGTGACGGTGCGTCGCTATTCACGGAACCGCCGCCGAGGGGTCAGGCTCGGCCCCGGGGGCTCCCGAGCTTCGAAAAGCGTAGAATAACGTCTTTATAGGGTCCTCGAAATCGAATGCCGTTGCGCCTCCGCTTCCTCCGCCTCCGGGTCCGCCCTTGGCTCTTCGCCGTCACGGCCGCCTCCGCGCTCGTGTTCGCGTCGGGCACCGCGATCGCGGGGGATTCGGACGGGGATGAGATCCCGGATGAGATCGAAGACGCGACGGCACGCACCCTGGACATCGTGACATTCCCCAAGCCCCCAAGCCCGCCGTTCAGTCTTTCCGTCACGAGTCAGTCCGTCGGTGCGGAGGTCGACGACAAGTTCCGCGTCCGATACGAGGAGGGCGAGTTCGACGTGGAGTACTATCCGGTCGCGTCGTCCGGGCGCGTCGCAGCCCGCTATTCCCTCGAAATCATGAACCTGGTGGAGTGGCGCGATTCCGTTCAGAACGGTGCAGTCGACCCGGGGGAAGTGACTCCAGTCCTCACACTTGGCTCCGGTGGATTCGGCGCGAGGCCCGTGGAAGGATGGAACGCGTCGAGCGCCGACGGCGGGAACGTCGCCGGGTTCCGGATTCGAAGCAACGACGGTGGCGTTACGCTGACCCTCGTGGTTGCGCAGCGGTTCCTCCGTGTCGCGCAGGACAAGATCCTGACGCCCATGGAAGTGAAACTCGACCTCTGGGCGAACCACACGCTGTCCTCCACGGAGGCGCGGGTGGGCCTCGAGCTCGCCGTCGACACGGACGATAACATGATCTTCGGCGGCCTGCCCTGGGACGTGAGAAACAGGTTCAGCGTCGACGAGAGTTGGATTAACGTGACCGGCGGCCCCGCCGGGACTCCCTCGACTGTGTTCTTCTCGTGGGCAAACGAGGCCACGGTGAACGGTACGCAGGGCTTGACGAACATGACGGTCCCCGAGGGCGCCCAGGGGCCTTACCGGATGTACATGATGTACCCCGCCGGGCTCACGAGGGAGCAGACAGTCTACCACGTGTCCACGTTGGGAGTCGTGAGCCAGGCCTTCAAGGACCTGATCCGGCCGCCGGTCCCCCTTGGCGACGCTGTCGTATTCGTGTCGTCGTTTGTCGCGGTCGCGACGATTGTCGGCGCGTCGATGATCCTCGCGAAGCGACGGCGGCGAAAGGACTGAGGGGAAACCTTAACATCGCCGCCCGTTACCGGGCCCCGGTGATTCCGTGGTCGCCGTCGAGAACGTGATCGTCGCTGCGGTCATGGTCCTCGCCCTGACCCTGACGTTCATCGCGACGCTCGCGTGGCGTCGCACCCGAGACGTGCAACTCGTATTCCTGGGAATCGCGTTCGGGATTTTCTTTGTGAAGGCTCTCGTCCTCATTGCGGCCCTCTTTTTCCCTCCCATCGCTCTCTCGACCCTTATCGTCGTCTGGGGTGCCTTCGACCTCGCGATCCTCGTCCTGTTCTACGGGTTCACGCTGCGGCGCTGAGCGCCGCGGGATGCCCATGGACGAGGACGTCCTGGCCGTCACGACGCGGCGAAGTCTCTACGAGTTCGTGCGGAGAAACCCGGGATTCCACCTTCGGGAGATCGCGCGCGCTCTCGATCTGTCGATCACCCTCGCGGACTACCACCTTCGGTTCCTCGAGAAGCACGACCTGCTCTCCGCAACGATGGACGGGGAGTACAAGAGATACTATCCTCGATCCTTGCCGGGAGACGTCGACGCGAAGCCGGCCCTCACGGACGTCCAGAAGAGACTCCTTGCGTTCCTCCGGCAGCCGGTGCCCCTAAAGATCCTTGCGTTCCTCATGGAACGAGAATCCGCGACGCACAAGGAGATCCTGACGAAGGTCCCGGTGTCCCCTTCGACCCTGTCCCACCACCTCAAGAAGATGCATGCGACGGGGGTCCTCGAGCGGGTCGAAGGGGCCGATCGCGGTTACAAGGTCGGCGACCCCAAAGCCGTCGCTCGACTCATGACCACGTATGAGCTCGCGACGGCCGACCAGGTGGATACGTTCATTCGGGTGTGGGGCGAGTTCCGGGTTTGACCAGAAGAGGACCCTCAAAAGAAGGAAAGGACGGCGCGTCCCGGATTATGGGGCGTCGCCGTCTTCGGTGGCGTTCGGCAGCTCGAGCCACGTCGGCGGTCCGTACGGAGCGGACTCGTTGAGCCACTCCGCGGGACCGTACGGCGCTTCGTCGCCGAGCCATGCCGGAGGGCCCGGAGGCACTCCGTTCATCTCGTGGGACGGATGGCCGCTCGCATCGGCGCCGAGAAGCGCTGGCACTCCGGCGCCCGCAGCAGTTCCGAGGACGAGGACCGAGGCGATCACGCCCATCCAAGCCGTTTTCTCCATTGTCTCTTCGCACCTCCTCGCGACATTCGAGTAATCACCGGACGACCCTCGTGTGGGGATAAGGGTTGTTGGACATTCGTCGAAAAGGTACCATCACACGATCGAGGCGAGCTCTTCCGATACGCTCTCGAGGAACGCGCGGTCCGTCGGGCTGAACGCGTCGAGTCGCTCCGAGTCGATGTCAATCTCCGCGACCGCCGACCCGTCTTTCATCACGGGGACGACAATTTCGGACTGCGTGTTGAGGAAGCATGGCAGATATCTTGGGTCCTTGCTCACGTCGGGCACGACGATTGTGGACTTTTCCTCGACCGCAGCGCCGCAGATCCCCTCTCCCGACGGAATCCGCGTGTGTTGTGTCGCGCTCGGGCCCGACCACGCCTCGAGGACGAGGTCCGTACCCTCCACGGCGTAGATGCCCACCCAGGAGTAGTGCGGCACCTTCCGGAGCTCGCGGCACACGAACTCCATGATCGCCTTTCGCCGGCTACCGGAGCGGATGATCTTCTCGAGACGCACGGCAAGCTCGTCGTAGCTCACCTTCCCCTTCTCCGCCGCGAGGACTTCCCCGAACTTGCCGACCCCTTTCATCCGAAGCCGGTCCGTCGAACCGGACGACCGCGACATAAGGTTTGCGGAATTCTCTCTCGGACGGCGGTTCCCGGGCTCCGGTCGGTCCGAATCTTGTCGGAACGGCACGTTGCCAGCCCCTTTAACGAACCTTGAAATACCACGGCCCGTTTTCGAGGTTCAAGCATCCCTCCACAACGAGGCCGTCCCTCGGTGTTTTGCTTCCGAGGGGACGGCCTTACCCTTTTTCTCTTCTTCGCGCTTTGTCAGGAACCCTTGCGAATCAGCCGACCCCGGGGACGTCCAAGTCCTTGGTGTCGATCCGAACGCGCCGTCCTTCGATTCTGACGCGTCCCTCCGCGAAGAGTCGGACCGCGAGGGGAAGCGCGACATGTTCCTCGTCGAGGATTCGCGCGGCGAGGGTCTCCTCCGTGTCGTCGTCGTTGACCGGGACGGCCCTCTGGAGGAGGATCGGCCCGCCGTCCACGGAGGTGTCCACGAAATGGACCGTGCACCCGGACACCTTCGCCCCGTACTCGATCGCATCCCTCTGCGCGTTCGTCCCCGGGAAGGAGGGCAGCAGGGACGGGTGGATGTTGATGACCCGCCACGGGAACTCGCTCACGAAGTACTCCGTCACGAGGCGCATGAAGCCTGCGAACACGACGAGATCGGTGCGCTCGGCGCGTAGGACCCGGACGACCTCCTTCTCGAAACCCACGCGATCCTTGCCGAAGGGTCGGTGGTCGATGACGAAGGCGGGAACCTCGGCTCGGCTCGCCCGCTCGAGCACGGGCGCCCCGGGCACGTTGCACACCAGGACTGCGAGATCGACGTTCAACTCCTTCCGGTCACGCGCGTCGACGAGGCTCTGGAAGTCCGTTCCTCGACCCGAGGCGAGCACCCCGACGCGGAGGCGAGACATCGTCCCCCTCAATGGCGGAAGAGGCGCGTCCCGGTGAAGACCATCGAAACCCCGTGTTCCTCGGCTGAGGCGATGACCTCCGCATCTCGCATCGACCCGCCCGGCTGCGCAACGACCGCAACCCCGGCCCTGGCGAGCGTATCGAGTCCGTCCCGGAAGGGGAAGTACGCGTCGCTCACCGCGACGCTTCCGCGTGCTCGGACCCCCGCCTTCTGGGCCGCAATCGCGCACGCGTCGACCCGGCTCATCTGTCCCGCGCCGATGCCCACGGTCCCTCCCTCGTGGACGAGGACGATCGAGTTCGACTTCACGAACCGGGACAATCGGATTCCGAAGAGGATGTCTCGAGTCTGCGCGTCGGTCGGCACCGCCTTCGTGACGACGCGGAACGACTTCGGGTCGGGCGTCGGGAACTCCGTGGTCTGGAGCAGGAGCCCGCCGAGGACCCGGACCATGTCGGTCCCGTGGTCCCGCACGAGGTCCCCGCGCGTGCGAAGGATGAGGAACGCGCCCTTCTTCTTCGCCTTCAGGATGTCGAGCGCTGCCGGGTCGTACTCCGGAGCGATCACCGCGTCGAGGGCGTCCCCTTTCATCCCTTTCGCTGTCTCGACGTCGACCGGCCGATTCAGCCCCACGACCCCCCCGTACGCAGAGATGGGATCCGCGTCGTGCGCGGCCCGATAGGCGCCCGCCAGGGTTCTGCCGAGGGCGGCCCCGCATGGGTTCGTGTGCTTGATCACGACCGCGGCGGGACCCTCGAACTGGGACACGACTCGGAGCGCCGCATCCAGGTCGATGAGGTTGTTGTACGACAGATCCTTCCCCTGCAGCTTCTCCGCGGTCGCAGCGGACGCGTGGGGGAAGGGTTCGCGGTAGAGGGCCGCCTCCTGGTATGGGTTCTCCCCGTACCGCAGGTCCGTCACCTTCTCGTACGCGAGACGGAGTGCCGGAGGGAAGCCGCGACCGGATCGCCCTGCGAGGTAGTTGTAGATCGCCGCGTCGTAGCGGGAGGTGTACTCGAACGCCTCGAGGGCCAGTCCTTCGCGCAGTTTCGGAGGGACCTGTCCGAACTCTTTGAGGGCGTCGAGCACGCCCACATACCTGGAGGGCCGGACGACGACGGTCACCCGGGCGGAGTTCTTCGCCGCGGCCCGGATCAGGGAGACGCCGCCGATGTCGATGTTCTCGATCGCGTCCGCGTGATCGATTCGAGGTTTCGCGACGACAGACTCGAAGGGATAGAGGTTCGCGACGACGAAGTCGATCGCCTTCGCACCGAGATCCTTGAGCTCGCTCTCATCGCCCCGCGGCGCGAGGATTCCTGCGAAGATTCTTGGATGAAGGGTCTTCACGCGTCCCCCGAGACCTTCGTGCAAGCCCGTGTAATCCGCGACCGTCGTGACGGGGATCCCGGCCTCCTGCAGAAGGCTCGCCGTCCCCTCTGTCGCGATGAGCTCGTGGCCGTGGTCGTGCAGGCCTCGCGCGAAGTCGACGAGGCCTTCCTTGTCGGCGACGCTGAGGAGGGCCCGGCCCGCGGAAACCATCCGTGTTACCGCGTCCGTATCGGTCGTGTCGGATTAAACTTGCGCCGGGGTGTCTCGTGCGCCGCGTCTCGGCCGTCTACAGGGGGCTCGGGGGCATCGCGGGTCGCGGGAGAAGCCCCGCCTCCTTGGCGAGGATCGGGACGATCTCGTCCCAGTTGATCGCCATGATGTGCACGCCCCGGACGCCCTCCACCTTCCGGAGTGCTTTGATCGTTCGAAGGGCGATGCTCATGCCTTCCGCCTTCGGATCCGGCGCGGTCTCCATGCGCTCCATGATGAACTTGGGGATCACGATCCCCGGCACTTTCTCCGCGAGGAAATGGGCCATCTTCGGGGACCGGAGCGGGATCACCCCTGCGAGGATGTGGACCTTCTCGTGGAGCCACTCCTTCCGGACGAGACGCATCCACTCCTCGAACGCGTCCACGTCGTAGATCGCCTGCGTCTGGATGAAGTCCGCTCCGGCGGTGACTTTCCCCCGGAGGTTCGCGAAGGACTGCTCGAGGTTCCCGCCGAGGGGGTTCGCCGCCGCACCGATGAGGAAATTCGGGGGAACGTCCACCTTGTCGCCTCCCCGAAGGGTCCCCGTGTCCCGCAGGGTCCGAAACATCCCGATCATCTCCTCCGTATTCAGGTCGAACACCCCGGTCGCGTCCTTCTCGTTGCCCACCTTCGGATCGTCCCCCCGGAGGCAGAGGATCGCGCGGACGCCCAGAGCCGCGGCCCCGAGGAGGTCCGCCTGGAGCGCGATCCGGTTCCGATCGCGGAGCACCATCTGCATGATCGGTTCGACGCCTTCCTGCATCGCGAGGATGGAGCCGGCGAACGACGAGATCTTGACGAGGGCCCGCTGGCAGTCCGTCACGTTGACCGCGTCGGCGACCCCCCGGAACAAGGCGGCGAACGCACGGATGTCGTCCGGGCTCGCGGATGCGGGCGGGGCGATTTCCGTCGTCACGGCGAAGTAGCCGTTCTCCAAAACCCATTCGAGCCGGCTGCCGACTCGAAGCGACTTCCCCCCGGAGACCATAGACCGGCTCGGGGACGCCGCGAGGTTATTTAGCGTTTCCCGAGACGCAGGGTTTCGGACTGCAGCCTCTGGACGACAATGTCGTCCGAGCGTCACCAGCCGTACCGCTCGCACAGTTCGAGGGCACGGAACATGCGGTAGAATTCGCGCGCGTGGAGCGCAAGGCTCGGGTGCCGCAGGATCGTCGAAAGCGCAAGACGGAGGTCGACCGCTCGCCAAGAGAGCCCGTCAATTTCCTCCCCCACCGCGTTGAGGAGGCGATCGTCCCAGGTCCGGATCCGCTCGATCATCCAGAAGAGTAGCGGATCGAGAAACGGCGAGGCCCGGAGCACTCGGTCGTAGCCCACGATCGCCGCGGGGTCCTCCGTGGCGAGTGCGACCCCGGCGTAGAACCCCGCGAGCCGACCGGAAAACAGGCCCGGATGGATTCCGGCGCCATTCATCGAGTTCGTCACCCCCGCGGCGTCGCCTGCGACCGCGAATCCCGGGACCGCATACGAGGACAACTCGAAGCGGTACGGGATCGTGCCGGCGATCGTCGCATCCCGGAGCGCCGGGTCGTACCCCTGGTGTCGGCAGAAGGCCACGGCGGCTGCGTGCGCGTCGACATGCCCGCCCGCCCCGACGTTCACCGCGTCGCCCTTCGGGAAGACCCAGGCGTAGCCGCCATCGTACCTCTTGCCGACGAACAGAAGGAACCGCTCGGGGTCGTCGAGGCGCACGTCCGTCCGCCGGAACCGGAACTCGTACGCCCGGATCAGTTCATGCCGGCCTACGAGGCCGAGCGCCTTCGCGAGACCGGTCGTCGGGCCGTCCGCGGCGATCACGATTCGCGTGTCGACCGACGTCCCGTTGGTCTGGACCCGCCACCCGCCGTCGTGCGGAGCAATCTCCGTCACCTTCGTCGAGGTCCGGAGCTCGGCCCCGTCGTCGACCGCTTGTTGGACGATCCACCGGTCGAAGCGCGGCCGATCGATCGCATACCCGGGCTGCTGCGTGATGAGGAACGACGTGCCGTTCGGGAGGACGCACCGCGCGCCGGCGATGCTCTGGGCCACCCACTCGTCCCGGGGCCGGATTCCGTTCGACTCGAGCCCGAACCGGCTCACTCCTTCCGCGCACTGGACAGGTTCCCCGAGGACCTTCTTCTTGTCGACGATCAGGGTTCGATGGCCCGCCCGGGCGAGTTCCCGCGCGGCCATGCCTCCAGCAGGTCCCGCGCCCACCACGAGCGCATCGTACACGTCGTGCGGCCAAGGGCTGGAGCGCTACATCTCCCTTACGGCTTCCGTGGTCTGGAGCCGGTCGTGCACGGCCTGGCCGTGAGGCGTCAAACGATACACGTACGGAGGCACGCCCCGTCGGATCGCGGGGCCCCTCTGTTTCGTGACGAGGCTCACCGCCGTCAGAACCCTCAGGCTGTTCAACGCGGTGTACTCGGACAGGGTCAGTTCCAGCGACACCTCCGTTGCCGTCGCGTCGGGATGGTCCCGGAGGAAGTGCAGGACGTCGACCTTGTCAGGCCCCAGGACCTCGGACGTCTGTCGCCGCTCGGGCCGCGGCTCGAACTGGAGCCGCTCGTACACGCGCTTCCCCTGCTCGGACGGAGTCACCGTCACGTTGAGGAGAGCGGTCTTCTCGATTTCCAGGAGGTGCTTCGCGACGGCCGAAGGCGCAATGCCCATCTGGACCGCGAGGTCCGTGATCTTCGAGTCGCGGTTCTTGTACACCTTGTTCTCGACGACGATTGCGAGGACCTCGCGCTGACGTTCCGTAAGGGAACGAGACCAATCGTTCGAGTGCATCCGCGTGGAGGTGACAAACGTCAGACATCTTAAGCGTTTTCCTCCTTGACAAAAGTGTCAGACAAACGACTCTTCGGTCGTACAAACGGCTGCCACACGGGGCGAAGCGGCGGAGTTCGGGCGCTCAAGTCCTTAAAGGAGTCGTCCCGTTACCTGCCGGGGAGGCGACGCCGTGGGCGACCTGATCGACGGGAAGCGGATTGCGGAGGAGGTCCGCGCGGATCTCCGGCCGAGGATCGAGCGCCTGTCGGCCGCGGGAACCGCACCGGGGCTCGCGGCGGTCCTCGTCGGCGACAATCCCGCCTCGCGCCTGTACGTGCGGATGAAAGGCAAAGCCTGCGCGGAGATGGGCCTGCCCCACTGGACGATCGAGCTGCCCGAAGCGACCCCAGAGGCCAAGGTCCTCGACGAGGTCGTTCACCTCAACCGCGATCCGAAGGTCCACGGGATTCTCGTGCAGCAACCGCTCCCGAGGCAGATCCGGACGCTCGAGGCGGTCTCCGCCGTCGACCCGAGGAAGGACGTCGACTGCTTCCATCCCGCGAACGTCGGACTCGTCCTGATCGGCACCCCGAGGTTCGCGCCGGCGACGCCCGCGGGGGTCGTCGAACTCCTCGTCCGCAGCGGACACGAGCCGGACGGGAAGCACGTCGTGATCGTCGGGAGAAGCAACATCGTGGGAAAGCCGCTGGCGGCCCTCCTCATCCAGAAGACCCGAGGCGCGAACGCGACCGTGACGATCGCCCACAGCGCGACGAGGGACCTCGCAGCCCACACGCGTCGAGCGGACATCCTGATATCCGCGGTCGGTTCTCCGAAGACCATCACCGCGGACATGGTCCGTGAGGGCACCGTCGTGATCGACGTCGGGATCAACCGCGTGCCGGATCCGAGCGCGAAAGGCGGCTACCGGACGGTGGGCGACGTAGACTTCGAGGCGGTCCGGGCGAAGGCCAGGGCGATCACCCCGGTCCCCGGGGGCGTCGGGCCGATGACCATCGCGATGCTTCTCTCGAACACGGTGTACGCCGCGGAGCTTGCGGTGGGCCACTGAGCCGAAAGCTCAAATCGCCTGCCTCCGTTCTCGACCCCGTCAGCCATGCGGGTGCTCGTCGTGGGCGGGGGAGGCCGCGAACACTGCATCGTGGAGGCTCTCCACCGGAGCGAGGCGGAGATCTTCGCCGCGATGTCCAATCAGAATCCGGGGATCCGACGGGTGGCGAAGGATGTCCTCCTGGGCGATGTGTCCGCGGTCGACCGGATCGCCGCGTGGGCGAAGGATCGAGGCGCGGAGCTTGCGGTGATCGGTCCGGAGGCGCCTCTGGCCGAGGGAATTGTCGACCGGCTCGAGGCCTCGGAGATCCCGACCGTGGGCCCGAATCGTGCGGCCGCGCAGCTCGAGGCGAACAAGGAGTTCACGCGGGACCTCATGCGGGAGGAGGGGATCCCTGGCCTCCCCCAGTTCTGGACCTTCGACGCGTTCGGGCCGTTCGAGGAGTGGGTGAACGACGCGGACACGGAGTTCGTGATCAAACCACTCGGGCTGACGGGCGGCAAAGGAGTCCGGGTCTGGGGCGACCACTTCAGGACGAAAGGGGAGGCCCTCGCCTACGGGAAGGAGATCCTGGAGAAGCAGATCGGAGGCGCCGCCCGGTTCCTCGTCGAGGAGAAAGTCACGGGGGAGGAGTTCTCCCTACAGGCTCTCTGCGACGGGGAACGGCTTCTCTTCTGCCCGCTTGCGCAAGACCACAAACGGGCCTACGAGGGGGACAGAGGCCCCAACACCGGGGGCATGGGATCGTACAGCGACGCAGACCACCGACTTCCCTTCGTCACCTCGCAGGACTACGACCAGGCCGCCACCACAATGAGGAAGACCGTCGAGGCGATGAAGTCTCGGGGCGCCCCCTTCCGGGGAGTTCTGTACGGCGGGTTCATGGTCACGCGGGACGGCCCGAAACTCCTCGAGTACAACGTCCGGTTCGCGGATCCGGAGTCGATGAACGTCCTGCCGATTCTCGAGGACGACTTCGCGGACCTGTGCGTCCGCCTCACGGAGGGACGGCTTCCGGACACGATCTCCTTCGCTCGATTGGCCACCGTCTGCAAGTACGTCGTCCCTACCGGCTACGGCTCCCATCCGAGGGCCGGCGAGGTCCTGAAGGTCGACGAAGAGAGCGTCCGCCGCGCGGGGGCAAAGTTGTTCTACGCGGCGGTGGACCGAAAGGGGGACCACCTGTACACGACGACGTCCCGATCCCTCGCCGTCGTAGGCCTGGCAGAGGACCTCGGATCCGCGGAATCGATCGCGGAGGAAGCCCTGGCATTCGTGTCGGGGACGTTCTACGCGAGGCGGGATATCGGCAAGCCCGAGGTCGTCCAGGGGAAGGTCGAGCGAATGCGCCTGATTCGTGAGGGACGCTGACCTCCCTACGAAGCTGCGTGCGAACCCTCAAATAACTCGAGTGGGCATCCTCGCGCCCGTGAAGAACCTCGACGAGGTGATCGGGGACATCGAAGCCCGCCTCGACGAGAAAGACGAGGTCCGCGAGCTTGCAATCAAGTCCTCTCGGACGATTGCCCGCCTCTCGGGCACCGCGATCCAGGGGATGCACCGCGGGCAGGATGTCGACGGCACGCTCCGCGAGACCCGCGAGGAGGTCATGAAGCTGAGAAGCCTGCTGGACGGGCACCCGGACCTCTTCCATGCGGGCCTCGTCGAGAATGCGATGCAGGAGGCCGCGGAGTCTTTCCTCGTGCACGCGATCCTCGAGTCCGATCGGCTTCCGGTGCCGAAGGAACTCGGGGTGACGGACACCGCCTTCCTGCTCGGTCTCGGGGACGTCGTGGGAGAGCTCCGCCGGTTCGCGCTGGGGCATCTCCGGCGCGGCGACATCGTCCAGTCCTCCGCGTTCCTAGAGAAGATGGAGCGAATTCTCGACGCCCTCATGCGCTTCGACTATCCGACGGCCCTCGTCGCGCTGAAGCGGAAGCAGGACATCGCCCGCAGCCTGATCGAGAAGACCCGCGGAGAGGTCGCCGTGGCGGCGAGGAACCAGGCCCTCGCGGACAAGCTCGACGCCGTGCGCGGGAAGCTGTAGGCATCGAGCACGGTCTACGCTCCCTATCTGAGAAGATAACCGCTCGACAACGTGCAAATAGACGCCTCGGTCATTCCTACGGCGACCATGGCGGGGCGCGGGACGGACCAGCCGATCAAGTTCAAGATCTGCCTCGTCGGTCCGATGGAGGTCGGCAAGTCGTCCCTCCTCCATCGGTTCGCGTACGACCAGTTCTCGGACCGCTACCTGTCGACCTTGGGCATGAAGGTGGCAAAGAAATCCCTCGTCCTCGAGACCTCCGAGGGGCCTTCGGAGATCACCCTGATCATCTACGACATCATGGGCCAGCGGAGCCTCCGGGACAGTCTCAAGCAGGCATATTTCCAGGGGGCGCAGGGAGTCCTCGCGGTGTGCGACATCACACGCGACGAGACCCTCGACGAACTCGAGGAATGGGTGAGGACCGCGAAGGACCAGGCCGGGGACGTGCCGGTCGTCTTCCTCGGGAACAAATGCGACTTGAGGGACCGCCTCGTGATCCACCCGGAGCGGCTCCGCGACGTCGCGGACCGCCACGCCGCATCCCACTTCCTGACCTCCGCGAAGACGGCGGAGAACGTCGAGGCCTCGTTCCGGGCCCTGGCACTCGCCATCGCGGCGCGTGGCGGCCTCGTCCTCGTGTGACATGCGTCTCGTTATCAGGGTAGATTTCCAGGTCGGAACCCTATTAAAAAGGCGGATGGCATCGTTCGCCGAATCCTCGATAGCGGAGGCTCCCACCCCATGCTGGCTCAGGAGACACAGGAACCGGAACCATCGGCGAAGTCGGAACGGGTCCCGAGCGGGATTCCAGGCCTTGACGACCTCATCGAGGGCGGCTACTGGCCCAAGTCCACGATCGTGATTCTCGGGTCGAGCGGGACCGGGAAGTCGACATTCGCGATCCAGTTCCTTATGGAAGGGATCGAGCAGGGGGAGCAGGGCCTCTACGTCAGCCTAGAGGAGCCGCCCGAACAGATCATGCGCGAGGCGGAACTGATGGGCTTCGACATGCGAAAGCACTACGAGAAGTCCCTGTTCTTCATCCATCTCAAGGGAAAGAACTTCAAGAAGATGATCGAGGAGCAGCTGCCTCAGCTCGTGAAGGCGCGCGCGGACTACAATATCGCCACCCGGGTCGTGATCGATCCGATGACCCCGGTGATCTGGGCGACCCAGGACAAGTTGGAGCAGCGCGAACTCATCGGCAAGCTGTTCTACACGTTGAAGCAGCTCGGCGTGGTCCTGTGCACGGTCGAGGAACACGCCCGCCCGGGGGAGACGATCGGGGAGGACATCCTCCTCCCTATCTACCTCTCCGACGTTGCGATCCACCTCGAGTACTATCCGATCGGAGGGGCCTTCAACCGGACGGTCAAGATCCTCAAGATGCGCGGCGTCCACCACGGCGAGGGAGTCTATCCGTACATCTTCGCCCGGGGCGTCGGCATCGTCGTCCGCGCGAGCCCCTTCCTCGTGCCGGAGGAAGCCGGTCGTTCGTACGCGAAGACGTTCGACGAGGCGATCAAGACGGCGGAGGCGATGAAGGCCCCCGCGCGGGTGATCGAGAAGATCCGGCGGATGCGGGCCCATTGGGACTACGACTACTCGCCTGAGGAAGCTCTCGAGATCGTCTTCCGCTCGTTCGGGTTGAGACGGGGCGGCTAGATGCCCTACGCGGGCCAGGTCGACAAGACGATGGGGGCCGCGACGGTCGGCCACTTGAAGCACCTCCTCGACACGGAGTTGCGCCGCTCCCGGGAGGAGAACGGCCTCGACATCGCCCTGTTCCTCGGGGTCGACGGCCGGATCTTCGCGTCGTCCATCCCGCAGACCCTCGATCCGGGCCAGTATCGGCTCCTGAACCTCCTCAAGGGGAACCTGGGCCACATCTGCAGCCAGCTGAGCGGTCAGAACATGATGATGTCCGTCCAGCAGTTCGAGGCGGGCACGATGGTCATCTCCGGGGTCGGGGACCGCGCCTTCCTCGTGTTCCTGACGACGAAGCGGGTCGAGCTCACCAAGATGCAGGGAATCCTGAGCAACATCGTGAAGACGTCGATCGTCGTGCGCCACCTGTTCGAATCGAGGCCTATCACGCCAGAGATCCTCGGAAAGTACGACGAGGCGGTTGCGGCCGAGCTCAAGAAGCTTACCCGCATCCTGTTCGTCGAGAAGTTCGAGGAGACGAAGGAGTATCGAAAGAACAAGGAGATCGAGGCGTTCCTCCGAGGCAGGATCGGCTCGCTCGTCGGGCCGGGTCAGCTCGAGGAGATCGTCACCTTAGGGTTCAACGAGATCGGTACGTCGACCGCGTACATGACCCCGAACCACTGGGACCGGTTCCTTGCGTTCGTGCTCGATCGGGTCCGCGACCTGCGCGGGGACACGGTTGCGGAGAAGGCGGAACGAGAATGGAAGGCCCACCTCAAGCAGGTCCTGACGTCCTTCGTGTGATCCCCATGGTCCGAGGTCCCTGATCATGCTCGACGTCGCCCTCGCGTCCCTCATCGAGGACATGATCGACAAGGCCGGATCCGAAGGCGTCGTCGAGTTCTGGCAGCGGGTCGGAGACAACCTCGCGAGCCGGATGGGCAAGGAGGGCTACCTCGGATGGACCTCGTTCAACGTGGCCGTCCGGGAGGGCCGGACCGCGTTCAGCATCGAAGGCGAGGTCATGCCCCTCACGGACATGGCGATCACGGACGTGGACAGGGATATCGTGGGATACCTCTACGCGATGCGTCAGTGCTGCTACGTCCCAACGATCCTGAGGACCCGGTTCAGCGTCGGCCAGATGAGCCCCGCGGACGTCGCCGTGGCCTCGGAGTACAATGAAAACGTCCACGACATCGCGGTGTGCAACTTCTGCGTCTTCCACGAACGCTTTCGGGAGGAGATCGCGAAGAACATCTTCGTCTCTGGGAACCCGCTCCAGTGCTATCTCCTTGCGACGAAAGGATGGCGGGGCGAGACGAAGATCTCGTCTAAGAATCTCGAGAAGATCAACATCAGCGAGCAACATGTCCGGGCGCTCCTGCGGAACTACGAGTGCGTGTACGGCCTCGTCATGCGGGGAGCCCACCTGAAGGGGGACCTATGACCTCGACGGAGGTCCGGCTCCCGGAGAGCAATCCGTTCGTGGAGATCGCGACCCACCTGTTCCTCGAGGATCTCGCCGCGAAGGTCGGCGTCGCAGGCCTGAACAACTACCTCGTGGGCCTGGCGAAGCACCTCGCCTCGGCCATGCCCGAGGAGGAGTATGCGGACTGGCCCGAATTCCTCGCAGCCCTCCGGGACGGGCAGTCGATTCTCGCGACGTTCGAGGAAGTCCGCCCCGTGACGGACCGGTGCATGGCGAGCCCCCGCTCTCCCTTCGAGCGCGGCTGGCGGGAATACGCGAAGCGTGTCGGTGCGTTCGCCCCCGTCCACCGCGAAGCGGCGGAGTACTACAATGCGAAGGTCCGACCTATCGCGGTCACCTCGTTGCACATCGTGCTCCACACGTTCCGCGAGTCCGCCGCCGCGCGGATCCGCGTCGGAGGAAAGCCGGTCCGCTACGAGCCCCTCGCGTCCGTCTGGGTCGACGGGGAGAAGGCCGTCCCGCCGAACGACCGGCTCAACCCGCTCCTGAAGCGCGCGGGGATCTCGAGGACGCGTCTCGGGATGCTCCTGCGGAACCACGCGGACGTCTGGCTCCTCGAGCCTGCGTGACTCAGGTCCGTCGTCGCCGCGCCGCGGCGGCGATCACGAAGACGATCAGGAACACCGCGATCCCGATGATCAGGTTCCAGCCCTCGCTGAGGGATGCAGACTCCTGGATGAAGAAGTCCGACAGGACGATCTCCCCCCGAGCCCCGTCGATGACTCCATCTCGATCCAAGTCCGCCTCAACGCGGACGGAATGGGCGCCCGCGGCGATCCCTACCGGCAGGTAGTTCATGTTCACGGTCTGCGAGGCCGACCCGTTGAGGCGCGCGATGGAGCGCGTCCCGACGAGCTCGTCGTCCACGTAGAATCGTACCGTCACGTTGAGCGCGGAGGTCGAGGCGTCATTGCGGAACGTCGCGCGGAGGATGATCGGGGTGAGGACCTGGATGGACAGGTCCGCGGTCCCCTTCACGACGACGTCCCCGGATTGCGCGGAGATCCGGACGACCAGGATGACGACCTGGTCCCCCTCCGGCGCGGTCACGTCGATGCGGATCGTCGTCTGGCTCCCGGACGTCGTCTGGGGAGCCGCTTTCGTCGGGGAACCGCCCGTGAGGTCCGCGCCGTCGAGGTAGAAGTCGAGGCTGTAGTTCACCGGTGGAGTCTCCGGTCCGCCGATGATCGTCACATTGTACGTCGCGCTTTGCCGGGGTGCGAGAGCCGTCGGGCCCGCGATGCTCCCGAAGACGGACTGGCCGTCGACGCGCCCTGAGACCGGGACGAACGCCGCGAGCGCGACGAGGACCGCTAGGGCGAAGAGCACCGAACGCATCTTACCGCCTCCGGCGCGTCAGGAAGAGGACCGCCGCGACCGCGGCGCCTGCCGCGACCGCGACACTGACGAGGGTCCAGTTCGTGCCCGGCGCGCGGACGACGTTCGGGCCCGTCGCCTGGATTCCGCCCGGTACGGAAAGGCTGGGGAGCGTGGCGACGTGGACCGCGGACGCGGTGACGGACGGCGCGTCGTCCGAGACGGCCTGGAGGACGACCGTCGCACCGCTCGCGCCCTTCGGGGACTGGAGCTGCAGGCGCAGGCGGGCCGTCGAGTTCGCGTTCACGGGGAGATGTTCCAGGCGCCCGGTCGAGGGCGAGAGGCCGCCCTCGCGGCCGAGGAGGGCCGTCCACCCGGAGGAACTCAGGTCATCCGGGTTCGCCACGTACACGGTCACGCTGTCCTGCGCGTTGCCCGTGTTCCTGAGCTCCACGGTGTACTCGAGGGTCTGCCCGTCAAAGGTCCCTGCGGTCCCGAGGACTTTCATCGTCAGGCCGAAGACCCGGCGGATGTCGACCTCTACGTTCACGGTCCCGGACGTCGATCCGTCCGAGGAGCTCGCGACGACGGTGACGGGCCCGTGGACCACGGGGGCATCCGAGGGCACGCGGATCGTCACGACGACGGACGTCGTGCTCCCCGTCGTCCCGAAATCGAGGGACGTGGACCCGGGGGCGAAGTCGAACGTCCAATCCGTCGGACGGCCGGAGAGGGTGTATGTGTCCCGCACGTTCCCCGTGTTCCGAACGGTGACAGAGTAGACGATCGTGCCGCCGGGGGAGACGGATTCTCGCTGGACCGGGTCCCACGACAGGGTGACGGAGCGCCGCTCCACTTTCGCGAGGCGCAGGTTGAGCACCGTGTCCGCCGCGAGGTCCATGGACGCCGTCGCCCGGTACTCCACCGCGATCCCGCGCTCCGTCCCGGACCGCGTGGCCGTGACCGTATACGCGCCCTCGGGGAGAAACACCTGGTACGCCCCGAGCGCGTCTGTCGCGCGGTCCAATCGGGCGTCCCCCACCACCGTCACGCTCGCCGTCGTGCGAGCCCCCGCGACGTCCGTCACGACACCTCCCAGCAGGAACCCGGACTTCAACGAAACGTCGAACGGCATCGTGTCCGCATGGGGCACGGTCAGGCTCGCAAGGAACGCGGAGCTCCCCACCGCCCGGAAGGCGTACACGTCGTACGTGCCCGGCGCCAGGCCGATCGCGTAGGACCCGTCCGAGGCACTCGTTCCCGCGGCGCCGAGGGACCCGGAGCTGCGGGCGACGAATTCGAGGGTCGCGTCGACACCGATCCCGGAGCGGCTTGTCCGGCCCGCGACGGTCGTGTTGTCGAGGGTCCGCGCCAGGTCCAGATGGAACGTGATCGCGGAGGCGCCGGGTGCGACGACGAGGGTCCCCACGAACGAGAACCGGTAGAAGCGGGTCAGGGCAGCCTCCTGGATCGTCCGCTCCGCCTCCAGGCGGACCGAGTAGTTCCCAGGGACGAGGACCGTGCTGTAGCTGCCGGTCGACGTGCTCTCCACTTCGAGGAACCCGCCCTCCGATCGGGCCAAGGCGATCGGCATGGAGGCTTGGACCGCGACGTTCTGGAACAGGGTCAGGCCGGACACTTTCGCAGCCTGCGTGAGGGGGAGGCCGAGCCGGACAGGGCCCGAGATCGTCGTATCGTCCATGAATCCGAATTCGCTCGGCGGGGCCGAGTGCACCGCGCGGACGGAGTAGTCCCCCGCCTGGAGGTACACCTCGTACCCTCCCGTCCCCGAGGCGACGGTCCGCACGTCGGGACCCTCGAAGATGACCGTCGACGCGACCGCGGAGCCGGACCGGGTCGCGTTCCCCGTCACGCGCACTCGGACGACGACGTCGATGTCCCGAAGCAGACGGTCGCTCCCGACCGGGACGGTCAGCGTGTCGATCCCGCGGTTCTGGAACCGGACATCCCGGGAGTCGGACACGTTCGTGTCGACGATCAGCTCGTACCGGCCCGGGAGAAGATCGAGGAGGAACCCGCCGTTCGAATCCGTCTCATCCGTCGTCGTCCGGGCTCCGTCCCCGGCGGCCATCGCTTGGATCGTGAGGCTCCGCAGGAGCGGGACGCCATCGAGGACGAGGGCTCCGTGGACCTGGACCCGCCGCGGGAAGAGCTCGAAGCGGGCCGTGGACCGGATCTCTGCGAGGGTCGCAGGCCCGACCGCCGTCCCGTTGAAACCCGGAGCCGTGATGAATCCGGAGTAGGTACGGTTCGCGAACCCGAAGAGCTGGAACACCCCGGTGTCGTCGGAGACCGCAAGGACGCGGTGGGCCGCGTCGTCCGTGAGGCGGACCTCGGCTCCCGCGACCCCCTCCCCTGCGTCGAAGTCCCCGTCCGCGTCCAGGTCCCGGAACGCGCGAGCCGTCGCGGACGTCCCCGCGACGAGCTGGAGGTCGAGTCGGTGGGACGTGACGAGGGTCACGTTCCCCTGGAGCCCGGAGTTCGCCGTGAAGGCCTGGAACGCGTACGTCCCCCGCGGGAGGAAGGCGAGGTATCCTCCTCGCACACCCGTGCGGATCCACCAGTCCCCGGAGGCGCCGAGGAAAGCGACCTGCCCCAGAACGTCCACGCTGTCCGTCGCGGTGCCGTTCACGTCGCCCTCGAGTCTCGCGCCGTCCACGAACCGCGCCACGTAGGGCGTCGTCTCGCCGGGCCGGACGCTCACCCGTCCCAGGGTCGCGTACAGGGCGGTGCCCTGGTAGAGCCGTCCGGCCACGTTCCATTCGCCTGCCGGCAGGACGACGTCGAAGGAGGCGGACGCATCGGACCGAACCGTCCGCACGAGGCGGACCTCCGAGGCCTTCTGGAACTCGACGGACGCGAACGGGACGTCGACCCCGAAGAGGCGCGTCGTGCCGGCGACCCGGCCTGATACCACGAGGGTCAAGTTGAGCGGCTGCACGCCTTGCGTCACGCGGACCCGCTCGGGGTTCGAGGCGAGGTCCCCGGAGGATGCCGTGATCGTGTAGTTCCCGGCGAGGAGGGGCCGGATCTCGAACGCGCCGTCGTCCGCAGCGGCCGCGCGGACCACGATGCCCGTGGTCTCGTCCACGACTTCGATGTCGGCCGGGACGCCCCCGGCGGCGCCCGAGGCGATTCCGTCGAGGCTGGCGAACGGGATCGCGACGTCCTTTCGGGTGTCGGACGAGGCGAGGTCGATGTCCTGTGCTGGGACGGAGTGTCCGTCCGCCCGCACCTCCACGAGGTACGCGCCGGTCGGGATCGTCGGGAGGCCGAAGGACCCTTCCGAGTCCGCGGTCGCGGTGTGCGTGAAGGACAGGTCTTGGTGGGTGAAGGTGAGAGCCGCGCCAGGGACCGCTTCATCGAGGGCGCCGAAGGCCCCGTCCCCGCTCAGGTCGAAGAACGCGCGCCCGGAGACCGTGCTTCCGGGTATGGAGAGGTCCCGGGCCATGATCCAGTCGGGCATCCCGTCCCCGTCCTCGTCCACGTTCTCTCGCAAGGCCTGCGCGAGGCTCACGGGGAACGTCGTCGACCCGAGGAGGCGGCTCCCTACGAGGCTCCCGGGCGCGACCTGGCCGACGGAGGCCGACAGGGTGACGTTGCCGAAGGGAACCAGGACGCTGTATCGGCCTGAGGCGTCCGACGTCGCGGTGTCGTGCGGGGTCCCCAGCTCGTCGGTCACGGTCACGCGCACGCCGGACACCGGCGTGGCGCCCCCTGCGAGGACCGTGCCGTTGACCCAGGCGCCGTCGTAGTAGCGGAGGAACACGATCCCGTTGGTCGTCGTGGCCTGGGTGCTCAGGTCCACGACGCCCGTCCGGGTCCCTGCGCCGATCTCTTCCTGGAACCGCCCGCCCTCGTCGAAGTTGATCGCTCGCCACGCGTCCGTGTGGTTCCCCGGGTCCGGGAACGGATTGTAGTACGCGGTCCGGTACACGACGCGGAAGTGGGAGAGGTTCCACGCGGGGTGGGGCGGGAAGTTGACCATCGTCTGGGTGAAGCCCGGGATCCCCTTGTCGTTCGGGACCCCGACCTCCGACGGCTCGTACCCGACGTACGCCCGGTAGAACATGGAGTCGTAGAACATGGGCTGGTATTCGATCGACTGGCTCGACACCCGGTCCCCCGGCTGGAGGTCCTCGAGGGCGATGTGGGTGCCTCGGTCCGTGTCGACGAAGATCTTGAAGAACTCCGTCGGGAGGGTCCGGCCGTCCGGCAGCTCGACGACGCGGTGGTCCGCCAGCTTCACGGGCGCATAGAAGATCCCCGTGTTCGACGCACTGATGGGGAAGAGCCTCGAGTCGACCGCGAAGTAGCCGATGTCGATCCCCGTCGCGGTCCGCACCGCGTGGTAGAAGTCCGCGATCCGCGCGGCGTCCAGCCGGACCGTGATCTGATTCGCGAGGAAGATGTACATGGCGTTGAAGGGCTGCATTTCCGCGTCCCATCGTCCGTACGTCTCCGGATTCGCCCGGACGAGAGGGATCAGGTCCTGCGGGCGGGCGATCCCGCGGGCGAAGTCGTCCTTCGGCATCGCGAACGACTCGAGCACGCGCTCCGTCGCCCCGCTGAACACCCCGCGGTTCCGCCGGAAGTCGCCCTCGAGGGACCGGATCGCGAGGAGGGCCACCGCCTGGGCCTCGTCCTGGGCCGTGATGAACTGACCCGCGAAGTTGAACCCGTTCTGGAAGTTGTCCGCGACGGTCGGGTGCCGGCCCCGGTCGACGGCCTCGAAGCCGTAGTCCCACCACGACAGGAAAGCCGGCCGTTGTTCGGGCGGCCGGTCCGCGTCCTGGGCCCGGAACCAGGACCACGCCGCGGGGAAGTACTCCGTCGGCTGAGGGATCGAGTACCCGAAGGCCCCGAAGTAGAAACTCCGGCCGTCCGTATAGCCGGGGGCCCGGAGGAACGAAGGCAGAACCTCGTTCAGCTGGCGGTCAT
Organism: Thermoplasmata archaeon; assembly: GCA_035283405.1. GTDB lineage: Archaea > Thermoplasmatota > Thermoplasmata > RBG-16-68-12 > RBG-16-68-12 > RBG-16-68-12. The sequence continues at coordinate 27,348 of DATEUA010000141.1, read as the reverse complement.
ACTGGGACTTGAGCTCGAAAGGGATCCCCGAGTCGATCCCCCAGTACACGTTCGGGAGGAGGACCACCCCGACGAGGACGAGGCCCGTCAGGACGTGACGCAGCTTGAGGCTCTTCCGAAGCGCGTTCCGCCAGCTCCCCTGCGCCAGGGAGCGATAGGTGCGGCGCATCCCCGTGAAGTCGGCCCGGGTCAGGACCAGGTCGACCGCGAATGCGGCGGCGACCGCGAACGCGGGGGACGCGTTGAAGATGAATCGCGCGGCGGCCATCGCCATGAAGATCGCGGCGAAGGTCCACACGACGATCAGCGTGTAGGAGGCCTCGTGCCGGCGGGGGATGAGCCAGAGCATGTACGCGACGCCCGCGATGCTGAAGTAGAAGGTGAAGAACCCGAAGCTGAGGATGAGCTGTGAAAGCCCGGGGGCTTGGGCCTCCGCGATCGTCTCGTATACCTTCGTCTGGACGAAGTACCCCGCGCCGCTCACGAACGCGCTCGCGAGGGCGGGGTTCACGAGGACGAGGAGCCCGAGCGTCACTCCGCCGCCGGCGAAGGTCGCGGGGATCACGAGGGTCCACGGGTAGTCCCGCGTGACCGTGAACACGATGCCGAGGACCGCAGCGACGAGGAACAGGTACGCGGGCACGTCGTACCACACGCGGATCTGGAAGCGGCTCGCGTACCACGGGAACGCGACGACGAGGGGGACGAGGAGGGAGATCGTGAAGAGGATCGTGACGCCCATCGTGTCCTGGCTCCTCACCCGGTCGAGGAACAGCTGGACGACGAAGTACACGAGCAGGATCACGGGGACGTAGGCCCACCCCTGCCAGGACAGAGCGATCACCGCGATGCACAAGCCCGCGAGGAGAGCGTACAGGACGGACGGCCGGTTCTCCCGGAAGAACGCCTTCGTCCCGGCGAGGATCGCCTCCCGGCGGAACCAGGTCTCGACCCACCGGCGGGGCTTCATCGTCCGCAGGCCCCGGAGGAAGAAGTAGAACGTCGAGACGACGAAGAACAGGGTCAGGGCGTCGTGGTCCGCATCCGTCGCCTGGCTCCGTTGCATGTGCGCCGAACTCACGGCGAACAGGAATGCGGCGACGAGACCCGCCCTCCGGCCGAACGCCTCCTTCGTGAGGGCGTACGTCGGGAAGACGGTCAGGGCGCCGAACAGGCCCGTCGAGGCGAGGAACGTGAACAGGACCGCCTGCCACGGGCTGGCGAACAGCGGCGCGAGGAGCTGGCCCACGAGGAGGGAGAACCACGGGAAGAGGGGCGGGCGCGGATTGAAGAGCCCCGGCCCGTAATTCAGCATCGGATCGAAGGTTTTGTCTTTCCCTGTCTCGAACGAGTAGCAGAGGGCGCGATGCCAGTAGAAGGAGTCGGACCCGCCCGACACGGGGAGCCCCGAGCCGCCCGCGCACGTCTGTTGCAGGTTCGTGAAGGCGAGGCCGTAGACGAAGTAGAAGCGCAGGAAGAGGGCGATCCCGAAGACCAAGGCAAGGGCGAGGGCTGTCCGCCAATGGGTACGAAGCCAAGAACGACCCTCATCCACGGGAGCACCGACCGGGCAGGGAGTGGCCCATGATACATCCTCTATATATGGGTCGCGGGTGCGCAGGCTCCGGGCCCATGGTCCCCCGACGAGAGAGCCGGCGGGGATGAGGTTTTTGGCACGGCAGTCGAAGGCCTCGCGCCGCGAAGCGCTTAAGCCGGACGCGACCCTTGTCCGCCTCGATGAAGCGCGACCTGATGGAGATCCTGTGCTGCCCCGTGTGCAAGGGCGATCTCGAGCTCTCGGTGCAGGTCGAGAAGGACGAGATCCTCGAAGGGACCCTGTACTGCAAGTCGTGCAACCACCGGTACGAGATCAAGGACGGGATTCCGGACCTTCTCCCGCCCGACTTCAAATGAAGAGCGCCTGGGCCTTCACGACCTCCGAGCTGTCGGCGGCCGCGCGGTACGCGTCCAAGGGCTGTCTGTTCAGGACGAGGAACTGGTCCCCCCACGCGAACTTCGAGAGGACGGCCTTCCCTTCGTCCTCGTGGCCCATGATGACGAGGGCCGCCGCGAACGCCTCCGCGCTCGAGAGGGTGAAGGGCTTCCCGTAGTTCACGGGGTTCGCCGCGAGGAGGTAGGGCAACGCGCGGGCCACGCCTCGTGAGACTCGCGGGAACGCCGCCGCCCGCCAGGACGCGTCGAGGACCGCGAGGCCATGGCGTTCCGCGGCGGGCGCGTCCTCGGGGGACAGGGCCCGTGTCGCGTCCGGCCGGAGGAGGATGGCTCCCCGCGGCAGGGCACTCGGTCTCGGGACGAATACGACGAGCCCGAACCGCCTCAGCTTGCGGGCGGTGCACCGCTTCGGATCGCATTGCTTCGCGTCGTACACGAGGAGCCGGACGCGGGCCACGGCCGGGCATCCCGATGGGATGCCATTAAGGATGGGGGGCGGGGGCGCAAACCTGATGCCTCCGGGCGCCGTACGCACGGAACGCCACCGTGATGATGCAACCGATGCTGATCCGTGATGAATGATGGGCGATCTGAGTGGCCACGATTGTCAATCCGTCGGTCGGGTCCAGACATTTTTATAGCGAGAGGTCCATCAAGACGCCCGGGATGCACTCATGGTGAACGGCCTCGACCTCCTGGGCCGGAACCGGACGTTCCAGATCCACTGGCTCCGGAGGTTCATCGGATTCGCGATCGACCTCGCGTTCGTCTTCGCCCCCCTCTGGATCTTCCTGTACTACCTGGGCCAGAGGCAGCCGATCGTCTACGGGCTCTGGGGCGGGGTCGTGTTGTACACGTACTCGACCCTCGCGGAGGCGTTCCTGCGGACGACGGTCGGAAAGTACATCGCGGGCCTCGAGGTCCGCTCCGTGCGGGGTCCAATGACCTTCTCAAAGGCGGCCGTGCGGAACTTCCCGAAGCTCTTTTGGTTCGCCTTCCCGTTCATCGACGTCCTCGCAGGGCTGATCGTCGAGGGCGATCCGAGGCAGCGCTGGTCCGACAAGGTCCTCGGGACGACGGTCGCGCAGTCTTCGTTGGTGCATGTGCGTGTGCACCGCTGGGACTCGGCGCAGACCGGGCCGCGATGACCAACGGTTAAATAAGAGGCCGCGGGATGCGGACGCCGTCGTGAGCCTATGCTGTTCGTCACCCAGTTGAAGGTCATCCCGGGACAACTCGAGGAGGCGACTCGGGTGTTCAGGCACCCGAAGCTTCCGAACAAAGTCGTGGTCCACGAGTTCCTGGGCCTCCTCGGCAACCCCGATGCCCTCGTCATCTTCGAGGCGCCAGACCCGTCCACCGCGGCGGATTTCATGGTCCAGTTCGGCCGGGTCGCAGAGACGACGACGTCCCTGGCCCTCCCGATCGAAGAGTTCAAGTGGACGTGGTAGGCGCCCGCTTCATGCTCCCGAGACGCAATCTCGATCCCTCTTGGACGCCTGGGTAGCTGGAGGGGCCGCGCCCTCACGTGATTCGCAGCACGGAGAAGCTCGTCCCGCTCAGGCTGACCGGCGACGGATCCGCAAGGACTACGGTGACCGACGCGTGCATGATGATCTCACGCCGCGCGAACGCGCCCAGCGGGGCGCGGAATCCGCCGATCGTCGCCACGTTCGTGCCGGCAATCCCTGTCGCATCGGATCCGAGGCTCGCCGTGCCAAACAGCGGGAGATTCGTCAGGTAGCAGAACTGCGGGCGACACACGACCGGTCGCTCGACGATCCACTCCGCGGATAGGCGAGACGAGGCGTAGCCCGTCGTGAGGTCGAATCGCCAGCCCTGGGTGAGGTCGGAGAGGGACAGCGTCCATCGATTCTGCGCAGGATCGACCAGGTCGACGGACGCGTCGATCAAGTCGCCGGGCCTCACGACGCAGACGTGCGAGTTCGTCTCGGATGGGCACGATGTCATGCGGTCCGTGATCCGGATCGCCGGATCCGGAAGGAGCTCGAACCATGCGGCGTACAGGGTCTCGAGGCGCGAGCTGTCCGCCTCCGTCCCGATCTGGATCAGCGAAAGATCCCCGAAAAAGAATCCGCCGATGCCGACCCAGACAGACGAGTACCTCGTGTCCTCCGTCAGGGGCACCTCGGGGACGATCCAGGAGCCACGCGCGGAATCCACGATGGGCTCGGGCCGGTCGAAGTCACTCGCGACGATGTATCCCGCCCAGTTCAGCGAACGTTCAGGCTGGGCAGACGAACCTGCGACCTGCGTGAGTTCGCCTGCGGCGACCGCGACGCGCTGAGGAGTGGGCGCGGGAAGATCCACGAGCGATTCGAACGAAACGTCGTACGTCCCCGGCGGCACGGACATCCACATCCCCCAGTCGTTCCGTCGGACCCCGTCCACGGAGACGGTCGCAGGCGTGGGCGGATCCGTCAGGATGCGCAGCGAGCCGAGGCGCTGGAAGACTGCCCGTACGACGGTCGTTGCACCCGCAGCGATGCTCACGGTCTGATCCTCGGGAGTCCCGAGGCCCGGCACGTCCGTCACGGAAAGCGTGTACGTACCCGGGGGGACTTTGACCCAGGTGAGCCCCCACTCGTCCCGCGGCGCTCCGTCGAGGAGAATCTGGGTCATCACCCCAGGCCGACCGTCGTCAAGGGCCGTCTCGACGCGGAGCAGCCCGAACGTCGCCGGATCCGGTCCCGGAAACGCGTCGTCCCGCGCGTACGCCCCGGTGACCGTCGTCTGCCGATCCGCAAAGACCTCGACAGGGATGGGCTCCGGCGGACGGTACCCCGCAACGGCACCGAACGAGACGCTGTAGGTTCCGGGTCGTATGGCCATCCACATGCCCCAATCGTTTCGCGGGATCCCGTCCACAGAGATCGTCCCGGGAACCGAAGGGTCCGTGAGGACCCGCAGCCAGCCCCTCGCGCGATACTCGCCCACGACGGAGGACGTCTCCCCTGCGGTGACCGTCACCTCCGTGGGGCCCGGGGTGTCGAGTCCCGGGACGTCCAAGAAGGAGACGACGTGCGCCCCGGGATCCATCTTCAGCCACGTCAGACCCCATTCGTCCCGAGGGACTCCGTCGACGAGGATCTTCCCGGGCACCCCGCTTTCCGGATGGAGGTCGATGCCCGTCGTGACGCGAAGGAATCCATCCCCGCTCGCGGTGGGGGCCGGTGTTCCCGGGCCTCGGTCGACTCCGTGATCCCATGCGACTCCTTCCGTGTCCGCGACGTCGTGCGCCAGGAGGATCGCTGCGGACGGGGCGGTCGTGATGACAAGACCTTGCGACAGGACGGCGACCGCGAGAATCAGGCCGAACGGTGGACGACGGTCGCGTTCCTCCACGGAAGCCTCTCCGAGCGTTCGGTCAGGGAACAGCGGGGAACGCCATCAAGCTTTCCGGACTCGGCAATCTGCGAGCGTGCTCAGTTCTGCACTCGACTTGGTGTGGCGGGCAAACCGCGCCCCGACCCCAGATGGCCGTGGACTGCGGGCCGCCGCATCGCCGGTTCCACGCGCCCGAGGCCTACCGACCGGCGGCCGACGGCTGGGATGTCTCATCGAGAATCCAACGGTCGTCGCGCCGGACTACGAGATCCGTCTCAGACGCGGCGATTCGCGGAGGCCTCCTCGTCGAGCGCTTCGTTCACGAGTTCGTCCGCCCTGCGAAGAAGGCCGGTGAGCCGGGGGCGGCTCTCATAGCTCACACGATGGAACGTGCGTTCGAGCCGCTTGACCCGGTGGAACAGAGGTTGGAGCCCGGGGCTATCGAGGCCGTACCGTCCGGTGAGCTGTCGAACCGCGAGCTCGCTGTCGGAGACGCATCGAACGTCCTTTCGCGTGAATCGGCCGGCAAGGTCAAGGCCCGTGGCGATCGCGCGGTATTCGGCTTCGTTGTTCGTCCCGCGACCGATCGATTCCTTGTGCTCGAGCAGGACGGTCCCTCGTTCGTCGGCGACGACCACCCCGATCGCCGAGGGGCCCGGGTTTCCTCGGGAACCCCCGTCCGCGTAGACCACGGCAACGTCCACGGATGGCATGGGGGTCGCCTCCGCGCGCCTTAACCGCGTGGGGAACATAAAGGCAAGGTCGGGCCGGGTCGGCTTGTGTCGAGAGCGTTCGTGCGCTGAAGAAAGGGAAAGAAGAAAGGAAAAAGGGAAGTAGGTTCGCAGCGCCTGCTTACTGGAGGGTTCCAGAGAACAGGAGACCCGCGCCGTCCGAGATCTCAGCGCGGAATCCGGTCGGGTAGGTGCTGGTGCTGACGAGCAGCCGCTCTGAGGCTTCGACCGTCGTGTCGGCGTCGCCGATGTAGACTGCTCTGTCGGACGCATACGCGAGGCTGCTGAACGCCTCAGATGCTAGGGCAATCGCACCGCCCGCATTCAGGATGGTAAGGCTCGTCCCGGACGTCGTGAGTCCCGTTGGGGACGATGCGATCACGAGGGTCCAGTTCGTACCATCCGCGGAGCGGCTGATGCTGATGCCCATCGACCGCGGGCCGCCGCCTGGTCCGACCAAAAGGCCGGAGACCATGACGTACAACACCGCGGCGAGCACCACCGTAATGGCGACCATCAGGATGGTCGCAATCACGGGGGACACCGCCTGCTCATCCTTTCGGATGATGGCTTTCATGGTTTTGTCCTTCCTGCGGCTTTCGCCGCCTGGAGGAGGGGGGGAGAGACGGGGATAAACGTTTCGCGGTGATTTTTCTGATTTGAGAACGACTCTTTGAGCGTTGTCGTCCGGATCAAGTTCTCTCCCGTGGGAATCACGCCTGATGACGACGCCGGGGGGCGGTCCTCGCAGCCTCGGAGCCCTGGCCGGACTCTGATTCTGCGCGATGGTCATCGCACGATGACGGTGCGATTCCCACCGCTCCACCGCGAAGAAAAAGAAAAAAGGGAAGAGGGTTCAGGCGGCCTGACTACTGGAGGTTCCCTGCGTAGAGGAGGTTCCGGCCGTCGGAAATCTCCACACGGTACCCCGTCGGGTACGTCGCGGTGCTGATGAGCAGCCGTTCGGCGGCCTCGACCGTCGCATCGCCGTCGCCGATGTAGACGGCTCCGTCGGACGCGTACGCGAGGCTCTCAAACGCCGTGGCTGCCAGGGCGATCGCACCACCGGTGTTCTGGACGGAGAGGGTCGTCCCGGACGCCGTCAGGCCCACCGGCACGTGGGCGATCACGACGGTCCAGTTCGTCCCGTCCGCGGAACGGGTGATGCTCACTCCCATCGCCTGCGGCGGTAGTCCGGGTGGGGCAATCAGGCCCGACACCATGACGTACAGCACCGCGGCGAGCACCACCGTGATCGCGACCATCAAAATCGTCGCAATCACGGGAGACACCGCCAGCTCATCCTTCCGGATGAGGGCACTCATGGTTTTGTCCTTCCTGCGGCTTTCGCCGCATGAATGACGTTGGACTCGTAGGGCGTAAAGGTAGCGCGGCGGCCGCTCCCCCCTGAGAACGATTCCCTGAAGCAGGGAACGAATCGTGTATTCCCCGTGCTGAGAATCAGGGGTGCGGGGGCCTGCCGACCGTACGCCCGACGACCTCTCACTCTGCGAGGGCTTTCAGGTCGTGCCCCAGTTCGAGGGTCTCGTCGCAGACGATTACGAGCATGTTACGAATCTCATCCGTCTCGTACTCCTGCATCGAGAAGATCACTGTGTACGCCCCGTGGGAGCGTAGATTGTTCACGAAGATGTGCAGGAATTCGCTGAGAATCTTCGTGTTGTTGTGGATCGCGAGGGAATTGATCGAGTCCAAGACCACGAGGGCCTTCCGTTCCGGATGCTTCCGCATCAGGAACTCGATCTTCAGCATGAGATTCTCGAGCATCGTGGGGCTTTCGACGACGATCGAATGCGTGTGCCGCTTCGCGGCGGACATCATGATCTGGCTGATGCAGTCGACGAACCAGATGCGGTCGAGGGGGATCTCGAGGACCTCGAGAGCGTTGATGATGCTCTGCGACGGGATCGTCGAGGTGATGTAGAAGACCTCCAGATTGTTCTTCGAAGCGAACACGTCGAGCATCCCTTGGATCGCGTCGAAGTACTGGTCCGTTCCGAGCCGGAGGGAGACCGCAGAGGCCTCCGGGAGCGCGGACAGTTTGTCCGCGATTTCCCTCGTGACGGTCACGTCATCCGCCTCCGGGAATGCTGCCGCCCTTCAGGAGCGGCACGAGGAGGATTCCGCTCGTCGTGAGATCGAGGACGTACTTCGCCCGGCTGTGGGAGGTCCCCCGCATCTTGACGACCTGCAAGGTGCGCAGGAGGTCCCCCCGGCGCTCCAGGTTTCCCGTGACGATGACTCCGTCCGTGATCGCCTCCGCGACGCCGAGGCGCGAGTATCCTACTTCGGACGCCGTGAACTCCGACACAAGGAGGGACGTGCAGTTCTTCGCACTCAGGACCATCCCGAGCCGAAGGAGGAATTCCCGGATGAGCTCCCGATCCTCGAGCCGGTACGACACGGAAGTCACAGAGTCGAGGACGAAGCGCTTCACGTTGTGCTTATCCACGAGGTCCGAAATCGCGTCCACGAGGCGCTTGATCTCGTCGAAGGAGAACTCTGCCTTCTCGTCGATGCCGAGTCTCTCGTAGATCCCTGGCAAGTCCACGAATGCGAGCTTTCCCTGTTTCACGAGGCGATCGTCGAAGAAGTCGAACGGGATCAGGTTTCGGAGTAGCTTCGCGCTGGGCTCCGTGACGCTCATGTACAGGGAGTTCTCCGCGTTGAGGGCCCCGTGGATGAGGAACTCGATGCAGATCGAGGTCTTCCCCGTGCCGACGGATCCGGCGACGAGGACCGTGTTCCCGCGCGGGATTCCGCCGTTCAGGATGTGGTCGATCCCCTCGATGCCCGTGGCGCACCGCTCACGATTCCCATTGTCCTCGGGTCCCCTCGCGGGCATCTTCGTCGTCCGAATTATCCGGACCCTCGATATATGAGGTGACCGCGACGAGTATCAATTCTGAAACGAGGCCGCCCGTCATGGGTCGGACGCATCGCGAATCCCCCCGGCGTCGCGCGATATGTTTTTATCGACAGGGTGACGTTAGCTCGGTCCGCGATGGAACCGATTCTGCAGGTCGCGTTGGATTTCATGCATCTCAAGCGGGCGCTTCAGGCCGCGAAGGAGGCGGTCGAAGGCGGGGCGGACTGGATCGAGGCGGGGACGCCGCTCGTCAAGTCCGAGGGCGTCGAGGCTATCCGCGCGCTTCGCAAGGCGCTCCCCGGGCGGACGATCGTCGCAGACCTGAAGGTGATGGACACGGGGGCTCTCGAGGTCGAGATCGCGGCAAAGGCGGGGGCCGACGTCGTCACAGTCATGGGCGTCACCGACGACGCGACGATCGCCGAGGCGGTCAAGGCGGCCCGGCGGTATGGGTCGAAAATCATGGTCGACCTGATGCGGGTCGCGGACAAACCGAAGCGCGCCCTGCAACTGGAAAAGCTCGGCGCGGACTATCTGAACCTCCACGTGTCGATCGACGAACAGATGATCGCACGGACCCCCCTCAACGAACTGAAGGCGGTCGCAGCAGCGACCTCCCTCCCGATCGCTGTGGCCGGCGGGTTGAACTCGGAGACGGTGGCGCAGGCCCTCCAGGCCGGCGCGACGATCCTCATCGTCGGAGGCGCGATCATCAAGGCGGAGAAGGTCGCGGACGCGACGAGGCGGATCAAGAAGGCCATCGCGGCGAGGAAACCGGTTCCGACCCGTCTTTTCCGGAAGTACTCGGAGCCCGACGTCCGCGAGGCCTTTCGAAAGGTGTCCACCCCGAACCTGGCGGACGCGATGCAGAAACGAGGCGTGATCCACGGCCTGGTCCCTCGGCTGAAGCATGGGACGAAGCTCGTCGGGCGCGCACTCACGGTCAAGACCGCGAACGGGGACTGGGCAAAACCGATCGAGGCGATCGACCGCGCAACTCCCGGGGACGTGATCGTGATCGACGCGGGCGGAGGGCCGACCGCGGTCTGGGGGGAGCTCGCGAGCAACTCTTGCCTCGTGAAGGGCGTGTCCGGGGTCGTGATCGACGGAGCCGTGCGGGACCTCGACGCAATCCTCGAGCTCGGTTTTCCATGTTTCAGCCGACACGTTGCGCCCCACGCGGGCGAGCCGAAGGGACACGGAGAGATCGGGAGCGAGATCGAGTGCGGAGGTCAGGTCGTCCACGCGGGGGACTGGATCGTCGGGGACGAGTCGGGACTCGTCGTCGTGCCTCGGGAACAGGCCGTCGAGATGGCGAACCGCGCGCTCGACGTCCTCGAGCGGGAGAACCGCATCCGGGAGGAGATTCGACGGGGGGCCACGTTGAGTTCCGTCCTCGAGCTCGAGAAGTGGGAACAGATCCGGTGAGGCGGGCATGGACGGGCGCCGTGTGAAGGCCGTCCTGGCGGACCTGAGGGCCGGGAAGCTGAGCGTCCTCGACGCGGTCGAGCGGCTCAGAGACCTCCCGTACGAAAACCTGGGCTACGCGAAGATCGATCGGCATCGAGACCTGCGCCGCGGCTTCCCGGAGGTCATCTACTGTCCGGGGAAGTCGATCGATCAGGTCGTTGAGATCGTCCGCGCGATGAGCGTGCACCACGGACTCGTCCTTGCGACCCGGGCGACCCCTGCGATTTTCCGTCGCCTGCGATCGTCGATCAAAGGGCGGCCCATGTCGTATCACGAGGACGCGCGGATCGTGTCCGTCGGGAAGGCCCCCGCCGCGCGGACGGGACACATCCTCGTGATAACCGCGGGGACCTCGGACATCCCCGTCGCGGAGGAGGCCGCCGTCACCGCACGGCTCATGGGAGCCAAGGTCTCTCGCCTGTACGACGTCGGCGTGGCGGGAGTCCATCGGCTGCTCGACCGTCGGGCCCTCCTCCGAAAGGCGAAGGCGATCGTGGTCGTGGCGGGCATGGAGGGCGCCCTGCCCAGCGTCGTCGCGGGTCTCGTTGCCGCGCCCGTAATCGCCGTGCCCACGTCCGTCGGGTACGGGGCGAGCTTCGACGGGCTCGCAGCCCTCCTCGGCATGATGACGTCCTGTGCGCCCGGGGTGGCGGTCGTGAACATCGACAATGGGTTCGGCGCGGGCTACCTCGCGGCCCGGATGAACCGCTGAGTCTCAGACCCGGAGGACCCCGGAGACGAATCCGAGGATGAACAATCCGACGACGGTCACCAAGATGCCGACGTAGGCGACCTTGTTCCAGGCCCAGACCTTCGCCCCGTCGAGCGGCATCACGGGGATCATGTTGAACCCCGCGAGGACGAGGTTCACGAACGTCGCGAAGTTCACGATCGCGCGCGCCAGGTCCCCGAGCCCCGGCCGCGTGACGACCGTGCCGAGCGTCGTCAAGATCCCGAGGAAGCCCACCCCCAGGACGATGTTCGTCAGAGGGCCCGCCGCGCTGATCCGGCCGTTCTGTTCGTCCGTGACCGTGCCGGAGATCCACGTGGCCCCCGGTGCGCCGTACAGGAACCCGACCGCCGCGAAGACGAACGCGAGGACGAGCCCCATCGGATTGTAGCGGAACTCCGCCCAGTGTCCGTATCGCTGGGCGACCACCTTGTGCGCGATCTCGTGGAGTCCGACCCCGGTCGCCACCGCGACGAGGGAGGTCGCGAAGGAGACGGAGACGAGAAGTGGAAGGGCGTCCGGGTCGAGGAGGCCCTCCCGCTGGTATCCGAGCACGATCAGGAGGGTCATCGCGGCGCTCAGCGCGAGAATCGCGACGGCGAGCTGGCGGAGTTCCTCGCGGCTGAACCGGACGCCCGATCTCGGCGGTTCGCGGGTGAGGTAGACCGGCGGGGCCGCGTAGTCGGACCAGCGTCCGCGCATGCCAGCCCGGGGGAGGCCCGGACCGTATTTAGGATTACCCTCGCCGCTATCACTCGAAGAGCGCGCCGCAGTTCGGGCACTCCCGGGCGACACTGGGCAGGGCGACCTCGCACAGCGGGCACCGGAAACGGCCCCCTTCCGCTTTTTTCAGCATCTGAGTGCGGATGAGCCTCACGCTCCGCTCCTGGAACCCCCGCGGATCCTCCTCGAGGAGCCGCTCGAGGGGCGCGACGTCGAAGCCCTTCCGGCGCCACGCCTCGATCTGGCGGCGACAGTCTTCCTTCAGGAGTTCCGTCTCGTCGACCCCTCCGAAGACCTGCAGGAGTTCGTCCTTCACCCGGGAGGGCATCTCTTGGAAGTCCGGGTCCGCGGTGAGGTCCACGATCTCGCCCGTGACCGCATGGAGCCTTTCCTCGAGGGACTCCACGTCGAGGGCATCGTCCGGAGAGGCCCCGCACACGAGGCAGCGCTCCGCCGCCACGGGCCACGGGGTGCCACACGACGGGCAAGGGGTGCCCTTCTCGGCCTCCTCCCTCGATCCGATCCCCGCAAGGAGCACCCTGCGAGCGATCGCGTGGTGGAGGCCTTTCGCGACCGCAGACTTCGGGAGGGCGAGCCGCACGAGGTCGGAAAACTCATGATAACCGCGCGCGACGAGTTGTTTCGCCCGGTCCTCCGAGATTCCGGGCACGGAGGCGAACTCGCGGACGGCCTCCGCGTCTGGCGAGGCCTTCGGTCCCGTCGACATCGCGGCGCCGCAGGCGTCGCACTCCGCGATGGAGCCGCGAAACATCTTCCCGCATTTCGGGCAGATCGCCTGGTCCGGACGGAGGATCGTGTGGCATCGCGGACACACGGGCTCCTCCGTCGCGAGGCCGCACACGCCGCACGGGGAGGCCACGGCCGTTCGATGCGGCGCCTCGTTACTTAAGACCGCGCCCTCGGTTATCCGACCGAACGGAATACTTTCGCGGTCCCCTCTACGGCAGGGCTTCATAGGGCGGTCCCCTGGACTGTGTCGATTGGCACTGAGTCGACCGACCGAGGCGCCGGGGCCTTCCCCGCGACCCGCCCAGGGCGTCCCATGGCCCTTCGATCGGATTCGCGACGGGCAGCGGGAGTTCCTCGAGGACGCCCGACGAGCCCTCTCGGAGGGGACGCATCTCCTCGCCCACGCCCCCACCGGGATCGGGAAGACGGCCGTCGCCCTCGTCGCATCCCTCGAGGTCGCCCTCGCGCAGGGCCGGCTCGTCCTCTTCCTGACGTCGAGACACAGCCAGCATCGGATCGCAATCGAGACCCTGAAGCGGCTCGAGGCCCTCGGTACCCGCGTCGCGGTCGTCGACCTGATTGCGAAGCAGCTCATGTGCCTCCAGCCCGAGGCGCCCCTCCATGGGCGCGCGTTCCACGTTTTCTGCGACGACAAGGTCCGGAACCGGACGTGCACGTTCTTCCGCAAGGACGCGAGCGCGATCGCGACCGCGGTCCGACAGCGTCCGCTCCACGTGCAGGAGCTGATCCAGGCGGGGACCGCGTGCGGCGTCTGTCCGCACAAGGTCGCGATGGAGGCCGCAGAGGGCGCCCACGTGATCGTGTGTGACTACAACTACGTGTTCAGCGACATCCTCGATCCGTTCCTCGCCCGCCTGGGCCGTCCCCTTGAGGACCTCATCCTCGTCGTGGACGAGGCCCACAACCTGCCCGATCGCATCCGGTCGCACCTGTGCGGGGACCTGTCCCTTGAGGATCTCGCCCGGGCCGCCCGAGAGGCGCGGGACTTCGATCCGGAGACGGCCCACTGCCTCTCCGCGGTCCTTCGCTCGATGACGCGGTATCTCTCGCCCCTCCGAGCGGAGCGGGTCGCGGGGAAGGAAGAGTTCGTCGATGTGGTCGAGGACGCGCTCCGGGGCCTCCCGGGGCCTCACCGGACGTACGAGGACCTCGCGCAGATGGTGGCCTGGGCGGCGGAGGAGGCCGCCCACCTTGGCCGCGCGGGCGCCCTTCCGGACCTAGCGGACTTCCTTCGCACGTGGCGGGAGCGGGACGAGGCGATCCTCCGCCTCCTCGTTCCCGGCTCCGAGGGCAAGTTCGCGTTCCGCCTCCTGGATCCAAGCGTCCTGAGCGGCCCCATCTTTGCGGGCGTCCACGGGAGCATCCTGATGTCCGGGACCCTCCATCCACCGGAGATGTACGCGGATCTCCTCGGCCTTCCCGTCTCCCGGCGAAGAAGCCGGCGCTACCCGTCCCCGTTCCCTAGGGAGAACCGGCTCCTCCTGGTCCACCCTCACGTCACGACCCTCTACGAGAGGCGCTCCGAAACGATGCACGACCTCACCGCGCGGGAGATCGCCTCGATCGTTTCCGCGGTCCCGGGGAACGTCGCGGCCTTTTTCCCGTCCTACGAGCTCTTGGCCGCGTCCCTCGAGCGGCTCCGCGGCGTCGTCGCAAGGCCGCTCATCGTCGAGCGTCCGGAGTGGGACAAGGCGCGGCGGGACGCGGTCCAGCAGGCGTTGCGGATCGCACGGGACGACGGGGGAGCCCTTCTCCTCGGAGTTCAGGGCGGGTCTCTGAGCGAGGGCGTCGACTACGAGAACAACCTGCTGTCGGCGGTCGTCGTCGTGGGCCTCCCCCTGAGTCCGCCGAGCGTCGAGGTCGAGGCCCTCAAGGATTACTATGCGAAGCGGTTCGGCCCCGAACGCGGCTACGCGTACGCGTACTTGTTCCCCGCCGTGAACAAGGTCCTCCAGGCCGCCGGACGGCCGATCCGGAGCGAGCGGGATCGCGCGGCGATTATCCTCCTCGAAGCCCGCCTCCTCACACCGAGGTACGCGCGCCACCTCCCCGGGGACTTCGCCCCACGGGCAAGCCTCGCCCCCGCCGCGGAGGTGTCCGAGTTCCTTGTGCCCGCTGCGCGGGGCTCATCGATGGGGGTTAAATGACCCCTGCGCATGCGGATGTGCGGAATCCCTTAGTACACGGTCCCCCGTTGCCCGCGGTCGACGGGAGGGAGTCGCCGCACGATCGGCCGGGTAACAGCAATACTCATTGCGTTCCTTGTTCTCCTGCACGCGCTGTCCTCTTTCCCCCAGCCGGGGACCTTTGAGGGGACCGCCGAAGCCGATTCGAAAGGCTCGCCCGCTCCACACAGCCGCCTTCGAGCGGATTCGATGTCCCCGCGTTCCTCGGTCACGGGTGGGTTCCCCGCGTGGCGTCTGTTCTTCACGGAAGAGCCGGGCCGCACGCCCGGGGACACGCCGGGCTTCACCGCGACGACGTCGGGCCTCGGGATCGCCCTGGCAGCTGGCCACATCGACCTGCGCGTGCTGGAGTCGGAGGCCTCGGGGTCGCTCGGAGCCGGCGGAGACCCGCTCGGGGCGTCGCGCGCCACAGGATCGTTCCGTCTTCGCTTCGACGGCGCGAATCCAGCCGTCCCGCGGGGTCGTGGCGAGTTGCCCTTCCCGAGCCACACCTTCCTTGGGGCTGCTCCCTCCGGATGGCGCGTGGGTGTACGTAGCTACAACGAGGTCATCTACGAATCCCTCTACGACGGCATCGACCTGGTCTTCACGCTTTCCGACTCGGGGCTCAAGTACGCTTTCCTCGTGGCCCCCTTCGCGGATTCCACGACGATTCGCGTTCACGTGGAGGGTGCGATCCCAATCCTGGCCGAACGGGGGGACCTTGTCCTCCGGACGGAGGCAGGCGATATCGTCGATGCGGCGCCGTTCGCGTTCCAGGACCGGCGCTCAGGTCGGGCATCCGTCCCCGTCGCCTACGTCGTGGAAGGTCACACGGTGCGTTTCGCGCTCGGCCCGTACGATCCAACCGATACGCTCGTCCTCGATCCGTACGTCTATTCAACCCTCCTCGGAGACCGTTCCCTGGGACGGGCGCTCGCCGTGGACGCCTCCGGGTACGCGTACGTGGCGGGCTTCACTCTTTCCCTCGACACTTTCGTCGCGAAGGTGAGCCCCGATGGCCGGACCCTCGTCTACTTCACGATTCTCGGCGGTGGCTCGGAGGACATCCCCGGCGGGATAGCCGTCGACAGCTTCGGAAACGCGTACGTGACGGGCTCCACGTGGTCCACGGATTTCCCAGTCACGCCCGGCGCTTACCAGCCGTTCCGTCGAGGACTGAACCAGGACGCGTTCGTCACGAAGATCGCGCCGGATGGTGCGTCTCTCGTTTATTCGACATATCTCGGCGGCGACACGTTCGATACCGGGTACGCGGTCGCCGTCGATTCGGCCGGAAATGCTCACATCGCGGGCGAGACATGGTCCTGGAACTTCCCCACGATGGCCGGTTCATTCGACACGTCCTTTGGAGATTCCTTGGTGGACGGATTCGCATCGAAGCTCTCTTCGGACGGGTCGTCGCTCGTCTACTCTACGTTCCTAGGGGGAGCCGGCGAAGACCACGCCTACGGAGTGGCCGTCGATTCCGCTGGAAACGCGTACTACACGGGTGGGGGATCCTCGGGCTTCCCGTGGACCGCGGGAGCCTACGATACAACCCACAACGGCGCGACGGATGCGTTCGTCGTGAAGCTGCCCCCGGCGGGCGATTTGCCGACGTACGCGACGTTCGTCGGTGGAACCGGGTGGGAGTTCGCGCGGGGCATCGCGGTCGACGCCTCGGGCCGTGCCGTAATCGTGGGCGAAACGACCTCGGCCGACCTGCCTGTAACGGCGAACGCGTTCGACGCGACGTGCGGCGCCGATGGGCAGTGCGATCTCGATCCGGGCGGCGCCGGCACGCTGAACGATGCGTTCCTGGTCGAGATCAGTGGGGGCGGCGACCTGCTGCTGTTCGGGTCGTACGTCGGCGGGGTCGGAAACGACGTCGCGTATGGCGTCGCAATCGATGCGAGCGGCCATGCGTTCGTCGGCGGGTGGACGAGTGCGGCGGATTTCCCAACCTCGACAGGGGCCGTCCAGGATGTCCTCGGGGAGCCGTACGATGCCTTCCTTCTGAAGGCCGACCCCGCGGTCGGATCCCTCGTGTATGCGACGTATCTCGGCGGGAACTCGGGGGATGCGGCCTGGGCGGTCGCGGTCGATCCGGCGGGTGCAGCCTACCTCACCGGCGATACTTCCTCGGCCGTTTTCATCACGACGCCCGGAGCGTTTGATCGCAACGTGATCTCCCCCGAGGCGTTCCTGGTCAAGATTGACCCGGTGCCCACGCCGATTCCAATCGCGCGGTTCGCTCGATCCCTTAGCGATCCGTCGGTCGGAGAGGCAATCACGTTCGACGCGTCCGAATCCGTTGATCCGGATGGGCGAGTCGTGTCGTACGCGTGGGACTTTGGCGACGGGTCAACGGCCTCGGGGAGGCGCGTTACGCATGCCTACGCGCTCGAGGGCATGTTTATCGTAACGCTCGTCGTGACGGACTATCTCGGGGACTCCGGTATCGGCGCCGCCGAGCTGTTCGTCTCGCCAAGGCTCGTACCGTTCGAGCATGCCACGGGTTTCCGCATGCCGGTCCCGCAAACGTGGCAGAAGGAAGTTGACTCCCGTCGCGACGACACCGTGATCGAGCTGATCGTGACGGGCCCCACGTACGACTCCGTCCCGACGACGCTCGTCGGTGATACGGACTTTGATGTGACGGTCCGGGAGACGGAGTCCTACCTGACCTCGACCGCAGAGGCCGTCGTCGGCGAAATACAGTCGGCCCGGCCCGACGCGAACCTCGTCGAGTCGATCATGGTCCGAGTGGTCGGGGGCCACGCAGCCGTGGCTTTCACGCTCTTCTTCGCGTCGACGAGCGTCGAACAGGAGCTTGTCATCGTCGTGAGCGACCCACACGACCGCTTCTGGATACTAGGGCTCACCGTCCACGCAAGCTACTTCGATCGAGTCGATATCATGTTCGAACGAATCTTGGCGGGTTTCGAGGTCACCCTTCCGCTCCCCGGTCTCCCGCCGACCGTCTGGGTCGCGATTGTCATCGGCGTCGCAAGCGGAGGGTCCACGGTCGCGATTCTCCTTCTTGTCCTTCGTCGCCGCGGAAGGCAGGTCGCTCCGCTTTCGCCGGCAGTCGTCCACCCAGCGGGAGCCGCGTCGACGGCGTGCCCTCGGTGCGGGAGCCCCGTCCCCATCGGTGCGTTGTTCTGCGGTCGGTGTGGCGAAAGCGTCAGGCCGGGGCCCCCACGGACGTGACCTCGCCGCTCGGAGGATATTTCAGGACGAGTCCTATCGCCGGTACGATGCTCCTCAAGCGAGGCGCGGAAGCCGAGCTTCGGACGACGACGTACCTCGGTCTCGCGGCCGTCGAGAAGGCGCGGGTCTCGAAAGGGTACCGCCTCGCAGCGCTGGACGACGAGCTGCGGAAGGCCCGCATCGTAATGGAGACGAGGCTCATAGCCGAGGCGCGGTCGGCTGGGGTGTCCGTGCCGATTCTCTACGACATCGACCTCCAGGACACGCGGATCGTGATGGAGTACGTGGAGGCCCCGACGGCGAAGGAGGTCCTCGAAGCGGGAGGGCCCGACGCCCTCCGCGTCGCCAGGGAGATCGGCCGGGTCGTGGGCCGGCTCCACCGCTCGGGCATCGTCCACGGGGATCTCACGACCTCGAACATGCTCGTCCGCGGAGGTCAGATCGTGATGATCGACTTCAGCCTCGGTGCGAAGGACGACGGACTCGAGGCGAGAGGCGTGGACCTGCACCTGTTGCGGGAGGCGCTCACGAGCGCCCACGCCCGGGCGACCGTGTACTACCGCGAGATCCTCCGAGGCTACCGCGTGGTCCTCGGTCCCGCCGCCGACAAGGTCGTCGCGAAGGTCAAAGAAATCGAATCGCGAGGGCGGTACACATGATCCAGTTCATCACGACGAACGAGGGCAAGTTCAAGGAGGTGTTCGACAAGATGCTCGAACGCGGCATCCGGATCGAGCGCGTGGATCGCGGCTACCCGGAGATCCAGGCGGACAGCCTCGAGAAGGTCGTCCGCTTCGGGGCGACGGTCCTGGACGACCAGATCCCGGGGGACTACCTGATCGACGATTCGGGCCTTTTCATCGACGCGCTCTCCGGCTTCCCTGGCCCTTATTCTGCATACGCGTTCAAACGGCTCGGATCGGCGGGCATCCTCAAGCTCATGGCGGGCGCGAAGGTCCGCGCGGCCGCGTTCGAGACGATCCTGCTCCTCCGTCGGAAGGGGGAGCATCACACGTTTCGCGGGGAGGTCCGCGGGACGATCGAAGACGCCGAACGCGGCAAGGCCGGCTTCGGCTTCGACCCGATCTTCCTGCCAGAGGGCGAAACGAAGACGTTTGGGGAGATGACCTTGAAGGAGAAGAACCTCCATTCGCATCGCGCGCGGGCGGTCGACGCGCTTCTCGACTTCCTCGTCGGGTCGGCGAAGGAACCTTGAATACGAGGCGCCCCGTTGCGGCGCCGGAGCCGGCATGGGGCGTCCGCGCGTCGTAATCACGGGCGGGGCGGGTTTCATCGGGAGCCACCTCGCGGATGCCCTCGTCCCGGACGCGGACCTCGTCCTCGTGGACCATCTCCGTGCAGGCACACGCGACCGGGCCGCCGCTGCGATTGCGAGAGGCGCGCGCCTCGTACGGCGGGACCTGCTGCGGGGGGACCTCCGGCCGTTGTTCCGTCGCGCCACTGTGGTCTACCACTTCGCCGCGCATCCCGACGTGCGCCTCGACGGACGGGGGACGAGGCCGCACCTCGACGACAACATCCTCGGGACGTACCGGGTCCTGGAAGCGTGCCGGGCGGCGCACGTGCCCCGGGTCGTCTTCGCGTCGACGTCCACAGTCTACGGCGAGGCTCGCGTGGTCCCGACCCCGGAGGACTACGCGCCCCTCGAGCCGATCTCCCTCTACGGTGCGTCGAAGCTTGCGGGGGAGGCCCTTTGCGATGCGTACGCCCACACGTTCCACGTGGAGGCGGTCATCTTCCGGATGGCGAACGTGATCGGGGGCCGGAGCGGCCACGGGGTCGTCTACGACCTCGTGCGGAAACTGGCAGCCGATGCCGCGCGCCTCGAGATCATGGGGACCGACCCGGGCACGTCGAAGTCGTACATCCATGTGGACGACGTCGTCTCGGGCATCCGGGCGGGCGTGCGGGCCGCGACCGGACCCGTGACCGTGTTCAACCTCGGCTCCGAGGACTCGATTTCCGTCCGCGGGATCGCGGATGCGATCTGTGAGGAGCTTCGTCTCCGTGACGTGGCGTACGAATGGAAGGGCGGTGCGGGCGGCGGACGTGGGTGGGCGGGCGACATCCGCGCGATGCAACTCGCAGTCTATCGCCTGCAGGGCACGGGCTGGAGGCCCACGATGACGAGCGCAGCCGCCGTGCGCCGGACCGCGCGCGATCTTAGGCCCCGATTCCCGAAACGGCGCAGACGCTGAGGCCTTCGAAGGTCAGAATCTATTTATCGGCACAGAAGGTAACCTGCGCCCCAGGGGCTGTGGGGTAGCTTGGCATCCTTCGGGCTTTGGGACCCCCTCCGGGGGCGAAAGAGCCTGCGACGGCCGTTCAAATCGGCCCAGCCCCATCCCGGTCGTCGGAACATGCGGGGGATTCCATGACGAAGGGCGCACGAATGAAGGGCGCGGATTTGCACCGAAAGATGGGCGTGGACCTGTTCAACTTCGTTTGGACGCTCCTTGAGAATAGACGAAGGACGCGCAGCGAGGACGACCTGATGATCCATGCGACGCACGCCTCCCGGTATCACTGGACCCGGGCGCGCGGCGCGACCCCGAAGAACGACGCGATCGGGGAGTGGCAGATTTCCCGCGTGTATGCGGTCCTCCGCCGCGCGGAGCCGGCCTTGTACCACGCCCGCCGGACTCTTGCGATATGCGAGTCGAATGGCCTTGAGGACTTCCCGCTCGCGTACGCCCACGAGGCGCTCGCCCGCGCGTATGCGGTCGGAGGGGAGCGGCGTCTCCGAGACCGCCACCTCCGGCTCGCGAAGGCCGCGGGGGAGCACATCCACGAGGCCGAAGACCGCGCGCTTCTGCTCGCCGACCTCCGCACGCTCCCCCGTCCGAGGACTCGGTAGGGCATCATTCCTTTGACACGAGGCGGGCTTCGTCGACGCGCCACGTCCCGGAGGTCCCCCCCCACGTGGGACTCGCACGGACGACCTCCAGCCGCGCCCGGAACGGCGGTGCATCGAGCACGAGGGTCTCGAACTCCCCTCCTTCCCCCGTCGGGTGGACGCCCGACGCCTCTCGGAGGGCGAGGAGCTCCTCCACGGCGGCTTCGTCCCACCGGCGCCCAAGCCACGAGGCGTCGAGACCGTGCGCGGAGACGCTCGAGAAGACGATCTGCATGCGGACCCGCAGGTACTCCCGCGCGAGGTCCGCGGGGTCGAGGCGCCAGAGCGGTGCGAACACGCGCAGCCCGGCCCGCTCGGCCACGCGCTGCACGCGGGCATGCTGGTAGTCCGATGCGATCGCCCCGACGACGATCCCGTCGACCGGAGCCCTCCCAAACGCGCGCCGAAGGGCGTCAAGTTCCTCGGGCTCGCCTCGACCGGCGGGCTCCTCGATGAGCGGCAGGCCCATCGCCTCCGCCTGCAGCCGGGTCATCGCGAGGTTCGGGACATGGAACATCATCGACTCCGGGTCTTCGGGCCGGATCGAGATCAGATGCGTCAGGTCCCAGCCGCGCTGCATCGCGACGTACGCCGCGTACGTCGAGTCCTTCCCTCCTGAGAAGAGGGCGGCGACGCGCATCGATGCCCGAACACATCCGGACGGATAGGGCTGTCGCCGGAGGCCTAGGCGCTCGCAGGGCCTGTCCCGTTCGTTACGCTTGGACAAGCCGAATGGACCCGCGGAATGCTTTTGGAGGCGTGGCCCCTTGTCGCCGCGTGTCCGCCGAGGAGATGAAGCGCCTCGCGGCCGAAGCCTCCCTCCGGTTCGTCCGTCCGGGCATGGTCGTGGGCCTTGGAACGGGGTCCACGGCACGCCTCGTCCTCGAGGGCCTCGCGGCCCGGATCGCCTCGGGTCTATCCGTCGAAGGGGTGCCGACCTCCCTCGCGACGGCGGAGCTCGCGAAGGCCCTACGGATCCCTCTGACGTCCCTCGAGGCGCACCCGAGGATCGACGTCGCGATCGACGGCGCGGACGAAGTCGATCCCCGGCTCAATCTGATCAAAGGACTCGGCGGAGCCCTGCTCCGGGAGAAGATCGTCGCCCGCGCGGCGAAGAAGTTCGTCGTCGTCGTGGACGAGTCGAAACTCGTTCCCCGCCTCGGCACGAAGGCGCCGGTCCCCGTGGAGGTCCTCCCGTTCGGATGGAGGGTCGCGGCGGACGCCCTGAAGCGCCTCGGCGCCCAGGTCGAGCCACGGCGCCGGGGCGCGGACCTCGTCCGCACGGACAACGGGAACCACATCCTCGACGCGCGGTTCGGCGCGATCCGTGCGCCCGGAGAACTCGCCTCCCGGATCGAAGGGATCCCCGGGGTCGTGGGCCACGGACTCTTCCTCCGCATGGCGCACGTCGTCCTCGTGGGCACGGACAAGGGCGTTCGGACTCTGCGCCCTACGCGAAGGACTTGAACTTCTTCCGGTTCGCCTCGATCCGCTCAATCTTCGCCTGTTCCGAGCGGTCGACGTCCGTGAGGATGTCCGCCCAGGAGAGGCTCAAACGGTACGCGTGAACGGGTCGCCCCTTGCCCTCCTTCTTGATGTCCCGCTTCTCGACCCACTTCCGGCGACGGAGCTCCTGCATCGCGATGCTCACCTCGGGTTGCCGCAGGCCCGTCGCCTTCTCGATCTCCACGGAAGTCGTCTCGTCCCTCTTCGAGAGGAACACGAGGGTGCGCGCGAGGTTCCGCGGAATGCCCGTCTCCAGGAGGAGGTCGACGAGGACTTCGTCGCGACGGCTCAACCTGGACTCCTTCGACATCGGCACCCCCGGCCCGAACCCCGCCCGGGTTGTATCTCCCGCCCAATTATTAATTTCAGCATATATATTTGTTATCGTGCCCGCGCGGACCGAGCGTCGCGCCGCGTTCGCCTCCGGTGGCACGAGGAAAAACGATCGCGGCGGCGTGCGGATTTCTCCGAGCCGCAAACCCTTTAATATGAGTTCTCCACTCTAACGGCACTCGGTGTCCTCTCCATGAAGATGCCCCGCTCGATACGCGGTTACTGCCCCCACTGCAACAAGCACGTGGAGCTCGAAGTCGAGCGGGTGAAGAACCGACCGCGGTCCGAACTTCGGGCGGGCCAGAGGCGCTTCCGGCGGGTGACGCGAGGGTACGGGGGGTTCCCGCGGCCGAAGCCGGAGGGCCGCGAGAAACCGACGAAGAAACTCCACCTCCGGTTCCGTTGCAAGGCATGCAAGAAGGCCCATCAGCGCGTCGGGATCCGGGCCAAGAAGTTCGAGCTCGTCGAGGTGCACGCGTGATCCCGAAGCCGTCGAGCCGGTTCCTCCGGGTCAAATGCGAGGATTGCGGCAACGAGCAGATCGTGTTCGACCGTGCGGCGACCGTCGTCCTCTGCCAGGTGTGCGGGGCGACCCTCTCGAAGCCCACGGGCGGCAAGGCCGCGATCCGAGGCGAGATCCTGGGGGTCCTCGAGTAATGGCGGACGCGTCCCGGGGCTACGAATGGCCCGACGAAGGGGATCTCGTCGTCACCTCCGTGTCCAACGTGAAGAACTTCGGGGCGTTCGTGACCCTCGATGAATACGAGGGAAAGGAGGGCTTCATCCACATCGCCGAGGTGAGTTCGGGCTGGATCAAGTACATCCGTGACTACGTGCGCGAGGGCCAGAAGGTCGTGTGCAAGGTCCTTCGCGTGGACCGGGACAAGGGCCAGATCGACCTCTCCCTGAAGGCCGTGAACGATCACCAGCGGCGCGAGAAGATCCAGGAGTGGAAAAACGAACAGAAGGCGGAGAACCTGCTCGGGATCGTGGCGCAGCGGATCGGGAAGACGGTCGACGCGGCCTGGGACGAGTTCGGGTACGGCCTCCTCGACGCGTTCGGCACCCTGTACCGGGCCTTCGAGGAGTCGGCGGTCGACGAGGCGGCCCTTGCCGGCGAGGGGTTCAAGGAACCCTGGACGAAGACCTTCATCGAGGTCGCGAAGGAGAACATCGTCCTTCCGTTCGTCACGATCGACGGGTTCCTCGAGGCGACGGACTACGCCCCGGACGGGGCCGTCCACCTCCGGGACGCCCTCATGAAGGCCGGGAAGCAGGACGACGTCGTGACCGTCAAGGTCCAGTACATCGGCGCGCCCCGGTACCGGCTCGTCGTCCGGGCGCCGGACTACAAGACCGCGGAGGACGAAATCCAGAAGGCCGCGGGGCGGATCCTCAAGGCGGTCGAGGGGAAGGGCGGCCAGGGCAAGTTCCATCGGAAGGAGTGATGGACGTGAGGAGCCTCCTGAAGAAGTGCAACGCGTGCGGGACGTACACCCTGCAGGACGCATGCCCGCGGTGTAGCGGCCGCGCGGGGAACCCGATGCCGAGCCGGTACTCTCCGGAGGACCGGTACGGCGCGTACCGGCGTAGACTCAAGCGCGGAGGTGAGCCGACGTGGACAGCATCCTGATCCGATACACGGACCATCCGAAGCTGGACGACCCGATCTTCGTCGAAGGACTTCCGGGGATCGGGAACGTGGGCAAGCTCGCCGCGGAGCACCTGAAGGACGAGCTGAAGGCCGTGAAGTTCGCGGAGATCTTCTCGAAGTACTTCCCGCCGCAGGTCCTCGTCCAAGAGGACGGGCAGGTCAAGCTCGTGAACAACGAGATGCACTTCGTGAAGCGGGGCCACGGGAAGGACATCCTGCTCCTCACGGGGGACTACCAGGGCCTCACCCCGGAGGGACAGTACGAGCTCAGCGACTTCATCCTGAAGGAGATCCGCAAGTTCGGGGTGCGGCGCGTGTTCACCCTCGGCGGCTATGGGATGGGGCGGATGGTCACGAAACCCCGGGTCCTTGGGGCTGCGACCCACACCCACCTCGTGAAGGAGATGGAGAAGCACGGGGTCGTCTTCTCCCGAGGCGAGCCCGGCGCGGGGATCGTCGGGGCGAGCGGACTCCTGCTCGGCCTCGGTCGGATGTACGACATGGAGGCCGTCTGCCTCATGGGCGAAACGTCCGGATACTTCGTCGACCCGAAGAGCGCGCACGCGGTCCTCGACGTCCTGACGAAGATCCTCGACGTGGAGATATCCTTCGAGGAGCTCGAGAACAAGGCGAAGCAGATCGACCAGATCACGTCGAAGCTCCGCGACATCGAGTCCGCCCCGGAGGGCCCGGACAAGCGGGAGGACCTCGGGTACATCGGCTGAGCGCGGGCGTTCCCGCCGAAAGTCTCTAATCGACGGGCGCCGCATGGGGGCGACGGGATGGGCGACGACGAACCGCGCAAGGCGTTCCTGAAGGGGTATGAGGAAGGTCTCAAGGCCGCGTGGCGCGAGATCGGCTCTCTCACGACCCGTGGCTATTCGTCGACGGAGCTCAGCGTGATGGCGAAGTCGAAGATGGCCGTCCTGTACCGGGATGTTGAATCGATGGTCCTCCGTCTCGATATGGAGGGCGCGGGACCCCTCGAGCCCGCACCCGCCCGCGGCGGCATCGCAGGCCGGGGGGCCTACCTTGTCCGGGAGCCCCGGGCGGACCGGATCTTCGAACTGTTCGAGGGCCTCGTGACGGGCGGTGCCCGCGGCTTGTGCATCACCCGCATCCATCCGGACGACTACCGCAGCCGCCGCGGCCTCCCGGATTCCGGGTACATCTGGCTCTCGAAGACCTTCGGCCGCAAGGAACGCGGAATCGCGGTCGTGGAGCCGACCGCCCTCGTGGACATCGCCACTGCGATTTCGGACTTCGCCTCGGAGGGGGGCAACGCGGCGGTCCTCCTCGAAGGGATCGAGTACATGATCACTCAGAATGGCTTCCCGTCCGTCGAGCGGTTCCTCCAGAAGGTCCACGAGAAGATCGTCCTGAACGAGTCCGTGCTCCTGATTTCCGCGAACCCCGCGGCGATGAAAGAACAGGAGTACAAGCTGCTCGCGCGCGAGATGGTCGGAGAGATCTGAAGCTCAGCGCGCGCCGACGGCCGCGTCCGGCGGGACGGGCACGGGTCTCGGGCCCCCGCGGGCACGCACGAGCTGCACGAGGCAGATGACCGCAAGGCCCTCGACGAGCTTCGAGAGGATCCCGAGCGCCTCGATTTCTTCGATCCCCCCGAGGGGCCAGACCGCGGCGAGCCGGGTCCCGATGTACGCCGCCAGGAGGAACGCCGCGAGGGCGAGCGACGCGGCGTCCCAGGACCGCCGCAGGTAGGGCAGGGCCAGTCCCACGGCGACCTGCACGGGCGCGAGGACCCCGAAGAACGCCGCCTGGAAGGGATCCGCGAGGTGATCGTTGAATGCGAAGGCGTGGAGGACTCCGTCCAAGAGGATGAGGTACCCTGCAACGTATCGGACACCCCAGGACCGGTCCCGGAAGAACCGCTCATGCTGTTCGTACCCCACGCCGATCGCCGCGAGCCCGAAGGCGAAGAACGTGATGTTTACCCGAAAGAAGAGGTCGTCCGTCCCGTGGCCGCCGAGCCCCGCGGCCTTCCCGAGCGTGGCGAACAGGTCCGCGATCCACCCCATCAACGCAACGAGAAGCCCCGAGCTCACGAACGCGAATTCCGCGTTCGCGCGGATCTTCCACGCCATCCTACGGACGAAGCCCCGACGACCCATGAAGTTTGTGTGCCCGTCACGATTCCGGAAAAGGATTTATGGGGTCCGGTGCTACCCGCGCGTCCTGCTCCCGTAGTCTAGTCCGGTCAAGGATCGGGGCCTTTCGAGCCTCAGACGCGGGTTCGAATCCCGCCGGGAGCATTCCCACGTGGGTTTGCCCCCACGATTCGCCCCAATTCGAGTCCGGCCCAGCGCGGAGGCTTCGGAGGCCGGAGACCGACCCCAGGAGGGTGGCGGTGGGTCCTCCTCACTGAGCAGGTCTCAGTGCCCCTTCCAGTGTGACAACTCCCGTTATCAGCCACTTCTTCTGAGGGACCAGATTATGTATATCATCGCGGGAATGCCCGCAATCAGCAAGACCACCAGACCTGCTGCTATCCACGAATATACCCAATCATTGAATGTCCAATCCTGAAAGGCAAGGTTCCACTTACCATCGATCCACACAATGACAAACCACACCAATCCAATGAAGAATGAAATGCCACCGTTTTCTCCCGCCGATCTACTGCGTCGGGGCCCTCCTTCGTACTCTCTCCGTTCTTCGTCTGGCAATTTCTTGTACCATAGGAAATATGCTGCCACCACTATCGGAATCACCCAGCTCGCCACAAGGATGAGTTCCCATAGAATCGCATTCAGTATGAAAGTGAGAACATGGCCTACGGTCCACTCACCAAGCCCTGATGGCACGAGTCCAGTTGCCTGTGCATCTGCAACCACCCATAAGAAGACAAGAAGCGCTGCAACAGCAGCTGCGGCAATCCCTCCGACCACTAGTAGTGTCATCTTCCAGTGTCTTCTTACAA
>DATEUA010000140.1:0-13999 GCA_035283405.1 Thermoplasmata archaeon | reverse complement strand
GTCGAGAAGGGGATCCGTGAGCTGATCGGCCTCGGAGAACTGACCGGGTCGACGACTCGACTCGTGGGCACGCAGGCCGCGGGCTGCGCCCCGATCGTGCGCGGATTCGAGTCTCCCGACGGCCGACCGAAGCCCGTCCGGAGACCCGACACGATCGCAGAGTCCCTCGCGATCGGCGACCCCGCGTCGGGCACCGAGGCGATCCAGATCATGAGACGGTCAAGAGGGTTCGCAGACGCGCCGACGGATTCGGAGATCCTCGACGCACAGGAACTCCTGGCGAAGACGGAAGGTGTGTTCGCGGAGCCCGCGGGCGGGACGACCGTTGCGACGTTGCGACGGGCCCGCGACGACGGACGCATCGACCGGGATGAGCGGGTCGTGCTCCTCGTGACGGGCAACGGGCTGAAGGCCCCGCACGTGCTCGACGGCAGGTTCCCGCCCATCGTGCCCGTGGCGGCAGATCCCGCGGCGGTCGACGCATTCCTTGGAGGCCTCGCGCATGGTTAAGCTCGTGGTGGCATCCCCTATCGCCGTCGCGACCCGGGGGGAACGGGAGATCGACGTCGACTTCGAGGGGACCCTCGGCGGCCTGTTCGAACGGATCGCGGAGCGCTACGGGAAGGAGTTCCGGCAGAGAATCCTCGAGAACGACGGGGGCCTGAAGCGGTTCGTCAACGTGTACGTGAACGGCGAGGACGCTCGCTACCTGAACGGTCTCGACACGCGGATCGCGCGAGACGCGACGATCGACCTGCTCCCGGCGATCGCGGGCGGCTGAGGTCGGACCGTGGCGACCGCATGGTCCCGGGCCCGCGCCCCGGCGACGATCGCGAACGTCGGACCCGGGTTCGACGTCTTCTGCCTTGCCGTGAAAGGCCCCGCCGACGAGGTCGCGATCCGTCCCGCCCGGCACGATTTCCTTCGCGTGTCTGGCGTCGATGCCCGGGCCCTCCCGTCGCGGTTCACGGAGAACACGGCGGGTATCGTCATCGACGCCCTGCGCGAGCGGACCGGGATCCACACGCCCGTCGAGGTCTCGGTGCGGAAGGGGATCCCGGCGGGACGCGGCCTCGGGAGCTCGGCGGCTTCGTGCGCGGCGGGGGCCCTCGCGTTCCTGCGGGCGTTCCCTCGCGCGCGCCGAATCCCCTCTCTCGACGTACTCGAGGCGGCCGTGGAGGGCGAGGCTGCGGTCGCGGGACGTCATTACGACAACGTCGCGGGCGCACTCCTCGGCGGCTTCGTGTCGATCGCCTCGACGGACCCGCTCGTCCTCGTGCGGGAGCCGGTGAGCGCGCGGATCCACATCGCTCTCGCGATCCCGGGCTTCGTCCTCCGGACGGAGGACATGAGGAAGGTCTTGCCGAAGGAGGTCCCGCTGTCCGATGCGGTCTCCAACGTGGGGCGGGCCGCAACGCTCGCGCTTGCCCTGGCTCGTGGGGACGCGGAGCTTGCGGGTCGATGCCTCGAAGACCGGTTCGCGACGCCCTACCGAGCGCCGTTCCTGAAGGGGTTCGGGGAAGTGCGCAGCGCGGCGATGATCTCAGGCGCCACGGGCGTCTCCATCAGCGGATCCGGGTCGACCGTGTTCGCCCTTGCCCGAACTCGCGGCGATGCCACGAGGGTCGCCCGGGCGATGCGCGGCGCGTTCGCCGAGGCCGGCGTCGCGGCGAGGTCACTCGTCACGTCGGTCGACAACACGATCCGCCTCCCGGGCGTACGCGGCGGTCGGTTCACCCTACAAGAGCGGTAGAAGCCCTTATCCCGGCCGATCGAATTTCGTGGCCGTGCCATCCGGAATCCTGACGGGCGAGTCCACCGAGGCGGTCGCCCGAGCGGAGCGCGAGAACCTGTACGAATTCTGGGCGCACTTCGGCCGCGCCGCGGGACGTCAGCTCCACGAGGAGCCCGGTCTCGCGTGGTTCGAGACGGGCATCAAGTCGCCCCTCATGAACGGCGTGCTCGAATTCCGGTCTCCGAGGGCGGAGGCGGACGGCCGGATCGCGACGGTCCTCGACCGCTTCCGGGCGCGAGGCCTGCCCCTCCAGTGGACCACGAAGCCTTCGGACCGGCCCGACGACTTGGGCGATCGCCTCCTAGCCCACGGGCTCGTGCGTGTGTTCGACCTGCCCGCGATGTCGATCGACCTCTCCGGGGCGACGGACCCGCCGGTCCCACCGGGCCTTCGGATTCGGCATGTGCTGGACCGCCCGATGTTGGACGCCTGGGTCCGCGTGGGACTGGGCGCGTTCGAGGTCCCGGCGTCGGTGCATCCGGACTTCGCCGACCTCGAGGCGAGCCTGGGGCTCGAGTGGAGTCTCCCCTGGCGGAGGTATCTCGGCACCCTGGACGGGGAGCCGGTCGGGTCGTCGATGGCCTTCTACCATGCGGGCGTGGTCGGGATCTACTACGTCGGGACGGTCCCAGGCTCTCGTCGCCGCGGGTTCGGGGCCGCCCTCACAGGGGCGCCGATGCGGGACGCGCGAGGTCTCGGCTATCGCTGGGGCGTCCTTCAGGCAAGTCCGATGGGCGAGCCGGTCTACCGACGGATGCGCTTTCGTGAGCATTCGCGGTACACCCTGTACACGACGCCCCACTGAGGTCCCGCGGAGGCGCGCCCATCAGGTCAAGGACTGAGCAGTCTGTCAAACCTTTGCGTGTTGTTCTTCACGGGCTTTGGCGGTTCGCGGTGGGCTCCGGGTCGAGTGGGCGCGCGACGCTCGGCCCCTCCGTGACACGTCGTGCCTCGAAATAAATCTCGTTCGACGAAACATAATTATACCACTCGGGCGTACCGTCGGTTTACCAGGATGCGGACAGCACACCAGACCGTAGTTGTCCTTATTACGCGGCCGTGCTAGTTGCACGACCGCCTCGAACGCCATCCTGGGTTTTGGGTTCGTAGGTGGTCAAAGTGAAAACTCCCCGCGACGCCCCGCGTCCCGCGAAGGGACCCGTGAGCCCAGCGAGAGCGAACGAACCGCCTCGGAGCGAGGATCCGCGCAGGCCCTTCTCGAGGGACTACCTCGACTACTGGGCCCTCCTCGAGGCCGAGAACTAGGAGGGTCCGGACACGCCGCAAAAGACCGAGACGATCTGGATGGACGGCCGCTTCGTCCCGTGGGACGAGGCGAAGGTCCACGTCATGTTCCACGGGATCCACTACGGGACGAACGTCTTCGAGGGCATCCGGTGCTACAAGACCGTCGAAGGGGCCGCGATCTTCCGACTCGAGGACCACCTGCGTCGCCTGTATCGCAGCGCGGCGTTCCTCTACATGACGATCCCCTACGGTCTCGAGGACCTCGCCGACGTGTGTCGCCGCGCGGTCGCGGAGAACGACCTCGAGGACGGCTACCTCCGGCCCATCGCGATGTACGGTCTCGGCGGGATGAACTTCAGTTTCAAGGACAACAAGGTCCACGTCGCGGTGGCCGCGTGGCCCTGGGGTGCGTACCTCGGGGAAGAGGGCATGCGCCGGGGCATCCGTCTCAAGACGGTGAGCTGGGTCAAGACCCCGACGAACGCGGCCCCGAGCGGAGCGAAGATCGCCGGGAACTACGTGAATTCGTGCCTCGCCTTCCAGGAGGCGATGCGCGCGGGCTTCGACGAGGCCCTCATGCTCAACGTGGACGGGAACGTCGCGGAGGGGACCGGCGAGAACGTCTTCGCGGTCCGTGGGGAACGCCTGACCACCCCGCCGCCCTCGGACCACCTCGTCCCCGGGATCACCCGGGATTCCGTGATGCGGATCGCGAGAGACCTCGGGTATGCCGTCGAGGAGGCGTCCCTCACCCTCTCGGACCTCCTCGCGGCCGACGAGGTCTTCCTCTCCGGGACCGCCGCCGAAGTCACCCCGGTCCGGGAGATCGACCACCGGGTCGTCGGCCCGGGCCACGCGGGGCCCGTGACCCTCGAGATCCAGAAGACGTTCTTCGAGGCGGTCCACGGGGAGCTGCCCCCGTACCGCGGATGGCTCTCCTACGTACGCGCGCGG
The DNA here is from genome assembly GCA_035283405.1 of Thermoplasmata archaeon. GTDB lineage: Archaea > Thermoplasmatota > Thermoplasmata > RBG-16-68-12 > RBG-16-68-12 > RBG-16-68-12. The sequence continues at coordinate 10,002 of DATEUA010000140.1, read as the reverse complement.
GCTCGCGCTTCGGCGCCCGCCGATGGGATTCGACAAACGTCGGGACCGGTGTCGGCAAATGCTAAGTAGCCCCTGGTTCGTGGGCGGGACGCCCACGGGTCGTCGGTCGGGCCGTGGAGGCCGTGCATGAAGGGCGCGCGCGCCGCGATCGAGATGCTGAAGGAGCACGGGGTGAAGGTCGCCTTCGGCCACCCGGGCGGGGCGATCCTCCCCTTCTACGATGAGCTGTACGACTCCGGGATCCGACACATCCTCACGCGCCACGAGCAGAACGCAGCCCACATGGCGGACGGATTCGCGCGGGTCCTCAAGCGTCCGGGCGTCTGCATCGCGACGTCCGGTCCGGGCGCGACGAACCTGATCACCGGCATCGCGACCGCGTACATGGACTCCTCCCCCATCGTCGCGATCACGGGCCAGGTCGCCACCTCCGTGATGGGGAACGACGCGTTCCAGGAGGTCGACACCTTCGGCATCATGATGCCGATCGTGAAGCACAACTGGCGGATCGAGAAGGCCGAGGACATCCCCCGGGTCTTCCGCGAGGCGTTCTACCTTTGCACGCACGGCCGGTTCGCCCCCGTGCACATCGACCTGCCTCTCGACGTGCAGCGGGACGAGGTGCCCGAGGCCGCGCTCAAGGTGGCCCACGTGCCCCGGAAACAGACGAAGAAGGACCTGTCCCGGCTCCTCGACGCGATCCGGTTCATCGAGGAGGCCGAGGCGCCTGTCATCCTCGTCGGAGGCGGGGGCCGATGGTCCCAGGCGGGCCAGGAGGTCCTACGCCTCGCGGAACTGATCCACGCGCCCGTCGTGACGACCCTCATGGGGAAGGGCTCCGTCCCGGAGGACCATCCCCTCGTCCTCGGCCCCGTCGGGATGCACGGCAAGATGGTCGCGACGCACACCATGAGCAGCGGGGACACGATCATCGCGCTCGGCACGCGGTTCTCGGACCGGTCCACGGGGAAGCTCAGCGAGTTCGGGAAGCAGCAGCGGATCGTGCACGTGGACATCGACAGCTCGGAGGTCGGCAAGAACGTGCCGCACGTCGTCGGGCTCGTCGGGGACCTGTACACGGTCGTCCACGCGCTCATCGCGGGACTCGAGAAGCGGGCCCTCCGGAAGCAGACGGAGTGGACGGAGCGGGTGGGGCAGTGGAAGCGGGAATGCGCGTGCGACTTCAACCACAGCGGCCACCCGCTCCTGCCGCAAAAGATCATCTGGGAGCTGAACCGCCTCCTCCCGGACGACGCGATCCTCACCACGGAGGTGGGCCGCCACCAGATGTGGGCGGAGCATTTCTTCGACGTCCGTCGGAAGCGGATGTTCATCACGTCCGGCGGGCTCGGGACGATGGGCTTCGGGTTCCCCGCGGCCCTCGGGGCGAAGATTGCCGCGCCCGGGCGGTTCGTAATGGACCTCGCGGGGGACGGCTCGTTCCAGATGACGATGAAGGAGCTCGCGACCGCGCGCCAGAACGGGATCAACGTCGGGGTCCTGATCATGAACGACTCCTCCCTCGGCATGGTCTGGCAGTGGCAGAAGATGTGGTACAACGAACGGTACTCGGGCGTGGATCTCGGGAAGATCCCCGACTTCGTGAAGATTGCCGAGGCGTACGGCTGCGACGGCGTGCGGGTGGAGCGGCAGGGGGACCTTCCCGACGCGATCGGACGCGCGATGGAGGCCGACGCGCCGTTCGTGATCGACGCGGTGATCGACCCGAACGAACTCATGCTACCGATCATGCCGCCCGGCAAGTCGGCCAAGGAGGTCATCCTCGGCCCGCGGTGCATCTGGAAAGGGGGTGTCACGGCTGCAAGTCCTATCCCTGCTCGTGCATGACGATTGGGGCGTCATGCAGCGGATCATGGGCGTCTTCACCCGGAAGCGGATCAGCGTGGACACGATCCTCGCGGGCCCATGCGAGAAGGAGGGATGCGCGCGCGTCCTCCTCGCCTCGAGGCATCCCGCGTTCCCGAAGATGGTCGAGCACCTGCACCGGGTCCACGAAATCCTCGACATCGAGTACATCGAGAACGATGCGGAGGCCTTCGTCCTCCTGAAATCGGCCGGAGGCCGCAAGCCCGTCGCAGGCAAAGCGGACGCGGTCGAGGCGGCCATCTCCAAGGAGGACGGGGCGGTGTACGTGAAGGCGTACGGGGCTCTGTAGCGGAGGCGATCGGATGGCGAAGCTCTACTACGACAAGGACGCGGACTTGCGGGCGCTCGACGGATCCCGGGTGGCCGTCGTCGGGTACGGAATCCAGGGAAGCGCCCAGGCGCGGAACCTGCACGACAGCCGGGTCGAGGTCGTCGTCGGCGCGCGGCCCGGCGGCGAATCCTGGAAGGCCGCGAAATCCGATGGACTCGAGGTCTCCGAGATCGGTCCCGCGGTGGCGTCCGCCAAGGTCGTGATGATGCTCGTCCCGGACGAGGTCCAACCCGAGGTGTACGCCGGATCCGTCGCCCCGAACCTGAAGAAGGGCACCGCGCTGGACTTCGCCCACGGGTTCAACATCCGCTTCGGCACGATCCGTCCGCCGAAGGACGTGGATGTGATCATGGTCGCTCCGAAAGGGCCGGGGGCCGCGGTGCGGGACACGTACCTGAAAGGCTTCGGCGTGCCCGCCCTCCTCGCGGTCCATCAGGACGCGACGGGGCACGCGAAGGGGACCGCCCTCGCGATCGCGAAGGGGATCGGCGCGACGAAGCGCGGCGTGATCGAGACGACCTTCACGGAGGAGTGCGAGACAGACCTGTTCGGGGAACAGGTGGACCTGTGCGGCGGCGTCTCGGAGCTCATCAAGACGTCCTTCGATGTCCTCGTGGCGAACGGCTACCAGCCCGAGCTCGCGTACTTCGAGGTCCTCCACGAGCTCAAGATGATCGTCGACCTGATCCAGGCGGGCGGGATCGAGAACATGTGGGCGAACGTCTCGAACACCGCGGAGTACGGGGGCCGGACCCGCGGTTCGCGGGTGATCGACGACCGGGTCCAGAAGAACATGGAGGCGCTCCTGAAGGACATCAAGTCCGGGGCGTTCGCGAACGACTGGATCGCCGAGTACAGGAAGGGCATGCCGACCCTCGCGAAGGCGAGGAAGGATGGGCCCGAGTCCCAGCTCGAGCGGGTGGGCCGGGACGTGCGGCGGATGTTCACGTGACAGGTGGCCGACGTGGAGGGTTCCCGGATCGAGTGCGTGAGTTGCGGGGCGGCGTTCCAAGGCCGCGAGGACCTGTACGGGTGCTCGCAGTGCGGTAGCCTCCTCCAGGTCGTCCTCGACACGAAGGGGATCCGACACGAAGCCCTCCGGGACGCGTGGCGCGACCGGCCGTTCCGCGTGTGGCGGTACCGGGAGATGCTCCCCGTCGAGGGCGGCGGAGAGGTGACCCTGGAGGAAGGGGGCACCGCGCTCCTGCACGTGGGCATCCTGGGTCCGTCGGGATCCAAGGTCCACACGTTCGTGAAGAACGAGGGCCAGAATCCGACCGGGTCCTTCAAGGACCGGGGGATGACCGTCGGTGTCACCCGCGCGCGTTCCATCGGTCGGACGCGCGTCATCTGCGCATCGACGGGCAACACGGCCGCCTCCCTCGCCGCGTATGCGTCCCGAGCGGGCATGGAGTGCATCGTCCTCATCCCTTCGGGAGGGATCGCCCGCGGCAAGCTCGCGCAGGCCCTGTTCGCCGGGGCTCGGGTCGTGTCGCTCCGGGGCACCTTCGATGACGCGATGCGCGTCGTCCGGCAGGCCGCGGAGCGCCTCGACGCATACGTGCTGAACTCCATCAACCCGTACCGGATCGAGGGACAGAAGACCGCCGCGTTCGAGGTGTTCGAGCAGCTCGGAGGGCGCGTCCCGGACTGGATCGTGTGCCCCGTCGGAAACGGCGGGAACCTCGCCGCATACTGGAAGGGCTTCCGGGAGCTGAAGGCGATCGGTGCGACGGACCGCCTCCCAAGGCTCGTAGGGGTGCAGTCCGAAGGCGCCTCGCCGATCACGGACGCGATCCTCCAGGGGCGGGACGACATCGTGCCCGTCGCGAATCCTGCCACCGTGGCGAGCGCGATCCGCATCGGGAACCCCGCGAACTACCGCAAGACGATCCCCGCGATCCGGGAGTCGAACGGGATGGCCCTCAAGCTCTCCGATGCCGCGATCCTCGAGGCGCAGGGGATCCTCGCCCGGTCCGAGGGTCTCTTCGTCGAGCCCGCGAGCGCGGCGAGCGTCGGGGGCGCGATCCGCCTCGCACGGGAAGGCGTCTTCAAGGAGGACGACCGGGTCGTCTGCATCGCGACGGGACACGGCCTCAAGGACCCGGAGAGCGCCCTGCGCGCGAAGGGCGAGTCCCTGCCGATCGACGCGAACGTCGACGCGATCGTCCGAGCCGTCGAGGGAGGCGCCCGATGAGGATCATCCTCGTCGGGCTCGGGGCCCTCGGCCAGGGCCTCCTGCACCACCTCGACGCCCGAGAGGGGCATCTCCTCGACGCGTACGGCCTGCGCATGAAGATTGTCGCGGCCCTCGACACGAGCGGCGCGGTCGTCCGTCCCTCCGGGATCGAGCCATCCGTCTTGCTCAAGTCGAAGCATGGCCGGGAGGGGCTCTCCTCCCTGCAGCCCTGGTTCCGGCCCGGACGGCGGGCCCTCGAGATCATCCACACGGTCGACGCGGACACGATCGTCGAAGTCACCCCGACGAACATCCTCGACGGGGAGCCGGCGATGTCGCACATCCGCGGGGCCCTCAAGGCGCGTCGGCACGTCGTCACCGCGAACAAGGGCCCGATCGTCCTCGCGATGCACTACCTCGCGAGCCTCGCGGAGGAGCAGGGCGTCATGCTACGCTTCAGCGGGACCGTCGGGGGCGGCACGCCGATGCTCGACCTCGCCCGGGTGAATCTGCGCGGGGACCGTGTCACGAAGATCGAGGGGATTGTGAACGGCACGACGAACTTCATCCTCACGCGCATGGGCGAGGGCCTCGAATTCGACGAGGCGCTCCTCGAGGCGCAGAAGCACGGGTACGCGGAGGCGAATCCCGAATACGACGTGAAGGGGATCGACGCGGGGATTAAGCTCGCGATCCTCGCGAACTGGACGATGGGCGCGAAGCTCCGCGTGACGGACGTGTCCACGCAGGGAATCGACCACCTGACCCGATCGGAGGTGAAGCGGGCGAGAGATCAGGGCAAGGTGATCAAACTCGTCGCCTCGTACGACGGGGAGCGGGCGAGCGTCGAACCGAGGCACCTCCCGATCGAGGACCCGCTCAACGTGTCCGGCGTGCTCAACGCGGTCACGTACACGACGGAACAGGTCGGGCCGATCACCCTCATCGGGAAGGGAGCCGGGGGACGAGAGACCGCGGCGGCCCTCCTCCGGGACCTCATCGATATCCACTTGAGGACGCGATGATTCCTCGGGATGAAGCGAGGCTCGGACGATGGCGAAGGGCGGGGCATCGAAGCTGAAGCACCGGAGCTGGGAGGTCACGGACGGACCTGGGCGAGCCCCCGCGCGCGCCTACCTCCGGGCGATGGGCCTCGGGGACGAGGAGATCGCCCGCCCCTTCGTCGGCGTCGCGAGTTCATGGAACGAGGTCACTCCGTGCCAGATGAGCCTCGATCGCGTCGCGACGCGCGTGAAGGAGGGCGTCCGGGCCGCGGGCGGCACGCCTCGAGAGTTCCTCACGATCGCGATCTCGGACGGCATCGCGATGGGCCACGAAGGCATGCGCGCGTCCCTCGTGAGCCGGGAAGTCATCGCGGACTCGATCGAGCTCGTGATGCACGCGCACCGATACGATGCCCTCGTGGCCTGCGGCGGCTGCGACAAGACGATTCCCGGCGCGCTCATGGCGATGGCTCGCGTGAACGTGCCCGCCGTGTTCACGTACGGGGGGAGTGCCCTCCCCGGGGTCTACGAGGGGCGGAACGTGACGATCCAGGATGTGTTCGAGGCGGTCGGCGCCCACGCCGCAGGACGGATGTCGGCGAAACAGCTCGACGACCTCGAGCGCTGCGCCTTCCCGGGCGCCGGGACCTGCGCGGGACTGTTCACTGCAAACACGATGGCGTCGTGCGCGGAGGCCCTCGGGATCGCCTTGCCGGGGGACGCGAGCATCCCGGCGGTTGATCCCGCGCGGGAAGCGCACGCGGAACGGGTCGGGCGTGCGGCGATGCGGGCGCTCGAGCTCGGGATCCGGCCACGGGACGTGTTGTCGTTCGAGGCGTTCGAGAACGCGATCGCGCTCGACGCGGCGATGGGAGGATCGACGAATGCGGTGCTCCATCTCCTGAGCATCGCCCACGAGGCCCGCGTGTCCCTGACACTCGACGACTTCGATCGGATCTCAAAGCGGACGCCGTATCTCGCGAGCATGAAGCCGGGCGGCCAGTACGTGATGGCGGACCTGCACGCGGCGGGCGGAGTCCCGGTCGTTCTGAGGCGCCTCCTCGATGCAGGCAAGGTGGACGGGAGCACCGTCACGATCACAGGTGAGACCCTGGGGACGAACCTCAAGGACGTCCCGATCGCGGTTCCCGGAGACATCCTGCGTCCCATCGGGAAGCCGATCCAGCCGACGGGTGCCGTCGCCATCGTGCGGGGAAATCTCGCTCCGGATGGAGCCGTCGTGAAGACCGCCTTCGTGAAGCACCTCGTCCACGTGGGACCCGCCCGGGTCTTCGATGGAGAACAGGCGGCCCTCGACGCCGCGGAGCGGGGGGAGATCCGGTCCGGGGACGTAATCGTGGTTCGGTACGAGGGCCCGAGAGGCGGCCCCGGGATGCGAGAGATGCTCGCGATCACGGCCGCGATCGTCGGACAAGGCCTGGGCGAACAGGTCGCACTCATCACGGACGGCCGGTTCTCCGGAGCGACGCGGGGTCTCATGGTCGGGCACGTGTCGCCGGAAGCGTGGGACGGCGGTCCCTTGTCCTTCGTGCGGGATGGGGATCCGATTTCGATCGATGTGCCTGCGCGAAGCCTGTCCGTGGACGTCCCTCGAGACGAACTGCGCCGACGGGCGAAGACATGGAAGCGTCCGGAGCCGCGCTACACGAGCGGAGCCCTTGCGAAGTACGCCCGACTCGTGTCGTCTGCGGCCCTCGGCGCCGTGTGCGACTAGCGTTGTCCCGCCGCGTCGGCCTTCCGGTACGATCCGAAGACCTTCACGAACCCAGCGGTCGTCACGAGGGCCCCGACCGCTTCTCGGCACCTCGCGTCGTCCATCGTGCCGTCGAAGTCCGCGAAGAAGACGTAGTTCCAGGGGCGAGCGCGCCGAGGACGCGATTCGAGTTTCGTCAGGTTGATCCCTCGTCTCGCGAACTCCCCCATGCACGAATGCAGGGAGCCAGGCACGTTTTTCGCGATGAAAGCGATGGACGTCTTGTTCGCGTCCCGCACCCGCTTCGGGTGTTTCTCGAGCACGAAGAAGCGCGTATAGTTCTCGTGGTCCGTCTGGATGCCGTCCGCGAGGATCTGCATCCGGTAGATCGAGGCGCTTCGCCGACTTGCGACCGCCCCCTCGTCCCTCCGACCGCGCTCCTTGATGAGCCGCACGCTTCCCGCCGTGTCGTACGTCGCGATTGGCTTCCACGTGGGGTGGCGGGCGAGGAACCGCCGACACTGGCCGAGAGCCTGCGGATGGCTGTACACGACACGGATGTCCGCCAGGCGCGCGCGGGGGTTCGCGATGAGACAGTGGTCGATCGGCACGATCACCTCTCCCGTCACCGTGAGGTCGTGTTCGAGCAGGAGGTCGTTCACCTGCGCGACGGTCCCTTCGATCGAGTTCTCGACGGGGAGGACCGCATGGGTCGCGCGGCCCGCGTCGACCGCGTCGAAGGCGTCGCGGAACTCGAGGGACGGGACCATCTCGACCGCGCGACCGAAGACCGCGGCGACGGCGTCCTCGCTGTAGGCGCCTCGCTCGCCTTGGTACGCCACTCTCGCCTTGCGCGGACGCGCGGGCACCGGGCTCCCTCTATCCGTGGGCCTTCGCGACCTCCGCCGCGAGTTCCTCGGCTCGTTTCGAGGCGGCGACGATCGCATCGCTGATCGCCTTCGGGACCTCGCGGGCGTCCATCAGCTTGTAGCCCGCCTCCGTCGTCCCGTTCGGCGTCGCGACCATCTTGTACAAGGTCATCGGCTCGATCGCATCCGTTAGGAGGAGTTCCGCGGTCCCTTTCATCGCCTGAAGGGTGAGACGCGTCGCGACATCGCGGGGCAGCCCGGAGCGCACGGCCCCCTCGATCATGAAGTGCGCGAGCGCGGAGATGAAGCCGGGCCCGCTGCCGCTCAGGCCGGTGACCGCGTCGAGATGTTTTTCTTCCACTTTGATCACGCGCCCGATCGCTCCCATCATTTCCTCGATCGCCAGGGCGTCCGAGTCCGTCCCCGTGGATCCGAGGGCGAACGCCGTCGCGCCCTCCCCCACGGCGCACGCGAGGTTCGGCATCATCCGCGCGACCCGGCCCCGGCCCTTCAGGATCTTCTCGATGAACGCGGTCCGCACGCCCGCGGCGAGGGTGACGACGAGACCGTCCTCCTTCACATGGTCCGCGATCGAGTCGACGAGCGCGGGCATGTCCTTCGGTTTCGCCGCGAGGACGAGGAGGTCGGATCCTTCCGCGAGCTTCGCGTTGGTCGAGACCGCCTCGACGCCGTACCGTAAGGCGATCTCCTTCGCCCGCTGGGGGACCGCGTCACTCACGAGAATCCTCGAGGGCGGAAAAACTCGCCCCACGACGAGTCCCCTCACGAGCGCTTCGCCCATCTTGCCCACGCCAGCGATGCCGATCGTTTTCTGTCCGTCCATCCGCCAACACCCCGCTGCGACCTCGCGCGAGAGGTCACGCCGAGCCGGCGCCGGCCCGCGGCTCAGGGAACGCCCGAGGTGCGTCAAAACGGATGACGTGGGTCCGTGTCGGATCCCGCGCCTCGCCGAATCGCCCCGGTTCGTCCGCCATGCGTCCCGCCGATCGCGCCGGTCGCGCGACACGTGTCATTTTCCCGGAGATACATCAACGTTGTGGGCCCCCCCTCGGCGGGCTGTGGGCGGAAGGCGGAAATATGCCGGGACCGATTGACGTTCCGCTCACATCTGATGAGGACCCTAAGCCTTAAGCCCAATCGGGGGCTTCGTCGTGGGGCTCTGCTGTGCAGACGCAGGGAGGCGACGCGACAGTGCCCCAATTCCGGAAGCCGCTTCTGCGGGCCACGCGTTTCCTTCCCTCGGGCTAGGGGAGGACGGCGACCGGACCCCACCGGGCCGTCCTCCTCGGGCCCCGATTTTGGTGACCGACCGTGAGCGAGACCGAACCCGACCGCGCCGTGTTCGTGAGCCCGTACAACGAGCCCGTCCTGGGCCGTCACGCCGACCGCAAGGTCCGCATCTTCGACACGACCCTCCGAGACGGGGAGCAGACCCCCGGCGTGGCGCTCGGGCTGCAGGACAAGGTGCACATCGCCCAGGTCCTCAGCGACCTCGGCGTGGACACGATCGAGGCGGGCTTCCCCGTCAACTCCCCAGGGGAGTTCGACGCCGTGCGCGCGGTTGCGAACGCAGGACTCAAGCCGGAAATCGCGTGTCTCGCCCGATGCCATCAGGCGGACATCGACAGTGCGATCAAGGCGGAGGTCGATGCGATCCACGTGTTCATTGCAACCTCGGACATCCACCTGAAGCACAAGCTCCGGATGTCGAGGGAACAGGTCATCGAGAAGGCCGTGTGGGCGGTCGACTACGCGAAGGCGCACGGCTTCACGGTCGAGTACTCCGCGGAAGACGCGACCCGTACGGAGCTGCCGTTCCTCAAGCAGGTCCTCCTGAAGGTCCAGGAGGCGAAGGCGGACCGGTTCGATGTGGCGGACACCGTCGGTTCGATTACCCCGCAGGCGATGCGCTATCTGATCGGCCAGCTGAAGGAGGTCGCCCGCATCCCGCTCGCCGTCCACTGCCACAACGACTTCGGCCTCGCGACGGCGAACAC
>DATEUA010000139.1:0-4632 GCA_035283405.1 Thermoplasmata archaeon | reverse complement strand
CACGACGACCGAGCCCTCGAACCGCTCATCGAGCACGCCTCCGCGGAAGATCCGGACCATGGTCCCTTTGCCGCAAGGCCGTCGAAGCTCCTCCGGGACTTCAACGTTTCGCCGACCGAGCCGCTCCAAGCGATCCTGCTGACGGGTACAGGCATCGCCCATGACCCCGGAACACCGGATGAGCCGCTACGCACCGTGTTTCTGGAGCCAGTGCTCCACGTCCAGCGCGGCCATACACCCGAACCCCGCCGCGGTGACCGCCTGCCGGTACCGGAAGTCGTGAACGTCCCCCGCCGCGAAGACGCCGTCCACGGACGTCGCGGTCGCGTACCCGTCGTGCGGCGTTAGGACGATGTACCCCTTCTCCATCGCGACCTGTCCGGCGAACACCTGGGTCGCGGGGGTGTGGCCGATCGCGATGAAGAGGCCGTGGACCTTCAGGTCCGACGTCATCCCCGTCTTCATGTTTCGCAGCCGGACGCCCTGAACCGTCGCATCCCCGAGGACGTCCGTGACCTCCGTCACCCAGAGAATCGAGATGTTCTTCGTCTTGCGGACCCGGTCCTGCATGATCTTGCTCGCGCGGAACGCGTCTCGGCGGTGGACGATAGTCACGGTCTTGCACAGTTTCGAGAGGAACAGGCTCTCTTCCATCGCGGTGTCGCCCCCGCCCACGACGGCCACGTCGAGCCCCTTGTGGAAGAACCCGTCGCACGTCGCACAGGCGCTGACGCCCCTCCCTCGGAGGCGCTCCTCGTTCGGAAGACCGAGGTACTTCGCGCTCGCACCCGTCCCAATGATGACCGTCTTGCCCTCGTACGTCTGGTCGCCGACCCAGACCCGGAGCGGGTTCTGGGAGAAGTCGACACGCGTCACGTCGTCGTCCACGAAGTCCGCCTTGAACCGCTCCGCCTGCTTCCGCCACAGCTCCATGAGGGACGGCCCGAGGATGCCCTCCGGGAAGCCCGGGTAGTTCTCGACGTCCGTCGTGATCATGAGTTGGCCCCCCGCGACCGCCCCCGCAACGACGAGGGTCTTCAGGTTCGCCCGGGTCGCGTAGATCGCCGCGGTGAGACCCGCGGGACCGGAGCCGATGACGATCGTGTCATAGACCGCCATGATATGGGAACATGGAATCCCCGTTCTGTATAAGCGTTTGCGGGTCGAAGGACAGGCCTCGTCGCGGAAGCGGCACAACCTATTAGCGGGGCGTACGCAATCGTGCGCGGCGATGCCCTCGAAAGACCTCGAGAGGTTCCTCGCCCTCCTCCCGACGTTCGATCACCGGCAGGGGGTCAAGCTCTTCGACGAGCTTGCGAGAGACCCCGCGAACGCGGGTCCGATCCTCCACGAACTCCTCCTCGTGGCGTCGAACCACGACGATCCGCAGCTCCACACGCCGCACGGCCTTCTCACGATCCAGGCCGCGCGAGATCTGCTCCTCCTGACCCGACCCCCCGGAGGCGCTGGGCTCCTCCGGTTCCTCGTCCTGTACAATTTCAGCCTCGTGAAGCGCCCCCTGACCGGCATCCAGGCGAACACGAACGCGCGCGCGGTCCCTTCGGCCTCCCTGGACGACTTGCGGGTCGCGTACCGCAAGGCGGTCGCAGGGAACCTCGGGACTCAGTCCGCCGCGGTCCTGGGGCGGATCGCGCTGGACCACGGCATCGAGGCGGCGGCCCATACCGCGATCCGCGCGTCCCTGGACGACCTCGGACGGCTCGGGCACAATCTCGTCGTTTCGGTCGGATACGCGGAGGCCTCCGTCGCACTGGGACTCCCGCGGGCCCTCGTGCCTCTCGCGAACCTGGGGCATCTTCAGGCGAATGCCCTCGCGGGCGTCCGTCCCGCCGACATCCCGGCGTTGGGTACGACCGAAGACGTCGCGCCCGACGTGGACCACCTCGGCGCTCTCGTGGAGGCATGGGATTTCGACCAGGTCGAGCCGGTCCTTCGATCGTTCGCGGCGCACGGTCTCTCGGACGTCGCGTACACGCCTCTCCTCATCGCGGCGAGCGCGGACCCGGGCTTCCTAGGTCACACCCTCAGCCTCGCGCACTGCGCGCGTCTGGCGACGCACTACCTGACCCCGTCCGAGAACGCTTGGCTCCTGTGGAAGCTGTACCGCACCCTGACGAGTCGTTTCGGCTATCCGGAATTCCTCAAGCTCGGACCGGGGGCGGCGATGGCAGCGGAGGCGATCCTTCCCGCCCTCGAGTCAAGCCTCCGGTACAAGTCGCCGCCGGCGGAGGAGACCGTGCGTCGCGCCCTCGAGGGCGGCGTGTCCCTCGAGCGGATCATCGAGTTCGTCGTGGACTTCTACGGGAACTGGACCGTCGGAGAGAAGGAGCACACGATCCTGTATCTGGACGCGGCCGTCCAGACCGCGAAGTTCCTCGGCCGGGAGTCGGCCCTCTTGCCCTTGGCGATCGCGTTGAGCAAGTTGCCGTTCTAGGGATCGGCTACCGGGATCCGGCCGCGCTCGGCTTCCGCTTCCGCTTGTGGTTCCCCGGTTTTTCCTTCTCCTGGAACTGGGCTCGCTCCGTCGAACCCTCCATCGCGAGGGTGGACGTCTGTCCGCCGGAGAGGATCTGCGAAACCTCGTCGAAGTAGGCGGTGCCGACGAACGTCTGGTGCTCGACGGCGCGATACCCGTCCGCCTTCGCGGCGAACTCCTCGTCCTGGAGTCCCGCGTAGGCGGTCATGCCCCTCTCCCTGTAGTCGCTCGCAAGCCGGAACATGGAGAGGTTCAACGAATGGAAGCCCGCGAGGGTCACGAACTGGAACCGGTACCCCAAGTCTGCGAGGTCTCTCTGGAACCGGGCGATCGTCGCGGCGTCCAGCTTCTTCTTCCAGTTGAACGAGGACGAGCAGTTGTACGCGAGCATCTTGCCCGGGAAGCGCGCGTGAACGCCGTCTGCGAAGGCCCGTGCCTCGTCCAGGTCCGGCCCGGCGGTCTCGCACCAGAGGAGGTCCGCATACGGCGCGTAGGAGAGCCCGCGGCCAATGCACGCGTCGATGCCCCCCCGGAACGTGTGGTAGCCCTCGATCGTCCGGCCGTCGTCCGCGATGAAGGCCCGGTCGCGCGTGTCGACATCCGTCGTGATGAGCCGCGCGCTGTTCGCATCCGTCCGCGCGATGAGGATCGTCGGGACGCCGCAGATGTCCGCCGCGAGCCGTCCGGCGTGGAGCTTCTGGAGGAACACGCTCGTCGACACGAGGACTTTGCCCCCGAGGTGGCCGCATTTCTTCGCGCTCGCGAGCTGATCCTCGAAATGGACGCCGGCCGCGCCCGCTTCGATCGTCGCCTTCGTGAGCTCGAGGGCGTTCAGCGGACCCCCGAACCCCGCTTCGCCATCCGCGACGATCGGCGCATACCAGTAGACGTCTCCGTCGCGGGATAGCGCTTGCTTTTCGTCCTCCCGGCGGAAGGCGTTGTTGATCCGGCGTACGACGTTCGGGACGCTGTCCGCGGGATACAGGCTCTGGTCCGGGTACATCTGGCCGGCGTTGTTTGCGTCCGCCGCGACCTGCCAGCCGCTCAGGTATACCGCCCGGAGGCCCGCCTGGACCTGCTGGATCGCCTGATTCCCCGTCAGGGCCCCGAGGGCCGCGACGTACGGGGCTTCCCCCAGGAGCCGCCACAGACGCTCGGCACCCCGCCGGGCGAGGGTGTGTTCGATTTGGATCGAGCCGCGAAGCCGAACGACGTCTTCCGCGGAGTACGGGCGCGCGATCCCACGCCACCGGTCGTCCTTTTTCCAGCTCTCCGCGAGGGCCCGGGCTTCCGCCTTCGGGTCTCGTTCGTCCGTCGCGCGTTTTTGTAGCATGTGCTCCTCACCGACCATTCAGGACCGGCCACCCCTTCGCGAAGGGCCGGTCAGCGAAGCCGTACAGACGAGGAAAGCCAGCGCCTGAAAACCAGGCTCGCCGTGCGCGGGGCCCTCGTCCGCATGCTCTCCTGGAAGCGGACGTTTTTCGCCTACTTAAACCCTCGTGCCACGGAATAGCACACTCTTTGCGCGATGCCCATAGATGCCCGACCGACTCCGGAATCCCGCCACGGATGGCATGGGGACGGTCGCGAGCGATACGAGGGCGACAGACACGATCAACTGGAACACGAGACAGACGCGACCTATGTCTCCAACCCTGGGTACGGGAACGGACTTCGGGCGGATCGTGCCATCGTCGGGGCGGGCAGGAGGCTCCCGAATCTGAGAATATCCGAACGTCAGCGCGCCTGCGTCTCCATCGCTGCCTTCGGACCCGTGATCTTGGGTCGAACCATCTCGAAGATGTCCCGGGTGCGGCAGTACTGCGCCCCTCCGAGCCGTCCGATCGCGCGAAGCTTCCGGGCATCCACGCGACCACTGGTCATCACGTGATCCGCGATGTGCAGGCGCACCGCCTCCCCGAAACACACAGTGTTGTCGGCCACGACGACGGACTGGAGGAGCCGGCACTCGAAGTTCACGGGCGACTCGGCGACCCTCGGCGGGGAGACGATGTCCGAAGGAACGGGAGTGAGGCCTGCCTCTTCGAACTCGCTCACGTCGTCCGCCCAGTCCCCCGAGGCGATGTTCATCTTCTCCGCGATCTCCTCTGTGACGACGTTCACGACGAACTCCT
>DATEUA010000138.1:0-2344 GCA_035283405.1 Thermoplasmata archaeon | reverse complement strand
TTCGTGATCACGTGGCCCTCGCGGTCGAGGACGACCCCTGACCCGAATCCCTGGCGCCAGTACTGGCCGTACCGAGGACTCGGCGGCATCGCGGCGACGCCGACGTTCACCGTGCTCTCCCACGCACGTTCCACGGCCTTTGTGAAGGCCTCCTGAAGTTCGCTTACGAGCATAGCAATCCCGTGTACTCCATGGCGGGCGGGCATCATGTTGACGAACTCCGTGGAAACCGAGTCACGGCCCCGGCGGCCCGCACGGGTTCGCGGGAAACTTCATATCGGCGGCTCCAACTCGCACGGCCGCATGGCGGAGACGGTCATCGAGGTTCGCGGCCTCACGAAGCATTATCCCGACGTGAAGGCCGTCGATGGGATCGACTTCGAGGTCAAGAGCGGCGAGATCTTCTCCCTCCTTGGGCCGAACGGCGCAGGGAAGACGACGACGGTTGAGATTCTTGAGGGGCTGCGGGACCCGACCTCGGGCGATGCGCGCGTCCTCGGAGTGGATGTTACGCATGGGTACGCGAAGATCCGCGAGCGGGTCGGCGTCCTGCCGCAGGACTTCCAGCCGTTCGACCGCCTCCGACCGCGGGAGGCCGTTCGGTACTGGGCGACCCTGATGAACCGGTCCCTGTCGAAGGCGGAGGCCGGCTCGATCCTCGAGACCGTCGGCCTCACGTCCCGCGCGGACACGTATGCGATGAACCTCTCTGGCGGGGAGAAGCGGCGGCTCGGGATCGCGATGGCCCTCGTCGGCGAGCCGGACCTCGTGTTCCTCGACGAGCCCACGACAGGTCTCGACCCGAGCGCGCGGCGGGACCTGTGGGGCCTCGTCCGCGAACTCAAGGGGAAGGGGAAGACCGTCGTCCTCACGACGCACTACCTCGACGAGGCGGAGCAGCTCGCGGACCACGTCGCGATCATGAACAAGGGGAAGATCGTCGTCCGAGGCGCGCCCGACAATCTGATCTCCCGACATGGCGGGGGCACGACGATCGTCCTGGCAGGGGCGGGAGCCTCTGGCCACGAGGCCCTCATTGCCCGAGGCATCCCGGCGACAGTCGACGGAGGGAACGTCCTCGTGCATGTCGCCACGGCCTCGGACGTGCGACTGATGCTCGCCAAGGTCGTCGCGATCGATGTCCCCACGACGGGGATCTACACGCGCCGGGACACTTTGGAAGACGTGTTTCTCCGGGTCGTCGGCGCGAGGATGGCCGAGGGGGAGCTCGTAGGATGAAGCGTGTCCTCGCGGACGTGCGCGCCTTTGGTGCGCAGTACCTCCGCTCCCGGATTGGCGCGTTCTTCGCCCTCGTGTTCCCAATCATCCTGATTCTCCTGTTCGGTGCGATCTTCAGCGGGAGCGGGTCGACGACGGTGACGATTCACGTCCAAGACCTCGACGACAGCGCGATCAGTCATCAGTTCATCGATGTCCTGCGCAACATGACGGTCCTCAACGTTGAATCGATACCGGCGGATTCCGTAATTGGGGAATACATTCGAGCGAACTCGATCAGCACCGCGCTCGTGATCCCATCCGATTTCTCCGAGAACATCACTCGGTATCGATTGGGGGATCCGTCCGCGAGGGTCAACGTGACGCTCTTCGGGGATCCGACACAGTCATCCTACGGAATCGCGCTCGCCGCCGTGGGCGGGGCGGCCACCCGGTACAGTTTCGGCATTGTTGGGGCAGCACCCGTCGTCGGGATGGTCCCCGAGACGATCGTGAGTTCGAGCCTCAAGTACATCGATTTCTTCCTCCCGGGCGTCGTCGGCCTTACAATCCTCACGACGCCGCTCTTCGGCATGACGAGCGTGTGTGCTGAGTACCGAACCCGGAAGTACTTCAAGTTCCTCGCGACGACGACCCTGACGAAGGGCGAGTGGCTCGTCTCGAAGATCATCTTCTACTCGCTCCTCATGCTCGCCTCGCTCGCCCTCATGTTCGTCGTGTCAATCGTCGTGTGGGGTGCGTCCGTGGTCCTGACGCCCACCGCCATCCTGCTCATCGTCGCGGGCACCTTCGAGTTCACGTCCCTCGGGATGATCTTGGGCCTATACGTCAAGGACAGCGAAACTGCCGCGGCCGTCGCGAACGCAATCGGGTTTCCCATGATGTTCCTCGCGGGCTCGTTCTTCCCCCTCGAGTCGATGCCGCCCTTCCTCCAATCGGTCGCGCGGGTGCTCCCCCTCACGTACGTGAACGAAGGCCTTCGGGCGACGATGGTGTTCGGAAACGAGAGCACGGCGCTCACGTATCTCTTGATCACCGCCGTCGCCGGGCTCGCGTTTTTCCTGATCCCGGCCCGCGCTCTCTCGTGGAAGTCGAAGTAGCCCGC
>DATEUA010000137.1:0-4090 GCA_035283405.1 Thermoplasmata archaeon | reverse complement strand
CGGCGTGCAATCTCCGTTCGCGATCCCGCCCGCGCTGAAGCACTCGAACCCGATCGGTCGGTCCCCGTAGAGGGCCTGCCGACGGTCCCAGGTTTCGGCGAAGGGCACGTTGAAGAAGTCGTAGAATTCGTAGGACAGCGTGTGGGACGTGGCAGGTTCCACGCCCCCGCTGCTCCCGCCGACCACACTCGGAAACGAGATGGCCAGCATCAGTCCCACTAGCAGGCCTCCTAGGAGGCCGAACGTTCCATGAGCGATGCTCTCACCCTCCTCCTCGACTTGCCGCAAAACATTCCTTGAACGCTCGCATCCGTAATAAGGATACCGGGGTTTCCCTCCTGCTATCCATCCTGATTCCGGCTGAGCCGGAAGCGATTGCCGTGAGGGATCTCGGTTCGCACAGTTTATTACGACCGAACGCCCGTCGTCGGCCGTGGGTCGGCTGGACGGACGCGTTGCCCTCGTCTCGGGAGGCAGCGCCGGGATCGGCCGCGCGGCCGCGGTCGAACTCGCGCGGGAGGGCGCGGCGGTAGCGGTGCAATATCGAACGGGTCGAGACCGTGCGGATGAGGTCGTCCGGGGGATCGTGTCGGCCGGAGGGAAGGGGTTGGCCCTCGACGGCGACGTCGCACTACGCGCTTCGTGTCAGGACCTCGTCCGTCGGACCCTGGACGCGTTCGGGCGAGTCGACGTCCTCGCGTGCTTCGCCGGCCATCCGTTCGGACCGGAGGAGTGGTTCCGTCCCTTCCCGGATCTCGAGCCAGAAGACTTCCGCCGGCCGTTCGACGTGGACCTGATGGGCTCCGTGTATCTCGCTCAGGCGGCCCTGCCGCCCATGGTGGCCCAGAAATCCGGGAGCATCATCTTCGTCGGATCGACGCCTGCGCTCACGGGCGACTCCGTCGGGGTGACGTATCTGGTCGCGAAGGCGGGCGTCCTCGCGCTGACCCGCGCCCTCGCAATGTCCTATGGACCCCATGGCATCCGGGTGAACGCGCTCGCCCTGGGCAACATCGAGACGGAGGGGATGGCGTCCCTACCCGCCCGCGAGCAGGAACGCCTCGCGGAGGAGCCGGCCCTCAAACGGTGGGGCCGACCCGAGGAAATCGCGCGGATTGTCGCGTTCCTGGCCTCGGACGACGCCTCCTACGTGACGGGGGCCACTGTCGTCGTGGACGGCGGCTACGCTCTCCGGTAGGGCACCTGGCTAGCGCGCAGGCAATCCGGGACCTTCGAACAAGTAGCTCTGACGTTGCCCGCAGTTGTGGCACGAGACGAGGAGTTGGGCTGCGCCCGCTGGGTACTGCTCCCGGACGATCCAATGACTCCGGTCGCATTCGCACCGGAGGATCACTTCGTCGGCGTGCCCTCGCACGCGAAGGAAGAGACCGTCGTCCGCCGCGCGCCATCCGAGGACGACCATCCCCACGCTCGCGGTCACAGAAACCTGCCTCACGATCCTCGGCCCGTCCCCATCATGGGCGGACCCGCTTAAGGCGTTTCGGAGCCCGGCCGGGATACGTGATCTCGGGGCCACGGACCACGGCCATGGAGATCGGGCGATGCTCCCGGACCTGACCGGGCCCGAGGATGTGCACGACAAGGGCCCCGCGGGCCACGAGCGCATCCGAGAGAATCGAGCGGTGACAACGCCACGGGACGGCCTCCGCGCACATGACGGCGATCCGTCCGTCCCGTGCGCGACGGAGCAGTCCTTCGAGGGCGGCCCGAAACGTCGGCGTGGCCGTGTGATCCGCGTAGCCGCGGAATCCGGCGGACCGGAGCCCGACGTTCGCCGAATCCGGCCGAGGCTTCCGGAACCCGCCGAGGTCCTCTAGGTGCTCGTACGCGATCCCCTCCGGTCGCAGGGCCGCTTCGAGGGCGCCCCGGTTCGACCACGCGGCTCGTTTGGACGACGGATAGCGCCGGACGTCCGCAAGCCGCCGGATCCCGTGCGCCTTGAGGAGGGAGAGGAAGTCGGGCCACGCGCGGACAGAATGACCGATCGTCCAGACTGTCAGATCCGGGTCAGAGATTCGTGTCATACTCGTCCGGACCGCGCCTTTCGCGCAGTTCATCGGTAGACCTGGCAGGTCCCGCACCACCAGCGGCCGTACTGCGGAACCCACGTCAGCGGAGAGCGGCAGACGGGACACGGATATGTGGAGGCTGCGACGGCCGGGTACGCCCCGGGCGGCGCCTGGTAGTACACGGGCCTCGGCTGGCCGACCGCCGCGATGAGGATCCCGACGACCAAGAGGACGATCCCCAACGCGCACACGGGGCCCAGGAACGACAGGAACAGCCCGATGACGATGAGGGCGAAGCCAATCGCGATGAGCGCGACGCCGGTCTCCTGATCGACCACGCGAATCCGACGCGCGATGGAGCTCTCTTGATAAATAGGTCGCGACGCCCGCGACGGATGAGGTCGGTCGGCAACCGCGTGCGTCCGCGTATTTCGCAGGGCTGCTACCTGTGCGCGAACGTATAAATAGCGTCGGGTTCCAAGCCCCCTGTCCCATGGGGAAGTCCTACCGGCCGGGCTCGGACGGGATCAGGGAGTGGGAGCCCCGATCCGCCCGGGCCGGTCCCGTCGCGATCACGGTGCGTGCTTCGCCGAGCATCCGCACGGTGAGGGGGTGGCTGATGCCCCTCGAGCACTACGACGAGGACCTCAAGCTCAACATCCTCGAGCAGTATACGGAGCTGCTGCTGGTGATGGGATCCGGCCGGGCCGTGGACTACGACTCCGTGGCCGCGGTGATGCGCGAGGCCCGCCTCCGGCTCACGGACGACGAGTACGGGAAGCTTCTGGACTACAAGTCCCTGATCGAATCCGCACGGACGGGGATCCGCGCGGAGATCCATCCCTGACCGAGAGGGGACTTGCGGCGCGGGGTCTCACTGCAAGGGGACCGGAATGGGCGATCGTCCGCCAGAAGGAGTCCTGCGCGTATTGGCCGCTCCGGACGTATGGGTCCGTCCGGACCCATGCCCACTCCATGTGGAAGAGCGGAAAATCATCCGGATTTCCCGGCGAGGGCGGACGAGTCTCCCGGAATGTCCCCCCAAGCATGCCCGCCCACCGTAGGCGGGCACTTTCCCCTTTTGGAGAACCCACTGATTAGTTGACTGAAACGCATGGAGTAGGAATGAGTCGCCCGGACTTTAGCCGAATCCGTTTTTTTGTGCGCTACATGCGCCTCCGATGAAGCGCAATCGATGAGGCGACAGGGTTTCGCTCAGAGGACCTCTACTACGACAGGACTTGGACACCGCTCTGCAGGAGAAAGGGCTAAGAACGCGCGCTCCCTTGAGGCGAGAGGGTGAAGGTAGCAGTACTCGGCGTGGGGGGCGTCGGGGGATCTTTGGCCCTGCATCTCCATCGCGATGACCGGATCTCCTCGCTTCTCCTCATCGACAAGATCAGCGGGCGCACGCGAATCCTCGAGGGAAAGCGGGGGCTCGTGTCTGTCGACAGAAAGCACATGAACATGGGGAATCCGAACGCCGCCAAAATGGCGATTCGGGGCTGCGATGTCGTCGTCAACACGTGTCCCCCGAAGTACAATCTCTCAATCATGAAGACGGCCTTGGAAGCGGGAGCCCACTACTTGGACGTGGCGGGGGCAGGTCCCAGGAGGCCGAGGGGGCCTCCTGGTATCTTGGAACAGCTCGGTCTTCACGATGCGTTTCGGGAGGCGGGGCTTTCCGCCTTGCTTTCGATGGGTCTCGATCCAGGGATGACGAACGTCATGGCGCGAGGGTGCGCCGATGCTCTGGACGCGGTCGACTCGATCCGAATTCGCTCGGGAGGAACTCTCCGACTGGCCGGAGACCACGCGCTTCACCGAGTGATCCCCCCATATTCCAGGGACGCATTCCTCTCCGACCTCCTCTTGCGGCCCATGACCTGGTCCGATGGGAGACTGGTGGAACGACAACTTCTGAGCGACGAGGAGGATTTCCTGTTCCCGCCGCCGATAGGTGTACAGCGAAGTTTCCTCGTGTCCCACGAGGAGGTGCTCACGCTGCCCAAGTTTCTCGGCAAGCCCGTGCTACGGGTCGACTTCAAGTATGCTGTGAA
>DATEUA010000136.1:0-10313 GCA_035283405.1 Thermoplasmata archaeon | reverse complement strand
GTGACGACGTCGAGGCCCTGGGAGTTCATCCACGTTTGGAACGCGTGGACCATCGTCGACTTGCCGGACCCGGCCGTCCCGACGAAGTACAGATTCCGGGCCATCCGGACGGGCGAACGCGGACCTTCGGGATGAAGGTTCGCGGCGAAGTGAGGTCGAGCGTGGGGCTAGGACCGCGATCGCAGGATTGCCTTACCGACGCCGGCGCCTCTTGATTCGGTGTTCCGGTCCCGCACCTCTGCGACGACGGGCGCGTCGCCGAGCGGCCCTTGTCAACCGGACTTTTCTGCGCGCCATCCGACGCCCGGAGGAACCATTGCTATTTCAAGCATCCCTCGTCAATCGAGGGACGCCTCGGCCCCGCATCGCGCGTCCCGAGAGGTCGGTCGTGTCGTTCAAGCTCCAGCCGGGAGTCGAACCCGATCCCATGGAATTGGTACGGCCTGAAGGGACTCGAACCCGTCCCCTTCGAATGACCGTTGCGACAATCGCGGCGCGGTTCTCCTCTCCATTGAAGATCCACACAGATTCGAGCACGTGGAACCAGGGGCGTTCTCGCCTGTCCGCCGATCAACTGCCCCTCGTGTCGACCACGCAGAAGAGGTTGCCCTCGGGGTCAGCGAGGACCACGAAATCCTCACCAGGCTCGCGGGGCCGGTAGACGGTGGCGCCGAGGCGAAGCAATCGCTCGACCTCTCCTTCTGGTTCGTCCGTGTAAAGGTCGAGATGCAATCGGCCCCGGTAGGGCTCCATCTGGTCGATGGATACGTTGGGCCCTTTTCCTGCAGGGTCCTTCAAGACGACGAACGGGTCTCCGGGGGTGGGCGGCCTCCGCGGAGCGTACCCAAGCGCCTCCTGCCAGAAGGCCATCATTCGAGCGAAGTCGTTGCAGTCGATCACGATGGACCCGATCCGTGCCTTGCCCTTCCTCATGATGCGGATGACTCGACAATCAGGCTATGAACGTTATGGTTTCCCGGCGGGGAGCGGACTCCAAACCCTAGCTGCTAACGAGGGGTGGGGACCTCGCCAGGCATCGTTTCCCGTGGCACTTTCCCCTCATGCCGGTCCATCGGCGCCCGGCCCGAAGAGCAGTCCGTGCTTGAAGGTTCGCGGTTGTGCTACGGGGGACTCCGATACGGACGTCCGACCCTACCCACTTTCTCCTACGCACCTGAGACCACTGAAGTGATTGAAGGCGACGACCGTCTTCCCGTTGACCGATGTCTCATGGACAAGGCCAACGCCGAACATGACTCGCTGTCCCGTTTCGTCGCTGACTTCCATGTCATGGAAGCGCAAGTGGGTGACCCGGTCCCCTTGGAACACGAAGAGCCACTCGAAACTTCCCGAGAACCCATCACTCGTTACAACTGTGCCCGAAGCAACGAGAAGGGAGTGATCGTCGAACTCCTGGACGAAGGCTGTCCCAGTGAAGGTCAAGGTGATGGTTTCGCCGGTACATGGGTTGACGTCTGTGATCTCGTCAAAAAGCGGAACCACGATGGGTGCCTTCGCAGTGACATCCATGCTCCCTCCCACAAGACTGACAACCAGGACGACCAGTGGCAAACTCCCGAATATTGCAGTTCGCACCTCTTCACCCCTGCCGCGCGCAACGACTTGGAGAGCCTTAAAGGCAGCGCGCGTTCGCGCATCCGGGTCTCGAAGGGTCCAATCCTCCCTCGAAGGCCATAACCAGGCACCTCGGTAGAAGGACTGCCGTAACGAGAGCCACGACGCGGTCGATAGGAGCCGGGACCCGAGAATCGAACCCGAGGGCCGCAGAGGGTACGGGCCTGAAGGGATTCGAACCCTTGACCTATCGGTCCCTCTCGGGACGTCCGAGGGGCGCGCCGATAAGAGCCGATCGCTCTACCTAGCTAAGCTACAGGCCCGCCGTGCGACGAAACCGCGGGCGTTAGTTAAACGTTACGTGAGGATGCCGGGCCACTCGATGACGCCAACGAGTCGGTCGTCGCAGACGAGACGGACCTCGAAGCGGTAGTTCCCCTGGATCGACGCGTTCAGGGTGAAGAAATCCCCGCGACCCACGAGGTCGTTGGAATCGTTGTCCACGAACGCCACCCCGCCCGTGCCGTTCGTCAGCCCGGCCTGGAGCCGCGCGATCTCGACCTGGTCGCGCGTCAGGGATGCGACGAACGCGCTCCGGTTCAGCGGGATCGGGGTCCCGTTCACGCCGATCGCGGGCTCCGTGTCGACTCGTACGAATCGCAGCTCCAGGTACGTCGACACGCACGGATTTCCGTGCTCGAGCGCTCGTGGGATGAAGACGACCGACAGGATCACGACGAACGAGAGGCCGATCACCGTGGACCAGAAGAGGAGCTTCGTCGCCTGACGCGGAGGCCTGCGCTTCCGTTTGAACTCGACGGGGCGCTCCTTCGGTCGCGCGATCCGCACGCCCTTTCACTCCACGTAGATGGCGGGTCGTCCAGGCATCGCGTGCCCCGCACGCCCTTTCGGGTCCCATCGGGCCGGATCGTCCGCACGATGGACGTCGACCCGGACCCCCAGCTCAGCCTTCAGGAACGGGAGGTCCGCGAGGAACCGTTCGAACTCGTCCACTTCGGCAGCCGGGGCCGCCTCGTCCTTCCGGCGGCGCGCCTCCTCTACTAGCCTTCCCGCGTAGGCGGCGACCTCCTTCGCCTTGTCGGCCATCCCGGGCTCTGCCAGGGCGCGGCCCATGAGGGACTTCATCTGCAGTCCGCTCGTCCGGGCCAGGTCCATCGCGATCTCCCGGACGCGGCGGGTCCACGCCGCCGCGGTGTACAATGCCACCCGTTTCGGGGAGAGCCGGGTGACTTTCAGGATCTCGCGCACGTCCGCGAGGGTCGACTGCAGCCGCACTTCCCAGGCTTCTGCGAGGCTGTCGATTTCCCGTTCCACGGGTTCCGGATAGCGGACGTTCGAGGCGAACCCGCCGCTGCCGATCCGAGACCAGACCTCCTCCGCCACGTGGGGCGCGAAGGGGACGAGGAGCAGGGTCTGGACTTCCTTGAACCGGTCGAGGATGTCCGCCCTCGGCCGCTTGTCGCAGCGGCGCATGTACCAGGCCCAGGCCGTCTGCAGGTCGAAGTACCCGTGCCGCAGGGCCGCCTTGTAGTTCATCGACTCCATGGCCGCCCGCGCATTTCGGACGGCGCGGTTCAGGATCGACAGGAACCATGCGTCGACGGCCTTCGCCTCCTTCCGCGTGGCCTGCGGGCGGGTGGCGAAGGCGAACCACTCGCGGAGCCGGTCCTGGATCGCGTAGCCGAACTTCGCATCGAGGTCCGGGTCGTCCACGCCGTCGCCCGCATTCACGACCATCATCCGGACGACGTCTGCGCCCCACTCCTTGAGGGCCACGCGGATGTACCACGTGTTGCCCTTCGACTTCGACATCTTGAGGCCCTCGCGCTGGACGTGCCCGTTGATCCCGAAGCCGCGGGGCCACAGCTCCTTCGGGAATAGCGCGGTGTGATGGAACAGGCAGAAGGTCATGTGGTTTTGCACGAGGTCCTTCCCCGTGTTCCGAAGGTCGAACGGGTACCAGTACGCGAACTCGGAGCGCAGCTCGTTGAGCAGTCGGGGCTCCACGCCGAGGCGCATGGCGACGGCCTTCGGATCCCCCTCGCCGCGGAACACGAAGTCGAAGAACGCGTCGTCGAGCTTCGCCGCCCACGGGACGCGGCTCCTCAGGTCGCCGCCCTGGAGGCGGTGCGCGATCGTGTAGTATGCCATGTACACGGTCGAATCGGAAAGGGATTCGATGACCCAGTCCTCGTCCCAGGGCAGTTTCGTGCCGAGGCCGCGGTGGTGGGTGCACGGCCAGTCGTGCAGCCAGTCGACGACGTATTCGAACTGCTTGCGGATCGCCTCGGGTAATAGCTTCATCGAGGCGAGGGCCTCGTGGACCTGGCCCTTCCAGGCTGGATCCCCGTACGCGAGGAACCACTGGTCCTCGACGACCTTGACGACCGCCGGGGTCGTGCACCGGCAGACGACCTCGCCGCTCGGCTCGTACATCGTGTCCGCCGCGCCGGACGAGAGGAGCTGCTTCCGGACCTCGTCCTTCGCGACCTCGACGCGCACGCCGGCGAGGTGGCCGCAGTTCTCGTTCATGACCCCGGTGTAGAAGCCGCTCCGATAGACCTCCGCCTTCGCGGCCTCGAGTTTCTCCCGGTCCTTCTGGTCCCGGATCCCCAGGCGCTCGACGATCTCGACCGCCGGGAGGGGACCCCATCCGGGGGTCCGGATGATCGAGACCGGCTGGATCGCCCGGATTCGGTCTGCGTCGAGCCCGTACCGCTTGAGGATCTTCGCGTCCCCCTGGAGGTCTCGTAGGGCGACGAAGTCGTCCGGCGCATCGGACGGTACGCTCGTCACGATCCCGGTCCCGCGACCCTGATCGATGAACGTGCTCGGGAGGACGGGCACGGCGCGGTTGATCCCCGGTGCGACGACCTCCTTCCCGACGAGGTCCTTTCCCCGGACTCGACCTTCGACGGCGATGTCCTTCCCTTGATCCGCGAGTTTCCTCGTCGCGAGCTCGTTCACGATCCACCGCTCCCCACCGACGCGCGCGAGAGCGTATTCGACGTCCGGATCGACCCAGAGGTTCGTCTGGCCGAACACGGTCTCCGGGCGGATCGTCGCCGCGACGAGGAACCGCCCGTCCGAGAGCGGGAACTTCAGGAGGGTGTACTCGACCGGCGTCTCGCCCTCCCCCTCCAGGCGATCGTGGTCCCCGATCGGCGCCTGGTCCTTCGGGCACCAGATCACCGGATGTCGCGCCTTGCGGACGTAGCCCCCGTCCCGGAGGGCGCGGAACTGCCAGCGGACGAACGCATCGTACGGCGGGTTCAGAGGGGTCGTGATGAAGGAACGCCGCCAGTCGATCGCCGCGCCAAGGGCCCGGAGATCCTCCCGCGTGGCCTCCGGGAACTTCTCGATCCAATGCATCGGGTCCGCGAACTTCGGGACTTCGCGGGCGGGGATCCCCATCCCGCGGAGGATGTTGATCTGCTGCGGCTCCTTCTGGGCAACCCGGGCAGCGGCGCCGAGGATCGGAAGGCCCGTGCAGTGGAACGCCTGAGGATGGAGCACGTTGTACCCGAGCATCCGGCGGAACCGGGACTGGAACTCCGCCCGGAGGAACGAGAGGCCGAACCCGAGGTGCTGGTACCCCGACATGTACGGGTAGGGGACGTTCGTGTACCACTTCGGGCGGGACGGGTCCGCGCCGACTTCGAACACCTTGGCGTCCGCCCACGCCTTCTGCCACTTCCGTTCGACGCCTTTCGCATCGTAGCGTGTGCGACGCGCAGGAGGTTTTCGTTTCCGGCCACGCGAGCTCGACCGCGCCGCCGTCTTGGGACGGATCCTGCGGGACGACCCGGCGCGGCTGCGCCCCCGTTTCGCGGCCGAGCTCCTCCCCTTCCGACGGGCCACGGACGCGCAGAAAGGGAGGCGCGGGTATAACCTTTCGCCGCCCTGGGAGGACCCGTCGGACAGGAGAAAACAGGCGTCGGACACGCCCATTTGAATTTGTATGACCGAATAAAATTCGGGACGTCCTTTTCGACCCGATTCTGGACCTGCATGGAGGTAATTGTCTTACGTCGTATGACAATTGACAAAACACTTTTATAGCGTATCTAAGGATACGGCGGGCAACACGCCGAAAATGTGCGCAAGAGCAGTATGACTCGCGTCATACGCGCGACGCACAAAAATGAGGCCTGGGATGGACGAAAACGAGCGGATCACGCTGCGGCTCGAGAAAGAGAACCTCGAGCTGATCGACGGGTTCCTTGACGAGAACCGGAACTATACGAACCGGTCCCAGCTCGTCCGGGACGCCGTGCAGTCGTTTATCCGATCGGTTCGCGCGGGCGGGAACGCCGTCACCGTGCGGATCCCTCGGCACTTCCTGGACCTCATCGACCACCTCGTGTCGGGCGGGTACTTCCTGGACCGGGAACATGCCATCGTCCGGGCGATCGAGGGATGGTTCAGTGCGGACCGCGTGAAGGAGATTCAGGGACACCGGCAGGAGATGGACAAGACGACCGGAAAGGCCGTCGCCGTCTCGACGGGCGAGAAGGAAGGAGTCATTCCGCGCTAGCGCCGGTCGGCGTGAAGGGGCCAGAAGGTTCGGCTTTCCGAAACAGGAAAAGGGATAGGGATGGGAACCAGTCAAGAAGGGATGGGATGCACGCCTTCGCGGAAGGCGTCGGCCTTCTGGCCTCCCTCGACCCGTGTCGGGTCGAGGACGATGGAGGCCTGATTGAGAATGGTGCCGAAGGACTACGTGGACGAGGTCATCAGCGCCCTCTTCGACGACGCGGTCGACCCGAGGATCAGCGTCGTCGGGGTCGGGGGCGCAGGTGGCAACGTCGTGACCGCGCTTTACGACCGAGCCCTGAAGGGCGTCGAGACCGTCGCCGTGAACACAGACCCCGGCGGGCTCTCGAGGGTGGAGGCGGACACGAAGGTCCTCCTGCCCCACGTGGAGGGGGACGATCCCCTTGACGCCGCGGGTGCCGCCGCGGAGGCCTCGGAGGCCATCCTCCGAGACGCGCTCTCCTCGGACATCGTGTTCGTCGTGGCGGGCCTCGGAGGGGCCACGGGCACGGGTGCCGGACCCGTCGTCGCGCGGACCGCGAAGACGAACGGCGCCGTGACGATCGCGATCGGGATCCTGCCGTTCCACATCGAGGACCGAGCCGCGAAGGCTCTGGCGGGCCTCGAGAGGCTCCGCGCGGAGGCGGACAGCGTGATCGTCGTTGACAACAACTCCCTCGACAAGTTCGCGGACCAGCTGTCTTTCAAGGACGCCCTCCAGGTCGTGAACCAGGTCGTCCTGGCCGTCGTGCAGGGCGTCGTGGACCATCTGGAGAAGTCGTTCCTCACGACGGTCGCCGAAGAGGTCGAGAACGTCGCCCGCGAGATCGAGGAACAGAGCAGTCGCGCGGTCGACGTCCAAGTCCAGGCTCCCTCGACCGTGGAGGCCTCGTGGGACATCGGCCCGGTCGCCTTCGACGACACGGGTTTCATCGGTCTCCGGTGACCCCTGACGATAACTCCTCCCCCAACCAACGCCCACCCGCGAGGGCCTTGGGCGCCGGCGCCGTAAGGCGCCGGAGCGGCCCTCGCACCTCTTTCTTTGGGCGTATGGGAGCCCTCGCACCCGCGGGAGAGTCCGGTCCGGGCGGACGCCGCCTCGGAGGAGGATCCCCCGAGAAAAGGTTTCTTGCGGACCGATGCGTTCGACCGTTCATGGTCGAGCACCACGAGACGATTCCCCTCGAGACGCACCAAGGCGTGCATGCGATCGACATCACCCGCCAGGTCGTCGCCGCGATCGGTCGGTCGGGGATCCGTCATGGACTCGCCTGTGTCTTCACCCCGAGCAGCACGAGCGCGATCATCGCGAACGAGTTCGAGCCGGGCCTCATGACGAAAGACATCCCGGGCGCGCTCGAACGTCTGTTCTCCGAACGCAGGGACTACGGACACGAGGAGCGATGGCACGACGGGAACGGGCACAGCCACGTCCGCGCGGCGTTTCTGGGGCCGAGCCTCACGGTACCCGTCATGGACGGAAAGCCGGCCCTAGGCCCGTGGCAGCAGGTCGTGTTCCTCGAGCTGGACAACAAGCCGCGACGGCGCGACGTCCTCGTGCAGGTCGTCGGGGACTTCGCGACCGCGGACGGGAGAAGGGCCAAATAGGGCGGCCGACTCGCCGGCGCGATGGCCGATGCGACGCGGACCGCGCCGATCGCCGCGAGCATCTGGACCCTCGCGTGGCCCGTGATGGTGGCGAATTTTCTTCAGACGCTCACCGTGACGGTCGACCTCGTCATGGTCGGTTCCCTGAACGGAAACGCGGCCGCCGCCGTGGCCTCCGTCGGCCTGGGCGGCCAGTTCCTGTTCCTGTTCTTCAGCATCATGATCTCCGTGAGCGCCGGGACGATCGCCCTCGTCTCCCGGTCCGTCGGGGCCCGGGATTTCGACCAGGCGGACCACGTCCTGAAGCAGAGCCTCGTCCTCGGCGCGATCCTGTCGATACCCCTCCTGGCCGTCGGCCTGTTCCTCGCGGAGCCGATCCTCAACGCGTACGGGGCGAGCGCGGACGTGATCGCCCTCGGCACGGCGTACGTGCGGGTCGTGTCCTTTTCCGTGTTCTTCCAGTTCGTCTCGTTCCTCGGAGCCTCCGCCCTGCGCGGCGCCGGGGACACGGTCACGCCTCTCGTGATCGGGGCCGCCGTGAACATCGTGAACGCCGTCGCCGCCTACGCGCTCATCTTCGGGGTCGGGCCCATCCCTCGCCTGGAGGTCGTCGGGGCGGCCCTGGGCACGTCGATCGCGTTCGCGTTCGGCGCTCTCGCGTACCTCGCGATCTTCCTGCGGGGCAGGAAGAAGCTTCGACTCTCCCTCCGCGGTCCGTTGTTCCATCGGGAGACGGTGCGGCGCATCTTTCGGATCGGGTGGCCCGCGGCGCTCGAACAGATCCTCTTCCAGATCGCGTTCATGATCTGGGTCGCGATGGTGGTCGTCTTCGGGACCGAGATCCTCGCCGCCCACCAGATCGGGATGCGGATCCAGATGTTCGCGTTCATGCCGGGCTTCGGCTTCGCGATCGCGGCGACGGCGCTCGTCGGGCAGAACCTGGGCGCACTGCGCCCGGAAGAGGCGGAGCGGAAGGGGTGGGAGGCCGCCCGCTGGTCCGTCGGGGTGATGGGGGCGATCGCCCTCACGATCTTCGTCCTCGCAGAGTACATCGCCCGCGTGTTCATCGGGGACCCGGAGGTGATCGCGTTCGCGGTCACGTTCATCCGGATCCACGCGCTCAGCATCCCTGCGGTCGGCATCTTCTTCGCGATCGACGGATCCCTCCGGGGCGCGGGCGCCACGCGGTTCCCTCTCGTCACGTCCGTCTCGGGGATGTACGCGCTCCGGCTCCCTCTCTCCTACGTCTTCGCCTTCGTCTTCAGGTTGGGCATCGTGGGCGTCTGGATCCCGCTCGTCATCGAGTACTGGTATCGGTCCGCGGTCATCACCGCCTATTTCCGACGGGGTCGATGGAAGTCCGTCCGCGTGTGACGACGAGACGAAGGCGTGGCGGTCGGGCGGCCCTGCGTTTCCGCGCGGAATCGTGGAGACAAGCTTTAATCGGAGCGGTTCCTAGCCCGGCCGGGGTGCGTGGCGATCGCCCGCGATGTGCAGAACGAGCGGCTGAACAACTCCTACCGTCTCACGAAGGTCGGGGTCACGGGAGTCGTCAAGCCGGTCCAGGTGCGTCGTCCGGGGAAGACCCTCACCCTGACGACGACGATCGACGTCTTCGTGGACCTCCCGGCGACGCAGAAGGGGGCCCACCTCTCGCGGAATCTGGAGATCGTCAACGAACTCGTCGACCGCTCCGTGCGGGAACCCGTGTCCGGTCTCGAGGATCTGACGGACACGATCGCGAAGGCGCTCCTGAAGAGGCACGACTACGCGACGACCTCCGAGGTGTGGGCCCGCGCGGACTACTTCCTTGAGCGGAGGTCTCCGTGGGGCCGGACCTCCCTGGAGCCATACCGTCTCGTCTCCCGGTCGAATGCGCGTCGTTCGCCCGCCTCGGTGGACCGGTCGATCGGCGTGGAGGTCCTCGGGATGACCGCGTGTCCGTGCGCGATGGAGGTGGTCCGCGAGGATGTGCTCCGCGAGAATCCGGGCCTGAAGGAGTGGCCGGAAGGCGTACCGACAATCACGCACAACCAGCGGAATCGGACGACCCTGATCATCCAGGAGCCGCCCGGGCACGACGTGGAGGCGGACGACCTGATCGAGGTCGTGGAGTCGTCCATGTCCGCTCCGACCTTCGAGCTGCTCAAGCGACCCGATGAGGGCCGCCTCGTCGAGATGGCCCACCGGAATCCCCGGTTCGTCGAGGACGTCGTCCGCGAGGTCCTCGACAAGCTCGTCAAGCGCTATCCTAAGATGCCCGAATCCGCATGGATCCGCGTGAAGTCCGAGGCGGAAGAGTCGATCCACAAGCACAACGCGATGGCGGAGCGGTCCACGACGTTCGGCGAGCTACGCGCCCCGTGATCGACCGGGCGCGGGACCGCTGACGTCCTTGACGACGAACCCGAGGTCAGGACACCATCGGAAGGGTTGAGCAGGGGACCGCGCCCCTCTGGAGCCCCTGCAGGCG
Source organism: Thermoplasmata archaeon (assembly GCA_035283405.1). Classification (GTDB taxonomy): domain Archaea; phylum Thermoplasmatota; class Thermoplasmata; order RBG-16-68-12; family RBG-16-68-12; genus RBG-16-68-12. The sequence goes on along the minus strand of DATEUA010000136.1, from coordinate 100 downwards.
GCTCGCAACGCGCCGACGTGACCTTGCGATGGGTAGAAGACTTTCGGACGCCATGTCGGGGACCTCGTGGTCGTCCCATCTCTGTGCTACGTGTGCGGTC
>DATEUA010000135.1:0-3575 GCA_035283405.1 Thermoplasmata archaeon | reverse complement strand
GGACTTCCTCCAAAAATGGTCTGGGAGCCCAAAGACCCTCGCGGGCCCGTACATCCTCGGGGACCGGTGGGCCGTGGACGTGGCGCGCGACGCGACGGATCCCGTCGGCCTGTTGCGTCGCAGACGGAAGGAGCTGAGCCTCGGCAAGGACCTGGATCGGGCCGCTCGGCGCGGCATGCGCGTTTGGACCGGCCCCAAGGCGCTACGCCCCGCGTATGCCCTCCCGTGGACGTTTTTGTTCGACAAGCGCTTCCCGTGGCAACGCTAGAGCCCGAACCGAATCGTGAATGACGCCCGGACTCGATGGTCCGCCAGATCCCACGCTTCGATCGTTGTGGGATAGGATCCCGAGCCGGGATTGCTCAGGCTCACCACGAAGGTGTTCGCCAGATAGACGTCCGAACCGGTCGTCTTACAGGGATTCGGTTGATTTGCCACGAGGCTGTGGTTGTGATTCTGTCCCCCGATTTGAACGCTCACCCCGGACAACCGGAAGTTGTCCGTGGCACGGAACGAGAGGTAGAGGTTGTCGTTCAGGGTAACGTCCACGACTCCCGACCTAGGTACCGCGCACGAGATCGTGTCGTTCGAGAGGGTTGCGCCCGTGGCATACGATCCCACGGCGATCGCATGGATCTCCGGTGCGGTGAAATCCGTGAAGGGGACGTTGAGGAGGAGGATCCAGAATGCGAGCCAGCTGAAGAAATACGTGCTCCCGTGCCCGATCCAGTCGCGCCGCTTGAACGCGGAACTCTTCACCTCTGCGAGCGGAAAGACGTAGTACAGGCCTGCGAACGAGAAGAGGCCGACGAAGAACGAGATCGCCCAATGAAGGCCGACGAGGAGCGTCCCGAACGACACGAGGGCACCCACGACGGACCAGCCGACCGTCACGATCGCGGCCCTCGCGCCGGAGATCTCGCGGCGCATGAACTCCACCTCGTCGAACTCGGGGCCGGCCCACCCGGCCTCCTCCTCCTCCTTCCGCTTCCGTCGGGCCACGGCGCGTCGAAACGGAGGGCCCTTCAAAAACCTTCGCTCAGGGGCGCGCCGCGCCTCGGAACCGCGCGCGTATCGTCTCGAGTTCGATGGACAGCTGTCGAACGGACACGATCATGCCCCCGACGAGGAGGCCCCCGACGAAGCCGCCGGGCGCACCCGTCAGGACGCGCGTGAGGTTCGACGACTCGTAGTCCGTCAGGAGCTGGGTGAAGCCGTCCACGGCGATCGGCAGCAGACCGACGAGGATCACGAGGGCACCCGCGCGTTCGACGCCGAGCCGCGAGAGGATCCGCCGGACGGAGGGAGGCAGGCCGTTCAGGATCACGGCGCCCGTGGCCGAGGCGGGTCGGGCGAACATCGCCGCGACGAGCCCCAGGTTCGCAAAGACGTACATGGACGTCATCCGCGCGTCGATCGGGAGCTGGTTCCCGTTGAGCTGGAAGGACCGGAAGGAGAGCTGGTGACACTGGACGTCCCCGAACGTGTACACGATCCGCGCGTACCATGGGAACGTCTCCCAGATGGCCTCGAAATCGAGGACGTTCGCGCCGCCCGCGTCCTCTCCGGAGAAGGAACCGGGAGGCACGGCATAGGGGGCCCAGAAGAGGGACGCGGTCCACACGAGGTTCAGCCCGAGGACGACGAGGAGGGCCTTGCTCCACGTGAGCTGGGCCCACGCGATCCGTGGCATCGCCTGCAGGCAGACGTGTCCTTCGCGAAATAGCTTTGCCCCACGGGCCCGGAGGACCTCACTTCGCGTACCGAGCGGGATTCTTGTCGAACGTCGCCTTGCAGCCCGCCGAGCAGAAGTGGTACGTCTTGCCCTGGTACATCGAGCTGCCCGCGGCGCGCTTCGGGTCGACCGTCATCCCGCAGATCGGATCCTTCTCCATCCTTCACCTCCTTTGTGCCGTAGGTCTTGCGTCATGCAGACCCTCCGAGGTCCGGCCGGAACCGGCGGAGGGTCATCGAATTCGTCACGACGGATACGGAGCTGAAGCCCATCGCGGCCCCCGCCAGAATCGGATCCAACAGGATGCCGAATGCGGCGAAGACGCCCGCGGCCACGGGAATCAGGGACGCGTTGTAGAAGAATGCCCAGAAGAGGTTCTGGTGGATCTTGCGGACCGTCCGCCGGCTCAGCTGGATCGATGCGACGACGTCCCGGAGGTCGTCCTTGATCAGCACGATGCCACCGGCCTCCATGGCGACGTCCGTCCCGCTGCCGAGGGCGATTCCCACGTCGCTCTGCGCGAGGGCGGGCGCGTCGTTGATTCCATCGCCCACCATCGCCACGACCTTCCCCTGGACCTGGAGCTCCTTGACCTTCGCGGCCTTGTCCCCTGGCAGGACCTCCGCGAGGACCGAGTCCACGCCGACCTGCCGGGCGATCGCCTCGGCGGTCCGCTGATTGTCGCCCGTGAGCATGACGACCTCGATGCCCATCCCTTTGAGCGCACGGACGGCCGCCGCGCTGTGTTCCTTCAATGTGTCGGCGACCGCGACGATCCCCGCGAGTCGGCCGTCCACGGCGGCGAGCATCGCGGTCTTGCCTTCTGCCTCGAGCCGCTCGAGGCCCTCCTTCGCCCCCTCCACAGAGATCCCGGCTTGGGCCATGAGCTTCCGGTTCCCCAGCAGGACCGCGCGACCTCCGACCCGCGTGCGGATCCCGTGTCCCGGGATCGCCTCGAAATCCGTCGGATCGTCAAGGACGAGCGACCGCTCCATCGCCGCGCGGACGATCGCCTCCCCGAGCGGATGCTCCGAGCCCTTCTCGGCGGAGGCCGCCAGACGGACCAAGTCCGACTCGGGCATCCCGAGAGCCAAGACGTCCGTCACCGAAGGCCTGCCCTTCGTGAGGGTGCCCGTCTTGTCAAAGACGACCGTCGTGAGCTTGTGGGCCTTCTCGAGGTACTCGCCACCCTTGATCAGGAGCCCGTTCTCCGCGCCCTTCCCCGTGCCCACCATGATCGCCGCCGGGGTCGCGATGCCCAGGGCGCACGGACACGCGATGATGAGGACCGCGACGAGGACGAACAGGGCCGCGGTCACCGGGCTGTAGAGACCGTAGCCGCGCGCCATCGATTCGTACGCGGGAAACGCGACGAAGTACCAGACGAGCGCCGCCGCCACGGCGATCGCGATGACGGCCGGGACGAAATACGCGGAGACCCGGTCCGCGAGCCTCTGGATCGGGGCCCGCGCGACCTGCGCGTCCTCGACGAGTTTGATGATCTGGTTGAGGGTCGTGTCCGCGCCGACCTTCGTGGCTCGAGCCTTCAGGAGACCCGACTTGTTGATCGTCGCGCCGATGATCGTATCCCCGACGTTCTTTTCCACGGGGATTGACTCCCCCGAGATCATCGACTCGTCGACGGCGGAATACCCTTCGACAACGTCCCCGTCCACGGGGATGCGCTCCCCGGGGCGGACGAGGAACACGTCGTCGACCTGGACGAGCTCGACCGGGACCTCCTCCTCCCTGCCGTCCCGGAGGACCCGGGCGGTGCGGGGCGCGAGGTCCATGAGCTTCCGGATCGCGTCCCCCGCCCGGCCCTTCGCGACCTCTTCGA
>DATEUA010000134.1:0-4557 GCA_035283405.1 Thermoplasmata archaeon | reverse complement strand
GATCTCGTCGAACGCCCGGCCGACGAGGAAGAAGCCGAGGCTGATCAAGGTGATCGCGAGCCCCGGCGGGAGGAGCCACCACCACGAATCGAGCGCCTTCGAGTTCGACACGAAATAGAGCATCTGGCCCCACGACATCGTATTCTGGTCCCCGAGCCCGATGAAGCTGAGCGCCGCCTCCGTGAGGATCGCGCCACTCACGGAGAACGTCATGTACAGGAACGCGAGCGGCATGACGTTCGGGGCGATGTGCTTGAAGACGATGCGGGTGGTGCTCGCGCCCGTGACGCGGGCGGAGTCGATGAACGGGCGCTCCTTCAGGGACAGGACCTCCGCGCGGATGATCCGGGCGATGCCCGGCCACCCGAGGAGGGAGATCACGAGGATGATGTTCCAGATGCTCGAACCGAGGACCGCCGCCATCGTGATGATGAGCGGGAGGCCGGGGAGCACGAGGATCACGTCCGTGAACCGCATGAGCACCGCCTCCGTCTTCCCGCCGACGTAGCCGGCCACGAGGCCGACGACGAGACCCAGGATCACGGTGAAGAATGCGGCGAGGAAGCCGACGAGGAGGGCGATCCGGGACCCCCAGATCAGCTGGCTGAAGATGTCGCGGCCCTGGCTGTCGAGGCCCAGCCAGTACTGGTTCCCGCTCGGGTAGCGCTGGACCCACGAGGGCGCGGACGGGGCGAGGTACTGGCCCGCGCTCTTGAACGATGCGACGCCCATGAAGGTGGGCCCGCCAAAACCGACCCACACGGCCGGGTCGATCGAGGGATCGAGAACCGTCCACGACGACGGGGCGCCCGAGATCGGGGCGCCGAACGTCCGCTTCCACGAGAGGCTGCCGTCGCCCTGTCGGAGGGCATACAGGACGCCGCGGTCGTCCCGGGCGTCGCCCGGCGTGCCGCCGTCGTGGTTCTCCACCGTCAACACGATGCTGAGCTTGCTCTTGACGAGAGGGGGGCCGACGAACCTAGGATTCAGCCCGGTTAGGGAGGGATCGCCGTACGTCCACTTCAGGCTCGCAGCCCCGAGTCCGCCCGACCCGGTGGTGCCCACGGCGTCCCGGCGCAGCGCGTACAGGGTCCCCTTTGAGGAGCCCACATAGACTGTCGTCCCCTCAACCGTCGGCTGCGTGAGGTCTCCCCCGTCCGTCGCCGTGCGCGCGGCGGTTGTGGACACAGGCGCCGCTCCGTTGAACGCCGGGAACTCGCCCGACCACTCCGGAAGCGGGTCGCCGGCCTGCACGGTCACGTTCACCTGGTTGATCACGCACTTCACGGTGGATAGTTCCAAGGCATGCAGGTAGCTCCAAGTCGCGTCGAAGCTAGAGGCCGCGTACACGATTTCTTGGTCCCTGACACAGGGAGGTCCCTCGGCGGTGGGGATGATGATCGGCGCGGTATTCCAAGGGGCGCCGACTTTCACCACCGTTGGAATGCCGAAGGACGTCCAGTAGGACGTCCCGTTTGACGTGTACACGGACCTCAGGTCGCCGTCTTCCGTGCCGAGGACCAGGAGAGTGCCGTTCCCGCCGAACGCGGGCGAGTACTGAGGCGCCGGCGCGGAGGGCTGGAGCGGGAAGGTGGCGAGGTGGACTTCGGAGCTGAAGTTCTGTTCCCATCGTACGCGGTACTCCCACTGGGCCACGTGCTTCTCTCGGGGGAATCCGGGGTTGGCCCCTCCGCGTGTGACGGTCGCGGGGATGCCTACATCGATCAGGTACAGCTTCCCCGAAGCGGTGCCCACGGCGACGACGTCTCGGTCGGTCCGACCTGTGACGAACGAGTAGTAACCGATATGCGGGCGTCCCGCCGAGTCGAAGGCGAGGCTGGCGTACTGCCCGGTGTTGCGCTCTGGGTCTGGGTTCTCGATGACCCACTGAGACCCAGACTTGACCGCATACTTGAGAGTGAAGTTTCTCGCGTCGTAGTAGGCGATTGCGGGCCGGTCCTGAGAGTCGAAGGCAAGCGAGACGTACCGGCCGAGGTCGCCCCCTGGCTGCGCGTCCACAGTCTCGTTCGTCCACCCTGTCCCGGACCGCACCGCGTACATGAGCGTGCGGTTCGTGGCGTTGTAGTAGGCGATCGACGCGTTCCCCGACCGGTTCAGGGCGAGGGACGCGTAGCGCCCGAAAGGATCAAGGGAAGAGCGCTCCGACCAGTTGCCGACCGTGTCCACGCTCGCGTTCGTCCATCCTGCCCCGGTCCGCACCGCGTATTTCAGGGTTTGGCTGGTTGCGTTATAGTAGGCGATGGCGGGGTCGTCGGTTCCGTTCAGCGCGAGCGAGGCATATTGGCCGACGCCACCAGTGTCGACGGTGACATTTGACCACGACGGCCCGACCTGTTCCGCATACTTGAGCGACTGGCCGCTGGCATTGTAGTACGCGAGCCGGCCGGTATTCGACGCGTTGAGCCTGAGGGACGCAAACTGCCCCACGTACCCTACGTCGACGACTGTCCGATTCCACGCGGTCCCGTTCCACGAGGCGAACTTCAGGCTTCCACTGGCTTGATCGTAGTAGGCGAGGGCCTGATAGTCCGAGGTGCCGAGCGCCAGGGAGGTGAAGTGCCCCACATTTCGGACCCCGTCGAATTGCTCGATCTGTCTCGCCGAGACCCATCTTCCGCTCAGATCACGCAACGATACCGCGGGCCGGCCCGTGGTGTAGTCATAGTACGCAATCGCCACGCCCCCCGACGCATTGAGCGCGAGGGACGCGAACTCCCCGTGATCTGCGTCGCTGGGTACAGTTTCATGGGTCCAGTTCGATCCGTCATAGTAGACGTGGTTCGGGGAGCCCTGGATGTTTACCGGCGCATCCAAGTCCCCGCTGAATGCCGCTAGTCCGGTGATCCCTCCGGTCAGGTTCAGCATCACGAGGTCGGCGCCGGAGGGTACGTAGTTGCCCAGGTCCCTCATAATGAACAGGCGGCCGTCGCTCGTGCCGATGTACACCTCGTAGTCCGCCGGGTTGGACACGTAGGCGCCATAGTTCATCGCGAGAGGGGGGACGGAGATGGTCCGGCTCGCGTTGTTGTCGAAGGCGGAGACGTTGAAGTACTGGAAGGCTCCCCAAACGTTCAAGGCCTTCTGCTCCGGCACGGTGGCGCCCCAGGTCTTGATCGCGTACAGCCGATTGGCGGCCGCTACGTAAATCCGGTCGGCCGGGGGATCGAAGGCCTTGGGCAGGACGCGGAAGGCGATGGGCTGGGTGACTGGGGGCGGGTTTTCAGTGAACTCGGTTCCCGGGTCCGTCGAGGTCTTGATCCAATACTCATTCGGCTTGATGAGGTCCTCGTCCGGAGCCGTCCACCGGATCGGGTCGCGGAGGCCCATGAACGGTGCGGCCAGGGCGATGATCACGAAGGCGATCATGATCGCGAGGCCCACGACTCCGATGCGGGACGCCTTGAACAGGTTCCAGTTCAGGAGGAAGAGCCGCCGCCAGACTGCGAGGCGCTCCCGCAGGCGCCGCGAGAACGTCCGCCGGCCCGGGGGCATCGGACGCGCCTCACCCGCGGTCGTCACAGCCTCACCCGAGGATCCAGGTACGCGTACAGGATATCCGCCACGAGGTTCGCGAAAATCGTGAGCAGGGCAAGGAGATAGAAGGCCCCCTGAACCGAGGGGAAGTCCTGGGCGAGCGTGGCGCTGATGAGGAAGGCCCCCATGCCCGGCCACGAGAAGATCGTCTCCGTGAGGACGCCCCCGCTGATCACCCCGCTAATCGCGAGCGCGAAGGCGGTGACCACCGGGAGGAGCGCGTTCCGCGCGGCGTGGCGATACATGATCCTCCGCTCGCGCAGGCCCTTCGCCCTGGCGGTCGTGATGTAGTCCTCCCCCAGAACCTCCAGCATGCTGTTCCGCATGAGGAGCACATGGCCCGCTAGACTCAGGATTACGAGGTTGACTAGGGGGAGGGCCATGTGATGGAGCACGTCCCCGGCGTACGCGAGCCCGGTGAGGCGGTTCCCCTGCAGGTCGACGCCTCCAAATCCACCGAGCGGGAACCAGTGCAGGATGTACGCGAACCCCCACAGGAGGATGAGGCCGAACCAGAACACGGGCATGCTGTAGAAGAAGAGGCTCACGACGATCGACCCGAGCTCCATCTTCGAGCCCCGACGCCAAGCGAGGACCGCACCGATGAGGATCCCCAGGGCGTACGAGATAATCACCGCACTGCCGAACAGGAGCATAGAGGGCCCCACGCGGACCGCGATCTCGTTCCATACGGGTTGTTTCGAGAAGAGGGACACGCCAAAGTTCCCGACGAGCATGTTCGTCAGGTACGTCCAGAACTCCTCGAGGACGTTGTTCGGGACCGCAACCTGGGGATGGATGAGGGTAATGAGGTCGGACGCCCCGTTCGGTGAACGCACGACCGCCGTCACCTGGGCCACCGAGGCGCCGTCAGACGTCACGTTGATCGTCACGCGGCCGCGGTCCAGCCGCGGGGAGGTCGGCTCCGCACGAAGCTTCCACTCCCCCTCCGCGAGGCGGAACGGCGCGGAGTCTAGGGCGTTCACCGCGAATCCGCCGTAC
>DATEUA010000133.1:0-3875 GCA_035283405.1 Thermoplasmata archaeon | reverse complement strand
CGCAAAAACGCGAGGCGGGCACGCAGATCGTCCTTCTATTCGAGAAGCTCGTCCCCTCGGACCATCTCGGGAACCAGGAGCGAGACCTCGTTGCGAAGGCGAAGGGAGACCTCCTCTCGCTCTAACCGCCGCCAGGTTTATCCTAGACCGACGACAGACGCTCGGGGATGGCTCATCCCGATTCCGATCGCGACTATGCGAAGTCCATCGACTTGATGCGCCGCGAGAAGGACCGCTGGTTCCGGACGGACCCCCACTCGCCTCTGCCGGCGGATATTCGCGGGGCCTTTCACGGACTCTACTACTTTGATCCCGATGCGCGGTACCGGCTCCGCATCAACCTACACCGCTACCCGACGACCGAGCCCGTCGTCCTCGCGACGTCGAAAGGCGTGCCGAGGCAGATGGTCCGCTACGGGTACTTCGAGTTCGAGCTGGCTGGAGGGACGCACCGGCTCGACGTCTACAAGGCGCCGCCCGCGCCTGGCCATCACCACGAAGACCGTAATCTCTTCGTGCCGTTCCGGGACGCGACCTCTGGCAACGAGACGTACGGCGCCGCCCGGTATCTCGACATCGAGGAAGACGCGTCGGGCGAACACGTCCTCGACTTCAACCACGCATACAACCCGTATTGCGCGTACAGCCCGGACTACGTATGCCCGTTCCCTCCCCGCGAAAACTGGCTGACGGTTCCGATCCGTGCCGGCGAGAAGAACTTCTCCGCGCAGGAGCCTTCAAGGTCCGGATGACGAATCGCGTCTCGAAATGCCGGGGCGCGAGGCGGTGAATCGCCGGGAGGCCGTGGGCCGCCTGCGCCCGTTCGTCGAGAGGGCGCGAACCTTCTCGGGCTGGAGCTTTGACGATGTGGCGCCGGAGCCCCTCGGTCCAGGGTTGCCTTGGGATTACGGGATGCGGGCAACGGAGCTGCTCGTCCGCGCCGCGTCCGCGCTCGACATGGGGACCGGCGGAGGCGAGCGCTTCGCCGAGCTGTCGGCAGGGTACCGCGGACGTGGCGTCGCGACGGAAGAGTGGGGCACGAACGTACCCGTCGCAAAAACTCGCCTAGCCCCTCATGGCGTCGAGGTAGTTCGCGCCCGAAGCCTCCGACTTCCGTTCCGGAACGGAGCCTTCGCGCTCGTCCTCAATCGTCACGAGGAGTTGGATCCCGCGGAGGTCGGTCGGGTCCTTGCCCCAGGCGGGACCGTCCTGACGCAGCAAGTCGGCCGAGACGACTGGAAGGAGCTTCGGTCTTTTTTCCCGCGGATGCAGGACTTCGGCCCGCTCCTCGAGCGCTATGCGGCAGGATTCCGCGAAGTCGGACTGATCGTAGATCGATCGGACACGAGCGACGTCTCGGTGGCCTATCGCGGGCTCGGAGAGCTCGTGTTCATGTTGTGCGTCGCGCCCTGGACGATCTCCGAATTCGATCCGCTTGGACAGGATCTCGAAACGCTCATTGACCTCGAGGAACGGCTCTCGGGCCGGCAGGGTCTGGTCCTCACGGAAAGCCGCTTCCTAATCGAGGCTCACAAACCCGGATGACCGCGGCTCACCACTCGGTCCCATCGAGCCAGGCGATCCGCCGCTTACGGTTCGCATCGATGTCCTCGGGGTTGAGGAAATCCCGCTCGACGCTCCCGAGTCGGTCGACGAAGACCCGGAGGGTGTCCTCCGTTGGCGCACGCATGTCGACGCCCGCGCCCTCGAGCTGTCGTTTCGCGATCGGCATGCCGATCTCGACGCCCCCGAGACGGTAGCAGAAGTCCGTCATGATCTTGTCCGCCGCACGGATGAAGCGCTCCACGGGCTCCTGAGGCGGCGTCACGAGTGCGACGCGTTTCGTCGGAACGCGCCATCCTCCTACGGCCATGTCCGCGAGGATATGGAACGCCTCCTCGACGTGGTCGCCGGTCTTCGCGCTCGTGAGGACCCCCGGGAAGGCGTGTTTCTGTGAGAGGTAGTACAGGTACTCGCGCGCGCGGATCCGGTCCTCGACGAGGTCCAACTTGTTCCCGACGAGGATCATCGGGACCTTCCCCGCCAGGCGCCACACCATCGGCATCCAGTAGTCCTCGGCCGCCCGACGGGTCTCCTCCCGCGTCAGATCGTACACGAGGAACACGCCGTGGCTCCCCTCCACCGCGATCTCGTGGACTCCCCCGTATCCACGCTGCCCGAACACGTCCCAGATCTGTAGGACGACGTCGACGTCGTGGGGCGGCCTGCCGAGGCTCAGCCCTTTCTTCGAGACCTTCGCCCCGATCGTCATGATGTAGTCGTCGGAGTACTGGTCCACGACGAACCGTCGGATGAGGGAGGTCTTCCCCACCCCCCCTTCCCCGAGGAGGAGGACCTTGAGCTTGACGAGGTCCTTCGCCATAGTCGTCTCGTACTATCCGCGCGGCGCCTTCATTAACCGTTCCGTGCGGTTCTCAGCGGATGAACCGATGGCCAGCGTGGGCGGCGGAGGCTAGAGGCGCAAGGGCCGTCCCGACGGCCGACCGACGTCCCCTTCGAACATCGGGACCCCGAGCTCCACGACGCGACGAAGCAAGGGTTCCGCCAGAGGGCCCGCGCCCGTCGTGACGCCCGTCCGGTCCAGGTCCCCCCGTAAGAGGGCGAGGACCGCCGCCGCGGGGGGCGCGCCGGTGAGGTAGGCGGTCGCATGGACCCCCATCCGGTCGTACGCGTCCTGGTGGTCCATGATCGTCCACAGACGCTGGGCGATCCGCCGGGTGCCCTTCCGTCCTTCCGTCTCGACGACGACACAGGTGTGCCCGGATGCCCGACCCGCGAGGGACGAGGCGTCCGGCAGGAGGGCGAGGAGCACGTCCAAGGGTCGCACCTTCACACCCGCGACGTCGATCGGTTCCTCGCCCGCGAGGCCGAGCCGATACAGGCTCTCCAGGAGGACCTTCCGACGGGGCGCGATCGCGTACTTGAAGTCGATGAAGCGGATCGGTTTCTCGAAGAATTGAGGCATCGTCTCCGCCTCCTCGTTGTTCACGTTGTAGCACATCCCGATCCCCAACGGATTCGGGAAGCGGAACTCTTCCTCCCCGCTGAAGGGGGGCACCTTCTCCACATGGTCGCCCTTCCAGACGGGCGCCGGCCAGAGGACCTCCTCGAGGAACGTCTCCGGGGAGAACAGCGGCGCGAACAGGTGCCCTTCGACCTCCGTGTACCCGCTCCCATACACCCGGATCCGGATCGAGTCGATCCGGTCCATCGCCGCGGCACTGCGTTGGGCGAGCAGGTTCGTGATTCCGGGGGCGACCCCCATCCCCAGGATCGCCGTGCGCTCGACGCGTCGAAACTCCTCGTCGAGGGCGATCTGGTCGTGGACCTTCGACGGGTCTTTCGGGTTCAGGGAACCCTCCGAGGCCAGGTCGACGTAGTTCGCGCGGATCCGGATCGCCTCGAGCATCACTGGCACGTTGTACCGAGGCATCGTCGCGTTCACGATCACGTCGGCGCCCCGGCACGCCTTCCGGATGTCCTCGGCGCGGCCGAGGTCCGCACGAAGGACGTCCGCATCCCGACGGATCTTCTTCGCGACCGCGACGAGTCGGTCCTTCCGGACGTCGACCAGGCGGATCGAGTCGATCCCGTCGAGTTCCGCGAGGAGCCGGGCGGTCACCTCGCCCGCCGCGCCGATCCCGAGGACGACGACATCCATCGAGCCTCCTCCCGCCTGAATCCGAGAAGGGGTCTTTTCATAAGATATTTTCGCGCGGCGCATCCATCGGTGCACGGTCGGACGGAACCGACCGCGACAGCGCAAATGAAAATAAAGGGATGCGATTCTCCCCAACCGGCGGTTTCATGGCGTCATCCCTCACGCACAAGATCATCACGAAGCATCTCGTGGA
>DATEUA010000132.1:0-9719 GCA_035283405.1 Thermoplasmata archaeon | reverse complement strand
GTCGAGGCGGTGTACACCCCGAACCCGAACGCTCCTGGGCCCAGCAATATGGGCGAGCTGCGCGTGACGACGAACCCCGCCGTCGCGGCGACGATCCTGATCGACGGCGTGCCGCGCGACGACTGGGGCCTCACGTGGCTGGACCTGCCCGCGGGCACCTACACGGTGTCCTTCTCGGGCGTCTACGGCGTCACGGCTCCGGGCCCGACTCAGCTCGTCGTGAACGCGGGCCAGACGACCGTGTACGATGCACAGTTCATCGTCCACGGGCAGCTCCGCGTGCTCACGAACCCCGCCGTGCCGGCGACGATCTTCGTGGCCGGGCACCCGAGGAACGACTGGGGCATGTGGCAGTCGATGGAACCGGGCACCTACAAGGTGTCCTTCGGGCCTGTGCCCGGGATGATCACCCCGGCGGCACAGACCGCGGTCGTGACGGCAGGCGGATTCGTCCAGATCGAGGGCGTATACGCGCCGGCTCCGGCCCAGGCGAGCAACGTCGACGCGAGCGGCATCGCCGCCCTCGAGGCGTTCCTCGCGGACCTGAAGGACGGCAAGATCGACTCCGTGCACCTGGCGTCGTCCGATCCGGGCTTTGAGCTGCTTTCGGCGCCCGCGACAGGGACCGCGACCAGAATGCACAAGGCCCGCAGCCACTAGGCCGAGAACCGGGGTCTCGCACCGCGCGAGACCCCACCTTCCTCTTTTCGTTCTTTCAGGCCAGGGCGACCCATCTATGACCGTCCGCCGGGGGCGGGGACAGGTCTCGTTTACGAGGAAAGGAGCCCCGCCGTGTGACAGATTCTCTCGAGGAGAGCGATCGTATGCAGGCCTTCGTCTCCGGTGACGGGTGGCACCCCATCTCGCAGGATCGCATCCACGAATCCGGCGATCATCTCGCGATGACCGTAGAGCAGCCGGCCCGTCGCGTAGAGCGTCCCTGAGACGACCGCGCCGGTCCCCATCTGTGAAAGCCCGCCGACGGTCTGGCCCAGGACTTCGAACGGGGAATGGGAGCCTCCGCGTCCCATCACGAGGATCTGATCGCGGAAGAGGTCGATCAGGTAGCTCTCCTCCGACCCGACGACTCCGAGCCCCCACTCTGCCCGAGAGGCGTTGAAGGTCATCGTCAGCGCGCCAAGTCCCGTTGGAGCCCCGAGGAGCGCCGCTACGTTCTGCGTTTTCTGCGTCTCGCCCGACGCCCCGGAGAAGGACGCGGCATGGAGGACCCGTGGCTCCCCGGGCCCGAGGAACCGTCGAGTGAGGTAGACGAGGTGGGGCGCCTCGTCGTAGAAAAGCTGGCCTGGCAGTGCCTCATACCAGTCCGGCAGCCGACGGCGGGGCGTGCTCATCTGGAAGGCGAGGACGGACTCGACGCGGCCCGCGGCCCCGGACGTGACGCGCGCCAAGGCCTTCGTGACCGCCCGAGAGAACAGGAAGTTGTGGGAGACCGCGAGCTTCGCGCCCGTTCGGTTGCTGGCATCGCACATCGCGCGGCACTCGGCCTCCGACATCGCCATCGGCTTCTCGACGAGGACGTGGACCCCGGCCTCAAGAGCCTCGATCGTCTGGGGCGCGTGGAGCCACGGCGGCGTGCAGATGCTCACCGCATCGAGCTTCGCGGTGGCGAACATCTGTGCGAGGTCTCCGGAGAACGCGCGCCCGCCGCAGATTCGAGCGAGCTCCTGTGCCCGTTCGAGCCGGCGATCGAAGACCGCGACCACGTCGGCCGTCCCGGATCGGCGGTACGCGGGGACATGACGATGCCGCGCGACCCACCCACAGCCGACGATACCGACCCTGAGCCTTCTCAGGACGCAACCTCCTCGTACAAGCCGAGGTACTGTTGCGTAATGGAATCCCAAGTCATCTGCTTGACGGCCCAGTCGCGGGCGCGCGCCCCGATCCGCGCCGCAGACTCCCGGTCTTTCAATACGCGGAGCAGTCCCTCCCGGAGGGATTCGACGCTCCCCGGCTCGACGAGGATCCCGTTGTTCCCGTCGTCGATGATTTCCTGCGTCCCCGCGACCCGGGACGCGACGATCGCACGTCCGCACGCCATCGCCTCCATGACCGCGAGAGGCATCCCCTCGGTCAGCGAAGGCCGCACGACCACGTCCGTCTGCTGCAGAATGGGGACGACGTCCGAAACGCGACCGCGCATCGACACCTGCCCGTTGAGCCGAAGGTCTCGGATCCGGCGCTCCAGGGCCGCCCGCATCGGCCCGTCCCCCACGAAGTCGAAGTGCGCCTTCGGGACGTTACGGAGAAGGTGCGGCAACGCCTCGACGAGGAATTGCGGGCCTTTATTTCTCGAGAATCGGCCAAGGAACAGGACGGAGGGACCGTGCCCGTTGTTCCCGTTCGGTGCGAGGGGCGGCCGGAACCTCTCGACGTCGACTCCGTTCGGGATCACGTCGACCGGACCCCGGAACCCGAACTCGGCCGCGTGCCTTGCAACCGCGCGGGACACCGCGGACACCGCCGCGGAGCGCTCAAGCATGACGCGGCCGAGGGTCCGCTCGTACATTCGGCCGAGGATCCCCGTCAGGCCCCGGAGGTTCGACAGGGACCCGAGATGCATTGTGGTCACGATCGGAGCGCGGGGTCGGGCCGCGAACGTCAGCGCGGTCAGCGAGAAGAACAAGTTGTGCACATGGATGACATCCGCGTCCTTGAGGTACGGTCCCAGGATCGGGTTCGTGTTCAGCGCCGCGGGGAACCCGAGAAGCCGCGTGAAGTTGATGGCCGGAAGCCGAACGACTTCGACGCCGTTTGCGATCTCCCGAGGCGAGTACCCGTTCGGGTTGATCGTGAGGACGCGGACCTCGTGGCCCTGCCCCGCGAGACGCACCGCGATCTCTTCGACGACGCGTTCGACCCCACCCCCCACGTGGGGGGCGTAGTAGTCGCTGACGAGGACGATCTTCATCGCTCGACCGCCCCTGCCTCATTCCCTGTCATCCTCGAAGAAGGCCCGAGGAGATCAGAAGAACCCGGACTTCCGTCCTCGCGTTCGCCCAAGCCCACACTCCTCCCTTTCCCACACTGAACGGGATGCACTCCGTTTGGGCATAATCGGATTGGGCGACATCCTATATTAATGATTCGAACGACCCGATGGTTCCATGGAGTGATAACACGTCCGCGGAGGTTCCGGAGGAGAAACGGAGCGCCCGCCCCGTCGCGGTCGCAAGCGTTAAGGTGCTGGCCCTCCTCAACGATGGCGTGGCGGACGCCAGGCCCCACGAATTCCTCCGGAACTGGCACTGGCTCGGACTCACGGTGCTCGGGCTCGCGAGCTTCGGTGTGCGTTTCCGGATCCTTGGCCGGTACGCGGCGCTTCCAAGTCCCGACTTCGGTCTGTACCTCGGACAGGCGAACTTCCTCACGGGCCAGGACGTCTCGGGGCTTGGCCAGGTGCTCCCTCCCGCGTACATCGTCGTCCTCCTGGGCATGATCCAGGCTCTGGACCCGATGCTCGCCCTCCGATTCTTCGCGGCGGTCCCGACCGCGTTCCTCCCGGTGCCGTTCTTCTTCCTGGTGGCGCGCTTTGCCGCCCGCCCCTTCGCGATGCTTGCCGCGGCCCTGTTCGTCTTCGCGGAGGGGTTCTCCGAGATGACCGCCTGGGGCGGGGCTCCTGAATTCTTCGCAATGACGTTCCTCATGGGATCCGTGCTGTTCCTCCTGCGCTACCTCGAGGCGGGCGCGAACCGGGACCTGCTTCTCGCGAGCGCCTGCGCGAGCCTCGTCGTCGGCGCGCATCCGCTCTCCGCGAGCGTCCTCGTGCTCTCCGCCGCGGTTTGGGCGGGCTCGGAGATCCTCCGGACACGGAAACGAGGGGTCGCGATCGCGTTCGCGAAGTACACAGGCCTCGCGGCGCTGTTCTCGATCCCGTATGTGCCGAGCTACCTCAACGTGACGCGCGACATGGCGCCGCCTTCGAAGTCCCTCGGCCCGGAGGGGTTCGTGGAGGTCTTCCGGGCGCTCGAGTTCCTGATGCGGGAGACGGTTCTCCTCTGGATCCTCGTCGTCGCGTTCGGCCTCGCCGGGGGCCTGATCGTCCTCCGTCGCAAGCCCGAAGGCACCCTGTTCGCCTCCATGACAGCGGTCGTCTTTCTCCTGTCCCTCACGCTCGTCCGAGACAACCCGGCGCGTCCCCTCTATTACGTGTACATCCCGATCCTCGCGGCGTATCCCGCGTTCCTCGAATGGATCTGGAAGGTCGAGTTGCGTCGCCTCCCGGCTCGGACCGCCAGGACCGTCGGAGTCGGGCTCGTCGTGTTCCTCCTCCTGTCGTCCGGGACGATGGTGTGGCTCTCGAACTCCCGGATGTCCGCCGCCGTCGACTTCTACCACGCGATCGAGGAGCCCGAGCTGGAAGCCCTCGACTGGCTAAGGGAGAACACCTCCCGCGACTCGGTGGTCGCCACGGCGGGCCTCCCGTTCACCGTCCAGTCCGAGGGGACCCGGTTCGCTTGGTGGATCGAAGGCTACGCGCAACGGCGGGCGTTCTTTGCGGGGAGCCTCATCTACGCAAGTTACCGCGCGGAGCGCGACGCCGTCGAGAACGCGAATCGATTCTTCACGGGGAACCGCGTCCTCGACAACGGAGGACTACGAATCATCGAAAACTTCCCCGCAGACCGGGCGAACCCCGAGATCTGGGCGAATGTGGGCGGAGAGTACCGGTTCCTGCTCTTCTTCAACGAGGCGGTCAGCGCGGTCCGCTACGCGCCGGACGCGGCTCCCGGATCGAACGCGACGTGGTCTCCGAGCTACCTCACGCCAGGGAACGCCTCCTGGAGCGGGGCCTCCGGATTCGAGACGACCCGGGTCGACGGGAACATCAGCCTTCGCCGGACCGCGAGCCTGGACCAGGACCGAGTCGTGCTGGACGTCACCGCGCTCGTGACGAACGGCACCCTCCTCGAGGTCGACGCCCCCGTGTGGCTCGGATGGGGGCGGTTCCTCGAAAATGTCGCGGTCACCGCGGGACGGGTGACGGGACTCGTCGCAGGACCCGATCAGCCCGGCATCCCGTTCGAGCTGACCGTCAGCACGAGCCCGGCGACGAGCTTCGTGATCGAACCGACGAACTCCGACCCGTTGTACCAGCTGCCGGTCATCCTCGTCTCTGCGCAGCCGGCATCGGCCGCGTCGAACCTGACCATCCGATTCGACTTCCGCTTCCCCACGATCGCGGTGGGCCCGACGTCGCGGTCGGACGCGTTCTCCATCGCGGCAGCGTATCGGGTGACGCATGTCTATCAGAGCAAGCGGCTCCCTGACATGCACCACAGGTTCCGGTACGACGAAATCCACTTCCAGCTCGCCTACGACAACGTTCGCGTCTCTGTGTTCGAGGTCGTCTCGTTCGCGTCCGGGTAGGGCCGGAATCGACTCTGATAACGAGGCGGTCCCTCGGGGTCTCCAGCAAGGCTTAAGTAAGATTAGGCCGTTGCCTTCGTAGTCGGGAGGAGAGGTTCGTGGGCACGAGTGTTCGACCTGCCATTTGGGTCACCGTCGTCGTGGGTTTGGTCTCGGTCTCGGCGTTCAGCCTCGTGACTGCGCTGAACTCGGAACCTCAGGTCTTCTCCGTTGTCGCGAATGCGGACACGTTCGTCTCCACCTTCGAGCCGGACGTCGCGCAGGGCAAGGACCACACGATGTGGATCACGCGGGCGGACGGACAGCTCAACTGGAGCCTGATCTCCTTCAACCTCGGCGGGCGCATGCGGCCGGGGGACCTTGTTTCGGACTCACGAATCCAACTCTTCCTTGTGGCGACCGAAGGGACGAGCTATCCCGCGACGATCGTCACGGGTCGCCTCCTCGCGCCGTTCTCGGAGACGACGACGACCTTCGATGTGAAGACGCCGATGGGTTTCGACACCCGCACGGCAACGGTCGTGAAGGCAGACCGTCCCGCGGGAGACGCGATCTGGATCGACGTCTCGAAGCAGCTCAACCGGTGGCACTCTTACGGTGGCCCCTCGAACTTCGGGACGGTCATGCAGCTCGCGAGCGACGTGAACGACGCGAGCATCGGCCTCGCGAGCCGCGAGAACACGCAGTACGATCCGCCGCGGATCCAGGTCAAGTACAACCCGGGACCCCAGTCCCTGTACGGGTACCTCGTCGAGACGGGCGTAGATCAGATCGTCGCGGCACGGTTCGATTGAACCGCGGGGACGTCGCGAAAGTCTTTAGCGCCGGGCCCGCTTGCTCCAGTGGATGGAGCGGATCCGCGCCGCGCGTGGCACGAAGCTCCGGTGCAAGGGCTGGCGCCAAGAAGCGATCCTCCGGATGCTCGAGAACAACCTCGAGAACGCGGAGAAGCCCGACGAGCTCATCGTGTACGGGGGGACGGGCAAGGCCGCGCGGAACTGGGATGCCTTCCATCGGATCGTGGAGACGCTGAAGGGCCTCGGGGACGACGAGACCCTCCTCGTGCAGAGCGGGAAACCCGTCGCCGTGTTCCGGACGCACAAAGACGCGCCGCGCGTCCTCATCGCGAACGCGCACCTCGTGCCGCGATGGTCCACCTGGGAGACGTTCTACGAGCTCGAGCGGCTCGGCCTGACGATGTACGGGCAGATGACCGCGGGCGGCTGGTCGTACATCGGGTCCCAGGGGATCCTCCAAGGCACCTACGAGACGTTCGGGGCGTGCGCGAGGGCGCACTTCGGCGGCTCCCTGCGCGGGAGACTCGTCCTCACGGGCGGCATGGGGGGCATGGGGGGCGCGCAGCCCCTCGCGATCACGATGAACGAAGGGGTGTGCCTCGACGTGGAGGTCGACCCCGCTCGGATCGAGCGACGCGTCGCGAACGGATACTGCGACGTCCTCGTGCGGGACCTCGACGAGGCCCTCCGCGAAGCCTTCCGCGCGAAGGCGGAGAACCGCCCTCTCTCGATCGGCCTGGTCGGGAACTGCGCGGACGTGCAACCGGAACTCCTCCGGCGGGGCGTGGTCCCGGACATCGTCACGGACCAGACGAGCGCGCACGACCCGCTCGGCGGCTACATCCCGCAGGGCCTGTCCGCCGAAGAGGCCTCCGCCCTCAGGGCTTCGGATCCCAAGACGTACGTCCAGCGGGCGCGGGAGTCGATCGCGACGCACGTGCGCGCGATGCTCGAGTTCCTCCGCCGGGGCAGCGTCGTGTTCGACTACGGGAACAACATCCGCGGGCAGGCGAAGGAGGCTGGTGTCGCGGACGCGTTCGCGTTCCAGGGTTTCGTTCCCTTGTACATCCGCCCGATGTTCACGGAGGGGCGGGGACCGTTCCGATGGGTCGCGGTGACCGGAGACCCGGAGGACATCCGTAAGACGGACAGCGTGATCCTGCGCGAGTTCGCGGGGAACGAGACCCTCGTCCGCTGGATCACGAGGGCGGGGGAGCGACTCCCTTGGGAGGGCCTCCCCGCGCGGGTGTGCTGGCTCGGATACGGGGAGCGGGCCCTCTTCGGGACGCGGATCAACCGCATGGTCGCGTCCGGTGAACTGTCCGGGCCGATCGTCGTGACGCGGGACCACCTCGACGCCGGCTCGGTCGCGTCGCCCTACCGGGAGACGGAAGGGATGCGGGACGGTTCCGACGCGATCGCGGACTGGCCGATCCTGAACGCTCTCCTGAACACGGCCGCAGGGGCGGACCTGATCGCGGTCCACAACGGAGGCGGCACGGGGATCGGATACTCGACCCACGCGGGCGCGCTCGTCGTGTGCGACGGCACGGAGGACGCGGAGCGGCGGATCGAGCGCGTCCTCACGACGGACCCCGGACTCGGGGTCGTCCGGCATGCGGACGCCGGGTACGAGGACGCGATCCGGGTCGCGAAGGAGAAGGGCATCCGGATGCCCTCCCTCGAGTGATCCCATGCCGCGTGAGGGACCGTCCGTCACCGTGGACGCGATCCTGCTGTACGACGGGCGGATCCTCGCCGTGATCCGACGGAGCGAACCGTTCCGAGGGATGCCCGCGCTCCCGGGCGGCTTCGTCGAACTCGGGGAGCGGTGCGAAGACGCGATCGTCCGCGAGGTGCGCGAGGAGACGGGGCTCGAGGCGCGGGTGCGACGCCTCCTCGGCGTCTATTCGGACCCGGGCCGGGACCCGCGAGGTCCCGTCGTGTCCGTGGTCTTCGAACTCGAGCGGCTCGGCGGCGAACCGCACGCCGGGAGCGACGCGGCGAACCTGGTGTTCCTCGACCCGGACGAATCCGTCCCGATGGCGTTCGACCACGCGCGGATCGTCGCGGACTGGCGCGGGCGCTAGAGCTCCCCTCGAGGTCCGGTCCAGACCTTCTTCGCGGTCCCGGGAAGCCAGCCCAGGGGGATGAGGGCCACGGACACGCCCGCGAACAGGACGAGGCCCACCGTGACGATGGACCCGGGTTGCAGCGCGGCCCGTTCTCACCCCCATCGCCATATATCATGACATCGATGTACGAAATCGGTGCCTCCGCGGATCCTCCTCGACACGAACGTCCTCCTGATGCCGTTCCAGTTCCGGCTCAACCTCCAGGCGGAACTCAAGCGGCTCTTCGGGGAGGTCGACCTCGTCGTACCGTCGCCCGTGATGGACGAGCTTCGCCTCCTTGCGGAGGGGGACCGGGATGCCCTCGGGGCGTTGCGTCTCGCGGAGACCTTCGGAGCCGTGGAGGCCGCGGGTTCCGCGGACGACGCACTCATCGATCTGGGTGTGAGGTGGAAGGCGCCCGTAGCGACGAACGACGCGGCGCTCCTCGAGCGGCTCCGGGCCGCGGGCGTTCCTCGAGTGTTCCTGCGTTCGCGGAATCACCTCGTCGTCGAGGGGGTTTGAGCAAGAGGTTAAGGGTCGGCGGCCTTTCCGCCGATCGGTGAAACCCCACCACGTCGAGACCCTCAAGGCGATCGCCCTCCTCGGCGGGATGAAGGAGAGCATCTCACTCTCGTCGAGGGAGCTCGGGAAGGTGATCGGGGTGAGCCAGCAGAGCGCATCCCAGCGGATCCTCGAGCTCATCCAATCGGGTCTCGTCTCGCGAGACCTCGCGACCCGACGGCAACGGATCCGCGTCACCCCGAAAGGGCTCGACCTCCTCCGGAAGGAGTACGCGGACTACCAGCGGATCTTCGAGGTCCGGGAGACCCTGACGATCTCGGGGGTCGTGTCGAGCGGCCTCGGCGAGGGCGCGTTCTACATGCGACAGAAAGGGTACCGGGAGCAGTTCCGGAAGAAACTGTGGTTCGAGCCCTACGAGGGGACGATGAACCTCAAGATCCAGAGGGCGGACCTCGCGAAGCTCGAAGTCCTGCGGCAGCAGCCGGGGATCGAAATCGGCGGGTTCGAGGCCGCGGGCCGGACGTTTGGCGGCGCGAAGTGCTTCCTCGCGACGATGGGCCATCTAGACGGCGCGGTCATCATCCCGATCCGCACGCACCACACGGACGTCCTGGAGTTCATCTCGAAGCATGCGGTGCGCGCGGCCCTCGACCTCAAGGACGGAGACTCCGTCGAGCTCGTCGTGAAGCTGTAGCCCGTGCCGCGCGGGCCTCCGGAAGGCCTAGGATTCCCGGATCTAGAATCTTCGCTCGACGTACCGCAAGGCGCCCTCGAAGACGGCCTTCCCGTCCCCGTACACGGGATCCCTCCCCCCGTCTCGGGTCCAGTCCGGATGGAGGTGCCGGAAGAAGCACCGTTCCGGGTGGGGCTGGACCCCGAACACGTTCCCGTCGCG
>DATEUA010000131.1:0-8909 GCA_035283405.1 Thermoplasmata archaeon | reverse complement strand
GTCAACGCGACGTTCTATCGTCGGGTGTCGGAGGCGAGGTCGCGCCTGTGGCGCCGCCAGGTTCCCTCGGACTTCGTGTTCTCGCTCAAGGTGAACCGGGAGGTGACCCACCGCGCGCGGCTCCACGCGACCCCGGCTGCCCGGGACGCCTTCGCCCACGATATGCGGGTCGCGAGGACCCTGCGGGCTCCGTACGTCGTCCTCGAGACCCCCGCTTCCCTTCCTCTCGGCGGGGACCAGCTCGCGGGCCTGAGGGACCTCGCAGGGATGGTCCCTCCCGGGCTCCGGATCGGCCTCGAGGCCCGCGCCCATTCGTCCGGGAGGCTTCCGCCGTCCGCCGAGCGTACGATGGAGGACCTCGGCGTGCTCGACGTCGTGGACCTGTCCCGCGGTCCTGCGCGGCTCGCCTCGGACGTCGTCTACACGCGACTGTTCGGAAAGGGAGACCACACCCGCTACGAGTTCGACGACGCCGAGCTCCGGGAGATCGATCGGGCCGGGCGCGACGCGATCGACGTGGTGTTCGCTTTCCATGGCGTCCGAATGTACCGGGACGCAGCCCGGTTCCTGACGTTCCGGCGGACGGGGTCGTTCCCGCCGGTCACGGGTTCCGTTGGAGCGGACTCCCTCGCGGAGGTCCTCCGCGAAGACGCCCGGTTCCCGTCGACCCGGGAGGCGGTCCTGAAGGCCCACGGCTGGAAGGTCGTCGACCTCGACGCGACGACTCGCGCCCACGCACACGTCCTGCTCGAGCGACTCCCGGATCGGACGTACGGGAGCCTGGACGATCTGCTGGGGGAGGCCCGTTCCGAGGGGTTTCCGACCCGGCCGTGAGTCGTCGCCCCTCCGGCCAAAACGCCGTTATGTATCTTGTAGTAGCACACACTACAAAAGGATTAATAAAACCCCCCTGGATACTCGCGTTTCAGAGGCACCAGAAAATGTCACTCTGCGGCACGGACTAC
Source organism: Thermoplasmata archaeon (assembly GCA_035283405.1). GTDB lineage: Archaea > Thermoplasmatota > Thermoplasmata > RBG-16-68-12 > RBG-16-68-12 > RBG-16-68-12. The sequence goes on along the minus strand of DATEUA010000131.1, from coordinate 7,944 downwards.
GCGGTCGGCGCGGTCCGCAACATGTACCGTGAGTCGAGGCAGGACAACGCGCTGGTCACGATGCCATCGAAGCTCCAAAAGGGGCTGCCCCGACGCACGGGGTCCCTCTGTCCGGAGTGTCTGAAGGTCATCCCCGCAACCCTGTACATCGGCGACGGGGCGCTCAAGATGCGCAAGACCTGCAAGGAGCACGGGGAGTTCGACGAGGTCTGCTGGTCCGACGCAGAGCTGTACCTCAAGGCCGAGAACTGGGCCTTCGACGGCGTCGGTCTCGAGAACCCGCAGATCGTGGACGCCAAGGTGTGTCCGTACGAATGCGGCCTGTGCAACCTGCACTACTCCGCGACCGCCCTTTGCAACATCGATCTCACGAACCGGTGCAACCTGAAGTGCCCGATCTGCTTCGCGAACGCGAACGCGGCGGGGTACGTCTTCGAGCCGACGTTCGAGCAGATCGTCTACGAGTTCGCGGTCCTGAGGGCCCAGCGCCCGATTCCCGTCGCCGCAATCCAGTTCGCGGGCGGGGAGCCGACTATCTACCCGAAGTTCCCGGAGATCGTGAAGGCGGCGAAGGAGATGGGATTCCCCCAGGTCCAGGTCGCGACGAACGGGATCCGCCTGGCGACGGAGGACGGCTTCCTCGAGAAGGTCGCCGAGGCGGGGCTCAACACGATCTACCTGCAGTTCGACGGGCTCCGAGAGGAGAACTACATCCGGGCTCGCGGGCGGCCCCTCCTGGACATCAAGCTCCGCGTGATCGAGAAGGTCCGCGAGCGGTCCCAGGCGAAGATCATCACCCCGACGATCTGCCTCGTGCCGACGATGGTCAACTCGTTCAACGACGACCAGGCCGGGGAGATCCTGAACTTCGCGATCAAGAATCGCGACGTCGTCAAGGGCGTCAACTACCAGCCCGTCAGCTTGACGGGTCGCATCCCCGAGGAGGACCGCCGGAAGCTCCGGTACACCCTGTCGGACCTCGCGTACGATCTCGAGGAGCAGACGGGATACCTCACCCGGGACGACTGGTACCCGGTGCCCTTCGTCGCGCCGATCTCCGAGCTCGTGTCCGCCCTGACGGACACCGCGAAACCCTCCTTCACGTCGCACCCGGCGTGCGGCCTCGCGTCCTACCTGTTCCTCGAGCGGGGGAAGGACCCGGTGCCCATCACCCGGTTCATCGACGTCGAGGGCCTCATGGAGGACATGTGGATCCTCGCTCAGGACACGAAGGAGAAGAAGATCAAGTTCACGTCGAAGATCAAGGCGCTCCAGCTCCTGAAGCGGCACTTCAAGGCGGACGACGCGCCGTCGGGCATGGGCCTCGCGAAGATGCTGAAGATCATGAACAGCATGTTCACGAAGGGCGACAAGGCCGGCGCCGCGGAGTTCTCCTGGTCCACGATGTACGTCGGCGGCATGCACTTCCAGGACAACTACAACTACGACATCGAGCGGGTGAAGCGGTGCGTCATCCACTACGCCACGCCCGACGGCAAGGTCATCCCGTTCTGCGCCTACAACACGGGGCCGAACTTCCGCGAGGAGATCGAGAAGAAGTTCGCGGTGCCGATCGAGGAGTGGCGGTCGCGGCATGCTTGAGGCCGCGATCAGCCTCCGTCCCAGCGTCCGGGACAACGGCATCATGGCGATCGACGACCTGCTGTGCCTCCACTGCGGAGCCTGCGTCGGCACCTGCCCGACGAACGCGATCTTCCTGAACGAGGTCTACCTGACGTTCAACGAGGATTGCACCCAGTGCGGGATGTGTGTGAAGGTCTGCCCCGTCGGAGCGATCGACTATCCGAACGGTCACAAGCTCCACACGATGAAGTAGGTCAGGCCGATCCACGCGCGCAGGTCGAGCGACGGTCCCTGGAGTGCTCCACGATAGACGCAGTTCTAAAGCCGTGGCGCCGCCTTCGGGAACGAGGAGGCGATCCCATCGGGGCGGCTACGGTACGACGGTCCGCCACGGAACTGTCCGCCGGGGACCGACAAGTCCTCGATGCGCTGGCACAGGCGGGATCGAACTTGTCCCAGCCACATCCAATCAATCACTACCTCTACTTCGGGGACAAAGGTGACGCGCGGAAAGCAGGAAAACTCCTGGGCGGGGAAGGTTACGCCGTCGACGTTCGCCGTGGCGCCGAACGACGGGATTGGCTGGTCCTGGCTGCCCACGTCGCGGTACCGTCGCCCGAAACGATCGCGCACACAGCCGCGAAGATGGAAGCACTCGCGGCCAGCTTCCGTGGCGAGTACGACGGCTGGGAAGCCCAAGTCGTGCGATAGCCGACTCGGTCAACACGGAGTCCGAAACGATTGAGAACGCATGCCTACCTTCATATAACGCTCCGGATTGGATGGACGGGTCGCGAATGGCTTTGAAGAAGTACGACGTCGTCGTCGTGGGCGCCGGCCCCGCGGGGTCGATGACGGCGCGCTACGCGGCGATGGGGGGCTGCCGCACGCTGCTAGTCGAGAAGCGCCAGGAGATCGGCTCCCCCGTGCGGTGTGGGGAGGGCCTCGCACGCCATTTCGTCGAGGACACGAAGCTCCCGTTCGACCACAAGTGGGTCGGCCGCGAGGTGAAGGGCGCGAAGATCTTCTCCCCGAACGGCACGGAACTGTCGATCGAGGAGAAGCACGCCGGGAACGAGGTCGGGATCGTCCTGGAGCGGGATGCGTTCGACAAGGCCGTCGCGAAGGAGGCCGCGAAGGCCGGCTCGGAGATCTGGGTCAAGGCGACCGCCACCGCGATCCTGCGGGAGGACGGCTGGGTCCGGGGCGTGCGCGTGAAACACATGGAGGACGAGTTCAGCGTCGCGGCGAAGTGCGTCGTCGCGGCGGACGGATTCGAGAGCCAGGTCGGCCGCTGGGCGGGGTTCAAGACGCTCCTCCGGGCAGGCGACGTGACCGGCACGCTCCAATACCGCCTCACGAACATCGGGCCCGGACACGACTTCCCCGACTACTGCGAATTCTGGCTCGGCACCTGCGCCCCCGCCGGATACATCTGGGTCTTCCCGAAGGACGAAACGACCGCGAACGTCGGGATCGGCGTGAGCCTCGACCGGCTCAAGAGCCGAATGGACGTGAAAGGCTACCTAGACCGCTGGATCGCGAACGACCCGCGGATGGGGCGGGCCCAACCCCTCGACTGGGTCACGGGCGGCGTGTCGACGGCCCCGCCGATCAAGAAGTCCGTCGGGAACGGGATTGCCCTCGTCGGCGATGCGGCGCGGATGATCGACCCGATCACGGGCGGCGGGATCGGGAACGGCATGCTCGCCGGTATGATGCTCGGCAAGGTCCTGGGGACCTGCAGGGAGGCCGGTGACTTCAGCGAGGCGGCCCTCATGCCTTACGATACCGAGTGGCGCGCGAAGCTCGAGGACAACCTGTACCGGAACTGGCTCGCGAAGAACAAGCTCGTGACCCTTTCGGACACGGAGTTCGACGACATCATCAAAGTCCTTGCCGATGTCGGGGTAACGAAGCTCAGCGTGCGTGCGATTCTCAAGGTCCTCAAGGAGACGCGCCCCGAGCTCGTCGCGAAGTTCGCGGAGTTCATCTGAGATCGGGTCGACGATCGCGGGTGTGCGGACGGCCCCCGGAGCGGCGATCGGCGCTCCGCGCATCGAACGGCCCTTTCACCCCTGATAACCTTGTCACGTCCCTTATATCCGCGGAGCCGCGTCCGCGCGGTCCGTGCGGACGGAGTCGTGGCAGAAAGCGCGAGCCTTCTTCTGGCTCGGCCTCACCTTCGCGTTCATCCTGATCCTCATGATCTTGTCGGGCATCCTCGTCGTGCCCGGCCTGCCTGCGCCGGCGATCAACCTTTCCGCATACCGCTCGTGGGTCTTCATCATCCTGATCCTCTTGTCCACGAAGGCCCTCCTCGAAGTCCTGAAGCCCGTCTTCCGTCGAGCCCTGAAGAGCCACGTCCGATATGAGGCGGACATCTTCGCGTACTTCCAGTTCGTGTCGTACGCGGTGTGGGGGACCGCCCTGGGGCTCGCCCTCTACATCGTAATCGGGGGAGGCGCGCAGGAGTTCGGCTTCCTCGGGACCGCGCTCGTGTCCGCGGCCCTCATCTACGTCATGCAGGAGCCCCTGCTGAACGTCGTCGGGTGGGTCATCCTCGTCACGATGCGTGTGTACAAACTCGGGGACCGGATCGAAGTGAACCAGGCCCGGGGGTACGTCGTCGAGATCACGCCAATGAACACGACGATCCGGGAGTTCGGCGGCGGGATCTACGGGGACGGCTTCACGGGCCGATACGTCACGATCCCGAACAGCTACGTCCTCAAGGGGAACGCGTACAACTACACGAAAGACACCCCGTTCATCTGGGACCAGCTTGCCGTCGGGGTCACGTTCGAGAGCGACCACAAGCTCGCGGAGAAGCTGATCCTTGAAGCCGCAGACGAGATCGTCGGGCCGATGATGCGGGAGAACCGAATCCTCCTTCGCTCGAAGTACGAGTTCGCGGACCTGTCGGACTACATCTCCGAGGAGCCTCGCGTCGGGTGGGCCTTCACAGATTCCTCCGTGAACCTGACCCTCGGCTATTTCTGTCCCGTCTTCGCGAAGGGGCACTACCGCACGCGTCTTGTGAAGCGGATCCTGGAGAAGTTCGAGGGCGAGCCGAGCGTGGCGTTCGCCTACCCGCACATGCACATGGTCGGCGGCGCGGACGCCGCGCCGAAGACGGAGAAGCTCTCCGTCCCGCGGTGACGACCGCATCCTTTATTACGGCACGTCCTTCTCGGCGCACCGGATGACGTCCCGCCTCCGTTCGCTCGCCTCGATCGGCGCGGACGACGTCGGGCGGGAGCTGTCCGTCGCGGGCTGGGTCGAGGACGTCCGGAATCTCGGCGGGATCGCCTTTCTGATCTTGCGCCAGCGCGAGGGCACGCTGCAGGTCACCGTGAAGAAGAAGGGCCACGAGGCGCTCTTCGAGAAGGCGGCCGGGATCGTGCGAGAGAGCGCGGTCGCGGCGGCGGGGGTCGTCCAGGCGAACAAGGAGGTCCGGAACGGGTGGGAGCTCCTCGCGACCTCGGTGGAGGTCCTCGCGCCTGCGGCCGCTCCGCTCCCGCTCCCCGTCGCGGACAGGGTCGGGGCGGAGATGGACACGAGGTTCGACAACCGGTTCCTCGACCTGCGCAAGCCCGAACGGAGGGCGATCTTCCGCGTCCGAGCCGCGGTCACGGATGCGATCCGGGCGCACCTGCGCCGTCAGGGGTTCGTCGAGGTCCAGACCCCGAAGCTCACCGGGGCGGGGGCGGAGGGCGGCGCGACCCTCTTCGAGACGACGTACTTCGGGAAGCGGGCGTTCCTGAGCCAGAGCCCGCAGCTGTACAAGCAGATGCTCATGGCGACGGGGCTCGACCGCGTCTACGAGATCGGTCCCGCCTTCCGCGCGGAACCTTCCGACACGGTGCGACATGTGACAGAGTTCACGTCCTTTGACGCGGAGATCGCGTGGATCTCCGGTCCGGAGGACTACCTCCGCGCGCTCGAGGAGACGGTCGCCTACGCCGTCGAGGCGGTCCGCACGGAGGCGAAGGCGGAGCTCTCCCTCCTCGGAGCGGATCCGAAGCCTCTGACCCTTCCCCTCCGACGGGTGCCGTACGCGAAGGCGCTTGAGCTCCTCCGGTCGAGTGGGAGGCGCGTCCGCGACGGGGACGACATCGACACGGAGGGGGAGAAGGCCCTCGGCAGGGTCCTCGCGGACGAGGGCCACGAGGCGTACTTCCTAACCGACTATCCGACCGCGATAAAGCCGTTCTACGTCATGGCGAAGCCCGACGATCCGGAATACTCCCTCTCCTTCGACCTCGAGTACAAGGGGGACGAGATGGCGTCGGGGGGGCAGCGGGAGCATCGGGTCGACGTCCTCACGGACCGCATGAAGGCCAAGGGCCTCGATCCCGCTTCCTTCGAGTTCTACCTGAAGGCGTTCCGCTACGGAATGCCGCCCCACGGCGGCTGGGGTTTCGGGATCGACCGGTTCGTCCAGAAGCTCCTCGACCTTCCGAACATCCGCGAGGCGATCCTCTTCCCCCGGGACCGCAACCGCCTCGTGCCATGAGGCGTCCGGCACCGGGCGTGTCCGCGGAGGGAACCTTTAGAAACTCACAGGCCGATGCCTCGCGCGAGGCGGGGTCGGAGATGAAGGAGTTCAAGGTTTTTGTCGCAGACCGTCCGGGGGAACTGTCTCGAGTCACGGACGCCCTCTCGAACGCGGCGGTGAACATCCGCGCGATCTCGAGCGAGGCGAAGCACGACAACTCGTTCCTGCGGATCGTGACCGGAGACGTGTCCACGACGGAGAAGGCACTCAAGGGCACGGGCATGAAGTACGAGGTCAGCGAGATCATGACCTTGGACCTCGTGGACCGACCGGGGGAACTTGCGAAGGTGGCTCGGCGCCTCTCCCGCGCGGGCATCAACGTGCACTCCCTGTACCTCCTGAGCTCCAAGAACGGCCGCACGGAGATCGCGATGGTCGTCGACGATATCGCGAAGGCGACGATGACTCTCAAGTGAGCACTTTCGCCTACCCGGGGGCCCCTCTTATATTCCACGGGCTCTAAGAAAACGCGTGTGAGGACGAGGCCACCAGGCCGCCCGGCACGATTAAGAGCCGCGGTCCGTGTACGGAGGGCCGGCCACATCGGATAGGGATGGGACGATGGACGTCACGAGCGAGAGGATTTTGCGGTCGAGATCGACATCGCGGACGAGGGGTCGAGCGCCGGAGGTCCGTCGGGTGCGCGCGGACGAGAACACGATCTCGTTCGAGGTACGCGGTCTCCCGATTGCACAGGGATCCTCACGCGCCTGGGTCGTCGCCGGAAAGCCGATCATCACGAGCACCGCAAAGGGCCTGTCGAGCTGGCGGCGGCTCGTGGCCGACGTCGCACAGCAGTACGCGCCGGAACAGCTCTGGGATGGACCCATTCGCATCGACCTCGCCTTCGGCGTCCCCAAGCCGAAGTCCGCCCCGAAAACCCGCCGCGTCTGGCCCGACAAGCGGCCCGATCTGGACAAGCTCACCCGGGCGGTCCTCGACGCCTTGACACACATCGTCTTCCAGGACGATAGCCAGGTCGTCGAGATCAACGCGACGAAGGACTACGGACCGCCGGGCGTCGCAATCGAACTGCACCGGATCTTGGAAGCCGAGATGGCGTCCGAGTGAGGTCACGGGCTGGGCGGAGGCGGGCTCGGCGGTCCCTTACTTGATCCGAAAGATGGCGGCGTCCTCGGGGGTTCCCTGCCCTGCTTCTTCTCCTCGTCCTTGTCCTTCTTCCGCCTCGCGAAGAAGAACAGGAAGAGCCCCAGGCCTGCGGCCGCGATGACCGCGAGGATCCACCAGAGGATCCCGAAGTCCGAGGGAGGCGAGACCTGCGTGTTGACCGTGAAGTTCACTCGAGCGTCGCGGACGTTGCCCGCTCGATCGATCGCACGGACGATCGCGTAGTGGGACCCGTCGGTCAGGTCCGTGACGCCGTGCGAGGTCTGGAGCCCCACCGGGGCGAACGCCCCTCCGTCAAGGGAGATCTCGTACCGGAGGACGCCCGAGAGCGCATCGCTCCCCTGCCACAAGATGCTCGTCGCGTTCGAGGTGACGGTGGTCCCCTCCGTCGGGGACTGGAACGTCACGGCGGGAGCCGTCGTGTCGACGACGATCGTTGCGTCCGCGGCCGCGGGCGCGGTTTCCGCATTCCCCGCGACGTCCACCGCAATCGTGTAGAACTCGTAGGACCCGTCTCCCGCGGCCTGTGCTGCATCGAAGGGGATCGGGGAGCTTGTCCATTGGCCGTTCGGGTTCGACGTCGTGTTGTACCGGGTGAAGTTCCCAGAGGACCCGAGCCGGTACCACAGCTCCACGTATGCCACGCCGCTCGCGTTCGCGTTGTCCTGCGC
>DATEUA010000130.1:0-16298 GCA_035283405.1 Thermoplasmata archaeon | reverse complement strand
CCGGCGGACGCGACCCGCCTCGAGGAGGAGGGCGTCGTGCTCGAGCCGCAGAAGTTCCTCGACCGCGGGCGCGAGCGACGCGAGGTCGTCGACCGGGTGCGTAGAGACATGCGGAACCCGACCGAGCGGCTCGGGGTTCTGCGCGCCCAGGTCGCCGCGAACCAGCTCGGCGCACGTCGGCTCCGCGAGCTGGCCGACCGGCACGGGGTCACGCGCCTTCACGTCGACGCAGGGGAGCTGCTCGACTACAGCGAGCGCCGCGTGCGCGCCGCGATCCAGGGGCTGCCTCGAGGCTCGTGGAAGGCGGAGGAGTTCCTCGAGGGCGGCCACCCCGACGACCCGGAGCTGATCCGTCTCGCAGCGGAGGTGTCCATCGGAGGCTCGGGGATCACGGTCGACTTCGCGGGCACGGACCGACAGGTCCGCGGGAACCTGAACGCGCCGCCGGCCGTGACCGCGAGCGCGGCGTTCTACGTGCTGCGATGTCTCACCGATCCGGAGGCCCCTCCGAATGCGGGCGCGTATCGTCCGTTCGCCATCCGCGCGCCTGAGGGGAGCGTCGTGAGGCCTCGACCCGGCGCGGCGGTCGCCGCAGGGAACGTCGAGACGTCCCAGCGCATCGTCGACACGATGTTCCTCGCCCTCGCAGAACCCCTCGCCGACGTGGTGCCGGCGCAGAGCCAAGGGACGATGAACAACCTCACGATCGGCGCGCCGCGCGGCCGGGCGTTCTCGTACTACGAGACGATCGCGGGCGGCGAAGGAGCCTTGCCGTATCGGGACGGCATGGACGGCGTGCATACGCACATGACGAACACGAAGAACACCCCGATCGAGGCCCTCGAGCTCGCGTATCCGCTGCGGGTCGAGGAGTACCGCCTCGTCTCCGGGACGGGCGGCGCGGGGGCGTACCGAGGCGGGGACGGCGTGCGACGCGCGGTGCGCGTCCTCGCTCCCTCCGCCGTCGTGTCGATTCTGTCGGACCGCCGTCGCCGTGGGCCCAAAGGCCTCTCCGGGGGCGGGGACGGGCGGCCCGGACGGAATCTCCTCGTCCGCGCGGGGCGGACGCGGGAGCTCCCCGCGAAAGTGACCATGCCCGTCCGGCGCGGGGACGTGCTCGTGATCGAGACGCCCGGGGGCGGAGCCTGGGGCCCGCCCGATCGGACCGCCTAGACGTACATTACGTGCATCGCGGGGCTTGACGCCACCCGGAGGCCCTCGCCGCGCGGATGGACCCGATCGGATTCCTGATCGCCTTCCTCGTCGTGGTCGCCCTCGGGACCCTCGTCGGGGCCGCGACGGGATTGTCTCCGGGCCTCCACGTGAACAACGTCGCGGCCCTCATGCTCGCGGCGCACGCGTCGTGGGCGTCGTTCGTCGGGTCTCTCGCCCCGGAGATGGCCAAGGATCCCGTCGCGGTCGGGGTCCTCCTCGCATGTTTCCTTCTCGCGACCGCCGCGGCGCACGGGGTGTTCGATTTCATCCCCTCCGTGTTCTTCGGCGCGCCCTCCGAGGAGACGGCCCTCGGGATCCTCCCAGGGCATCGGATGCTCCTCGCCGGCCGGGGCTCCCTCGCCGTGGCGCTCGCGGCCCGGGGCGCGGTCCTGGGGGCACTCGCCTCCGCGGCACTCTTGCTCCCCCTCCGCCTCGTCCTGTCGGATCCGCTCCATGTGTACGAGACCTTTCGCCCGCACACGTCCGAGTTCCTCGCGGCGCTGCTCTTCACCCTGATTGCCTTCGAAGCCCGGGGAGGCCGCGGACGCCTCGGCCGGATTGGCCGGACCGCGCTCGTCCAAGGGCTCGCCGGAATCCTTGGAGTCTCGGTCCTCCGGGGAGCGTCCGGCGTCGAGCCGGACGCCGCCCTGTTCCCCCTCTTCTCCGGTCTGTTCGGAATGCCGGGTCTCCTCGCGGCGGCGATCGACCCTCCCTCCACCTGGGAGCCTCAGCGGATCGAGCCCCTGCCGCGGCTCAGCCGATGGGAGGCGGTGCAGGCCGTTCGCGGTTCCGCGGCCGGCGCGGCGGTTTCCTGGCTCCCGGGACTTAGCGGCGGGGCTGCGGCCGCCCTTGCCACCCTCGGGTCCCGGCGCACCCGACCCGAGGCGTTCATGGTTCTCCTCGGGGCGACAGGGACCGCGACCTCGATCCTCAGCGTGTCCGTCCTCTTCATGATCGGACGCGCGCGGAGCGGCGTCGCGGCGGCCGTCGAGGGGCTGCTCGGCCCCGAGGCGACCTGGACCTCGTTTCCCGACGTCCCGGCCTCACTCGTACTCCCCCTCCTCGCCGGGATCCTCGGAGCCGCGTTCGCGGCGCCGGCGGCCGTCTGGGTCGCTCGGGCGATCGCCTCGCGCTGGTCCCGCCTTGATCCGAGGTGGCTCGCCCGAGGCGCTCTCGCCCTCCTCCTGGTCCTGATCGCGGCCCTCACGGGTCCTGCCGGGCTCCTCATCGCCGGGCTCGCGACTCTTGTCGGGTCCGTCCCCGTGAGAGTCGGCGTGGCGAGGGTCCACCTCATGGCGTCCCTGCTCGTCCCGGCACTCGTCGCCGTCCAAAACTGAACATCGCCCGGAAAAGCTCAAGAAGGGGTCGAGGCATGTCACTTCTTGCCAAGGGGGTCGGCGGCCTGCCTCGTGTGGAGGGTTGCCCCTGACCTCCTGGCCTCTGTCCCCTTATTCGTGATTTGATTCCCTCGTCCCGTACGGGGTCGAGTACTTGTACGTCTCGCGGATCCGCTGGATCCCGTCGATCTCGCGGATGTACGAGGCGGCGGTCTTCGGCACGAGCGCCTCCCATTCCTCCCCCTCGAGCATCCGCTTCCGGAGTTCCGTCCCCGAGAGCCGCTCCCGGTCGACGAGGGGCGGGGACTGCACCTGGACCCCGTGCTCCCGGAACAGGCGGACGACGAGGTCGCTATTCGAATAGACGACGTCGAACGAGGGCATGAGGGACCGGATATGGCTCACCCACACGCTGTGCACGTGGGTGTCGGGGATGGGGACGATGTGGTATTCGTGGATCCCCTCCGCGTCGAGGACCCGCTTGATCATCTCGTACCGCTCGCCCGCGGTGAAGGGGTTCTCGCCCGTGTGGCTGTACTGCGCCGAGCCGATCCCGACGATGATCTCGGCGTTCGTCTCGAGAATCTTCCGAACCATCGCGAGGTGGCCGTTGTGGAACGGCTGGAACCGCCCGATGAACAGGGCCCTCCCGCCGCTCATCCCTCCGCCTCCGCGCTCAGTGGGGGACCGCCGCGGCCCCCTTGTCGGGGCCCACCTTCGGGACGAGGGCCGCGAGCTTGCTGATCAGCCCGGACTTCTTCGGGCCCACAAGGAGGTGGTCGAGGACCTCGCTCAGCGTGTCGACGGGCACGATCTCGATCTTCCCTACGTACTTGTCCTCCAGGAGGACGTCCCGCATGTTCGCCCGCGGGATGATTACCTTTACGATCCCCATCTCCGCGGCGGCTTCGATCTTCGCCGTCACGCCTCCAACGGGCAGAACCTGCCCGCGGACACTCAGGGAGCCGGTCATCGCGACGCTCTGGTCCACGGGGACCTCCTCGAGGGCGCTGATGACCGCCGTGGCGACGGAGATCGACGCGCTGTCCCCTTCCGTGCCCTCACGCGATCCGACGAACTGGACGTGGATGTCGTGGTTCGAGATGTCCTCGCCCGTATACTTCTTGATCAGGGCGGCGACGTTCTCGACGGCTTCCTTCGCGATCTCCCCGAGGCGTCCGGTCGCGATGATCCGACCGCCTTGCTTCGTCTGCGCGGGGGTCACCTCTGCCGCGATCGGCAGGACGATGCCGCTGAATTCCGCGATCGAGTTGTCCCCGACGAGGACGGCGAGCCCGTTCACCATCCCGACGATATGTCCTTCCGTGATGAAGGTCTGGTACTCCTTTCCGCGCTCGATCATCCGGTCCGCGACCTGCTGTTCGAGGGAGCGTGCGATCCGCTTCGCGTTCAGGACGTGCTTCGAAAGGACGAGGGGCGCGCCCTCTTCCTGCGCGACGTCCCCTGCGACCCGGATCAGGCCTCCGAGCTCACGCAGTCGGAGGGTCAACTGCCCTCGACGCCCGGCGCGTCGCTGCGACTCCCGGAGGATCTCCAGGACCGCGGTCCGATCGAAGTGCGGGATCTTCTTGTCCTTTGAGACCTCCTGGGCGACGAAGCGGACGAGTTTCATCCGGTTGTCGTCCGTGTCGGGCATCGTGCTCTTCATGTAGATCTCGTACCCATAGCCACGGATCCGCGAGCGCAGCGCGGGATGCATTCCCTGGACCGCGTCCAGGTTCCCCGCGGCGATGAGGATGAAGTCGCACGGCACCGCCTCCGTCTTGACCATCGCCCCGCTCGACCGCTCGCTTTGCCCGACGATGGAGAACTTCTTCTCCTGCATCGCGGTGAGCAGGCTCTGCTGGCTCTCCATTCGGAGTATGTTGATCTCGTCGATGAACAGGACGCCCTTGTGGGCCTTGTGGATCGAGCCGGGTTCGACGCGTTCGTGCGCCGGGGTCTCGAGGCCGCCGCTCTGGAAGGGGTCGTGCTTCACGTCCCCCAGAAGCGCTCCCGCATGGCTGCCGGTCGCATCGATGAACGGCGGCATGTCGTCCGTCGCGTGGGTCACGAGGAGCTTGGGGACCATCAGGTTCTCCTGCCGATGGCCGGTGTAGCGTGTCGCGATGTAGATGATCGCGGCCACGAGGATTCCGAAGAGGATCGTCGTCGAATTGAACATCTCCCCGCGGGTGCCGGTCCAGTCGTAGGACAGGATGACCGACAGGCCGATGATGAAGAAGATGATCGTCATCATCATGGAGGCCTTCTGCTCGCGGCGTTGCATCGCCTCCGCCTTCTGGGCGTTCACGATTTCGCGGCCCTTCGACGCGGGGACGACGCGGATCTTCGGCTCGTTCGGATCCTCGGGGTTGTGGTAGACGACGATGTCCTGCAGGTCTTCCCGGGGCAGGAGGTCCGTCATGGACCGGGCGAGCATCGACTTGCCCGTTCCGGGGTCTCCGATCAGCATGACGTGCCGCTTCTGCTCCGCTGCCTTGCGGATGACCTCGACGGCCCGCTCTTGGCCGATGACTTGGTCCACGAGCCGTTCCGGGATCTTCACCTCGGCGGTGCTGCGAAAGTCGAGGCGCTCGATCCACGAGTCGACCGTCGGCAACTCATGAATCTCACGCGGGGCATCCGCCATCGTAGAACCGATCCCGCTCTCCCGATTCTATCCTTTGAATAGACTCCCGTCATACTTAAACGCTCCGACCTCAGGCTCGGAGATGAAACACCTTCGCACAAGTCGTCCGAAAGATGTCCGAGGTTCCGCGGAATCGGTCTTCACGCGGTGAGGACCTTCGCCGCGATGAGCTTCGCGAGTCCCGCGAAGCCCGCCTCGACGTTTTCGCCCGTCTTCGCGGACGTGAACAAGAACGGCGAGCCGTGTCGCTGCGCGACCGCGCGGACTTCGTCCTCCGTGATCGCCCGCTGGTCGACGAGGTCGACCTTGTTCGCGAGGAACTGGGTTGGAATGTTGCCCGTCACCTTCACGACGGCCGCGATCCAGTCGGTCAGGTCCTCGAGGGTCTCCTTCCGCGTGATGTCGCACACCGCGAGGACGCCCTGGGCCCCGTGGAAGTAGGCCTCCTTGAGCAGTTCCCGGAAGCCCTTCTCGCCCATGATGTCCCAGATCGTCATGTCCACGTCGATGTCGCCCGCGGACCCCTTCACGTGGAGTTCCTTCTTCGAGACCTTTGCGCCGAGCGTGGAGATGTATCGGTCATCGAATTGGTCGTGGACGAAGCGCCGGATCAGACAGGTCTTCCCGACGGCTCCCTCTCCGACGAGGCAAATCTTGACCTTCATTTTCTGGGCGTCCATCGGTCCGCAGCCTGTCGACCGCGAGGACTTCCCTTAGATTATAAAGGAATTCCCACCCCGTTATCCCTGGGGATAATGGGAGGCTGTGTCGATGTCCGGCTCACGACTCGCCCTTGTGCCCGATCGTATCCGCGAGGATCTGGAACGCATCGTTCACGCGCTCCCCCGTCTTCGCGGAGACCCGGTAGGTCGGCGCGCTGTACATGCTTCCGAACCGGGAGAGCTCCTCTTCCGTCACGACGAGCCTCTCGGTCAGGTCGCACTTGTTCCCGAGGAAGACGACGGGGACCTCCCCGATCTGTTTGCGGACCATCGTGACCCAGTTGTTCAGGTCGTAGAACGTCTCCTTGCGCGTCAGGTCGCACACCGCCAGGACGGCCTGGGCCCCCTCGAAGTACGCGTCCCGCAGGAGGGACCGGAAGCCCTTTTCTCCCATGATGTCCCACACCATGAGGTCCAGGGTCGCTGCGTTGCCCTTCCACCTCACGTTGACCGTCTTCTTCGTGACCTTCGTGCCCACAGTCGCGACGTACCGGTCGTCGAAGTGGTCCATCACGAATCGCCGGATCAAGGAGGTCTTGCCGACCGCGACGTCCCCGACGAGGCACACCTTCGCCTTCACATGTTTGAGGGCCTGGCTCGCGGAGGCTTGCATCGAGTCGGACGAAAGAGGGGGCCTCTTTATCTAGCGTGTAGGCCCGAGTATCGCACCTGATAATTCTTCACTCTTCGACGAGGACCTTGTGCGCGAAGCGCTCTCGCGCGATGCGCTCCCCGAGGGACTGGAACGCGATCTCGACGTTGATCCCGCTCTTCGCGGAGGTGAAGTGGAACGGGCTATCGTACGCGCGGGCGGCCTGGACCATCTCCTCCTCGCCGATCTGTTTCTCCCCCTCCATGTCGATCTTGTTCGCGAGGAACTCGATTGGGATGCGGCCCGTGACGGAATACACCCCTTCGATCCAGTCGTCCAGATCGTCGAGCGTCCTCCGGCGGGTCACGTCGCAGACGGCCAGGATTCCCTTCGCCCCGTAGAAGTACGCTTCCTTGAGGAGTTCGCGGAACCCCTTCTGGCCCATGATGTCCCAGATCGTCATATCGACCTTCATCCCCCCGGGCCCGTCGGGATTCGGGACGGTCAGCTCTTTTTTCGAGACCTTCGTCCCGAGGGTCTGGATGTACTTGTCGTCGAAGTCCTCGAGGACGAAGCGGCGGATCAGGGACGTCTTGCCGACGGCGGCCTCGCCGACGAGACACACCTTCACTTTCATTCGTCGCATGTCCACGGTCGTCTCCGCCCCGCGAACGTGGCATACCCGGGGTGGCCCCCATAAACGTTTTGGGTGGGTTATCAGGCACGATACACCTGAGGGCGTTTCTCCCGCTCTTCGTCTCCCGCATCGATCGGGACGGAAGGCTCTTGTAGCCGCGGTTCCGATGTGGGGTCGAGGTCCCCTCGATGTGCGACGAGTACGACGACGAGAGGATGCGGGCGTTTTGGCGCGCGATCTCCGACGCGAAGCGGTTGCCGGTGATCGACGAGGCGGATCTCGTGGACGTCCGCGGGATTCTCGTCTCCCCGGAAGCGCTCGCGAGGAAGGCGAGGCCCGCACGCCTCACGCACTGACCCGCTCGACGATACGGTTCCGCGCCCGGACCCGAATCACAGGAGGGAAGCGGACCGCATCGCATCACTTTCCAAACCGTTAAATAGACCCCGTCCCTAGGGGCGCCCGACCGCGCGAACCACACGCTTCCGGGCAATCCTCTTCGGATCCCGGCAACGCGGGACCTGGCTTCTCGTCCCGCAGGCTGCGTCACGGTCGCGCGCATTCGCCCACGACCCTTCGCGTCCGCGCGAAGAGATCATCCTCTCCGGAGGAGCGGTCATGCCGAGGAAGCACCGTCCGACCCACGGATCCATGGGCTTTTCGCCCCGCAAGAGGAGCGAGAGCCCCATCCCCCACTTCTCGAGTTGGCCCGAGCACGAAGGAGCCCCGAAACTCCAGGGGTTCGCGGGGTACAAGGCGGGCATGACCCATGCGATCGTCCTCGACTATCGCCCGACGTCTACCACGTCCGGCCAGGAAGTCCAGATTCCCGTGACGGTTATCGAGGTCCCTCCGATGAAGGCTGCGGCGGTCCGCGTGTACCGACAGACGCACGAGGGCCTGCGCTGCACGGGCGAGGTCTGGTCCGCGAAGCTCGACAAGGAGCTGCGACGCCTCTTCCCGATTCCCAAGGACTACGACGCAGACGCCGCCTGGTCGAAGGTCGATCCGACCCAGGTCGACGAGGTTCGCCTCCTCACGTACACGCAGCCGTCCCTCGTGACCGGCGTGCCGGCAAAGACGCCGGAGCTGATGGAGAACCGCGTCGGCGGCGGGACGATCGAGGAACGCCTGGCGTACGCGAAGAACCTGCTCGGCAAGGAAGTCCTCGTCACGGAGTTCTGCCGAGAGGGTTCCATGATCGACGTCGCCGCGATCACGAAAGGGAAAGGGTGGAAGGGACACCACACACGATGGGGGACCCGCCTGCTGAGCCACAAGAACTCGAAGTTCCGCCGGAACATCGGGACCCTCGGCACGTTCCAGCCCGGGTACGTCCGGCCGATGGTGCCCCAGGGAGGTCAGACGGGCTACCACCAGCGCACGGAGTACAACAAGCGAGTCCTGAAGATCGGGGACAAGGGCGAGGACGTGACCCCGAACGGCGGCTTCCTTTGGTACGGGATGCTGCGCACCTCGTACCTCCTTCTCCACGGATCCATACCGGGACCGACGAAGCGCCTCATCCGGCTCCGGGACGCCGCGCGCGGCGGGCACGTCAGGCTCGAGAAGCCGCCCGAACTGACGTACGTCTCGAGAGAATCGAAGCAGGGGGCCTGAGTCGCATGCCGGAGCGCGAGAAGGCGGACCGGACGGCCGAGGAGACGAAGCCGGACGAAGCCCCGAAGCGGAGACCGGTCCGCGCGAAGCGCGTGAAGGCCTCGAAGCCTGCGAAGGCCGCGCCACAGGAACCGGAGGAAACGTCCCGCCTCGAGCCGGGCCAGGTCCACGTGTACGGGCTCGACGGAAAGCCGGTCAAGGCGGTCGACCTGCCTGCCGTATTCCGCTCGGACGTCCGGGAGGACCTGATCCGACGCGCCGTCACCGCGTTCCAGGCGAACCGCCGCCAGCCATACGCGCCGACCCATGGCGCCGGGACGCGCCACTCCGTACGGTGGTCGGGCAAGGGCCAGGGGGTGTCGCGGGTGCCCCGCATCCGCGGGACGATGATCGGCGCGCAGGCGCCCGGCACGGTCGGAGGCCGCAAGGCCCATCCCCCGCGCATCGAGAAGGTGTGGTCCCAGAAGATCAATGAAAAGGAGAGACGCCTCGCGCGGAACGCCGCGCTCGCGGCCCTCTCCGATTCCGCGCGGGTCGCGTCCCGCGGCCACCGGTTCAAGGACGGGATCAGCCTGCCCGTCGTCATCGAGGACGGGATCGAGTCCCTCGAGCCCCAGGGTAGCGCGACGAAGGCGGGGACGGACCTACTGGCTCGACTCGGCGTTCTGCCGGACGTCGAGCGCGCGAAGGCGGGCCGACACATCCGCGCGGGCCGAGGGAAGATGCGCGGCCGACGGTACCGCGTCCCGAAAAGTCTCCTCCTCGTCGTGAAGGACCCCTCCCGGGTCCGGCGCTCGTTCGGGAACCTGCCCGGGGTCGAGGTCGTCGCGCCCTCCGGGCTCAATGCGGAGATTCTCGCCCCGGGCGGACACCCCGGCCGGCTCGTCCTGTTCAGCGAGGGCGCCCTCGAGTCGTTGCGGAGCTGGAACGCATGAAGCCCCACGACATCCTCTTTCATCCCTACGTGACGGAGAAGACGCTGAATATGCTTCAGGGCACGCCCGCGCAGAACCTGAAGGACGGGAACCGCCTCGAGTTCCTCGTGCGGCACAACGCGACGAAGCCGCAGATCAAGAAGGCGTTCGAGGAGGTCTTCCAGGTGAAGGTGGTCCGCGTGAACACGTTCACCCGCAAGGACGGGAAGCACGCGATCATCAAACTCGCACCGGAGTTCTCCGCGGAGGAGATCGGCATGCGGATCGGGGTGTTCTGAGGATGGGCAAGAACCTGCGCACGCAGCGGCGGGGCCGCGGGACGTCGCCAACGTACCGATCTCCGAGCCACCGCCATCCCGGGCCCGTCGCGCATCCGTACCTGAGAGGCGCGGGCATCGTCACGGCGATCTTCCATGCCCCGGGGCACACGGCCCCCCTGGCTCGCGTGCGGTACGACGGGCAGGAGGTCCTCATGATCGCGTGCGACGGGCTCCAGATCGGACAGACGGTGAGCGTCGGCGAACCGAACGTCGACCGGGGGAACACGCTCCCCCTCGGCGAGATCCCGGAAGGGACCCTCGTCTACAATATCGAGGCGGCCCCGGGGGACGGAGGCCGGTACGTCCGCGCGGCCGGGACGACCGCCGTCGTCGTGAGCCGCGGGGACCGGACGATCGTCCAGCTCCCGTCGGGGCAGTTCAAGTCCTTCCATCCCGGTTGCCGCGCGACGATCGGCGCGGTCGCGGGCGCAGGGCGTGGCGACAAGCCCTTCGCGAAGGCGGGGAAGAAGTGGCACGCGTTCCGGTCCTTCAGCAAGGCCCCGTTCAGGGTGCGAGGCGTCGCGATGAACGCAGTCAACCACCCGCACGGGGGCGGGTCACACCAGCACGTCGGCGGGCCGTCGACGGTGGGCTACGACGCCCCTCCCGGCCGGAAGGTCGGCCGGCTCTCCCCGAGACCGAAGCGATTGAAACGGAAGAGGTAGACACATGGCGAAGCGGATGGGCGGTCTGGCGAAGGCGGCGCGCCGCAAGCTGCGGAAGCGCGCGGGCGTCGTCGACACCCGGCGGAAGCGCGAGTTCACGTACCGAGGGTACACCCTCGACGAGATGAAGGCGATGACCCTCGAGGAGATCATCGAGCTGCTCCCCGCGCGAGCCCGCCGCTCGTACATGCGCGGGATCGACGGGGAGCGCCTCACGTTCATCGAGAAGCTCCGGGCGAACGGCTCGGAGGACGCCGTGCGGACGCACTGCCGCGACGTACCGATCCTCCCGGATTTCATCGGGAAGAAGGTCGCGATCCACAACGGGAAGGAATTCGTGACCGTCGAAATCAAGGCGGAGATGATCGGGCATTACCTCGGCGAGTTCGCGATGACCCGGAGGCCGGTGGCCCACAGCGGTCCCGGCGTCGGGGCGACGCGCTCGTCGAAGTTCATGCCTCTCAAGTAGGTGGGTCATGGCGAAGCTCGGGTACACGGTGGACTTCGCGATCGGCACGATGGCCCGCGCCTACGGCCGCGAGCTCCCGATCGCCTGGAAGAAGAGCATCGAGCTCGCCAGAGCGATCCGCGGGAAGACGGTCGAGGCGGCGCGCGACTATCTGGAAGGCGTCATCGCCCTGAAGCGGGCCGTCCCCATGCGGAGGTATCATCGGTGGATCGCGCACAAGCCCGGACTCGGACCCGCGCGGTATCCGGTGAAGGCGGCGCGGGCGTTCCTGAAGGTCTTGGACAGTGCGATCGCGAACGCGGAGTTCACGGGAAAGGAGGACCCCGACGAGATGGTGGTCAAGGTCGTGAACGCGCACAAGGGGACGATCACGAAGGGCCGCAGGCCCCGGGCGTACGGCCGCTCGACCCCGTGGAACCAGGACACCGTGAATCTCGAGATCGTTCTCGAGGAGGCGAAGTAGGTGGTGTCCGCGGACAAGCCCGCCCGCCGGAAGGACCGGCGGATCATCGTCGAGAACATGCGGCGGGTGCTCCTCAAGGAGTACCTGATGCGGGAGACGCGCCGCGCGGGCTTCGGGGGCCTGGACATCCAGCGCACTCCGATGGGGACGCGGGTCACGCTCCTCGCGGAGCGGCCGGGCCTCGTGATCGGCCGGAAGGGCGCGGCGATCAAGGGCCTCACGGAGGCCGTCGAGCGGCAGTTCAAGTTTGACAACCCGCAGATCGAGGTCCAGGAGGTCGAGCAGCCCTCCCTGAACGCACAGATCATGGCGGAGAAGCTGTCGAACGCCCTCGAGCGGGGATGGCATTTCCGCCGCGCGGGCCACTCGACCGTCCGCCGGATCATGGAGGCGGGCGCGAAGGGCTGTCTCGTCGTGATCGCGGGGAAGCTCACGGGGCAGCGGCACCGGACGGAGAAGTTCAAGGCGGGTCACATCAAGTACTGCGGCGAGCCGCGGAACCTGTGGATGGATCGCGGGTTCGCCGTCGCGAAGCTCAAGCCCGGGGTCATCGGCGTCACGGTCGAGATCATGGACCCGAAGGCGAAGCTCCCCGACGACATCGAGATCTCCAAACTCCCGGACGTCGCCCCGGCACCGGAAGTCCTGTCGATCGAGACGGAGGTGCCCGTGACCTCCATCGAACCGGAGCCGCTGGGACCCGAGCCGTCCGTGGCGGAGACGCGGGAGACCCCCGAGGCCGACGAAGTCGTGCTGGAGGAGCCGGAGGCCCGGGAGAAGCCCCCCGTGCCGAAGGGAAAGGTCGCGGCACGGAAGATCAAGAAGGGCCTCAAGGAAGTGAAGGAACGCGGGGTCGAGGCGGAGATCGACGCGAAAGGGGAGGGGAAGTAGGTGCCCCTCCTGCGGACGAAGGAGATCCGGGCGATGGACCGCGAGGGCCGCGCGAAGAGGCTCGGGGAGCTTCGGGACGAGCTCATGCACGAGCGCGGCGTGGCGGCGATGGGCGGCGCGCCCCCCAGCCCGGGAAAGATCCGCGCCCTTCGGACGAACATCGCGCGCATCCTGACGATCATGGGGGAGGAGGAGCGTCTCGCCGCCCGGTCGGAGCCGAGCGTCGAGGCGAAGGAGGACGCGGCCTGATGGCAGCGATCTGCTCCACCTGCGGTCTCCCGGACGAGCTGTGCATGTGCGAGGAGATCGCGAAGGAGCAGCAACAGATCCGGGTGTACAACGACACGCGACGGTATGGAAAGGTGGTCACGATCGTGGACGGATTGGACTCGAGCGACATCGACCTCGAGGAGCTCGCCCGGACCCTGAAGAACAAGTGTGCGGCGGGAGGGACCGCGAAGAAAGGTCGCATCGAGCTCCAGGGGGAGCACAAGCGGAAGGTGCAGGGAGTCCTCGAGGGGATGGGGTACGCGGTGGAGGTGCGGTGACGTGAGCCTTCGGAAGGACGAGCTGATCGGCCTCCGCGTCCGGGTCGTCCGCGCGACGGATCCCGGATTGGTCGGCGTCGAGGGACGAGTCGTCGACGAGACGCGGAACCTGCTCGTCGTCGAGGCCGAGGGACGGGAGAAGCGGATCGCGAAGCAGGGCACCCGCTTCCGGTTCGACGTCCGCGGAAGCGTCGACATCGAGGGGGACGACATCCGCTTCCGGCCGGAAGACCGGATCAAGAAGGCACGGTGACCGGGATGGCGAAGGCGAAGGGGAAGGAGACCGCGAAACCGGTCGCGAGGGACATCGGGATCGACGTGCCCGCGCCGGACCGTGGGTGCGAGGACCACAACTGCCCGTTCCACGGGCACCTCGCCGTCCGGGGTCAGGCCCTCGCGGGAGTCGTCGTCGCCGCGCGGATGCAGCGGACGGTCGTCGTGGAGCGGAAATACGTGCGGTACATCCAGAAGTTCGAGCGATACGAGAAGCGGACGCGCCGGATGAATGTCCACGCGCCGCCCTGCCTCGCTCTCGCGGTCGGGAACCGGGTCACGGTCATGGAATGCCGCCCCCTGTCGAAGACGGTCTCCTACGTCGCGATTCACAACCGGGGGGTCGGTGCGTGAAGGGCCTCCCCGGGCGGCAGACCCGCGGTCTGCAGAAAGGGTCCCGCCTCGAGTGCATCGACAACACGGGCGCGAAGGTCGTCGAGGTCGTCGAGGTCCCGAAGTACCACGGGGTCAAGCATCGGCTTTCGCGCGCGGGCATCGCGGACCTCCTCGTCGTGACGGTGAAGAAGGGGACTCCGGAGACGCGGAAGCAGCTCATGAGGGCCGTCATCGTGCGACAGCGACGCCCCTTCCGTCGGCCCGAGGGCACGATGGTCCAGTTCGAAGACAATGCGTGCGTGATCGTAACCCCGGAAGGGGAGGCGAAGGGATCGGACATCAAGGGCCCCGTGGCCCGCGAGGCGGCCGAACGCTGGCCGCGGATCGCCGCCACGGCGAGCATGATCGTGTGAGGTGACCGGATGACGAGCGCGAAGCCCCGGGTCCAGCGTCGTCGGGCCGCGAACGCACCGTTGCACCGGAAGCACGCGGCGATCGCGTCCCACATCGACCCGAGACTCCACGACCGGTCCAAGGCCCGCCTGCCCCGAGCGGTCTCCCTCCGGAAGGGAGACACGGTCCGGATCATGCGCGGGGGGTTCCGAGGCCGCGAGGGGACCGTCGTGACGGTCGACGTGACGGACGGGACCGTCGTCATCGAGGGGATCACGATCGAGAAGACGGACGAGAAGAAAGTTGCCCGACCGATCCACGCGTCGAACCTGATGATCGTCAAGCTCGACGAGACGGACCCGCGGAGGCGGGCGAAGTTCCTGCCGGGGTGAGGCCGTGAAGAAGCATCTGAAGCGCTTGCCCGCCCCAAGGAGCTGGTCCATCCCGCGGAAGACCGAGTTCTGGGTGACGCGGCCTTCTCCGGGACCGCATTCCGCGGAGGACAGCATTCCGATCGGGCTCATCCTGAGGGACATGCTCCTCGTGTGCGACACCGCGCGCGAGGCGCGCGTGATCCTGAACGGACGTGGCGTCCTGGTGGACGGTCGGGTCGTCGCGGATCCGAAGTTCCCCGTCGGGCTCATGGACGTCGTCAGCCTGGGGGAGGCGAAGGCGCACTACCGGATGATGGTGAACACCCGGGGCCGGTTGGCCCTCGTCCCGATCGACGAGGCGGCGGCGAAGTGGAAGCTCTGCCGGATCGAGGACAAGACGACGGTCCCCGGAGGGAAGACCCAGCTCAACCTCCACGACGGCAGGAACCTCGTCCTCCCGAAAGACCAGTACAAGACGGGCACGACCCTCAAGATCCAGGTGCCGGCCCAGAAGGTCGTCGGACACTACGATCTCTCGGCCGGGTCCATGTCGTTCATCCGCGGAGGGCGGCACGTCGGGGAGCTCGCGCGGATCCTCGATGTCCACCTGACGAGGAACCCCCGCGCGAACGTCGTCACATTCAAGGAAGGATTCTCGACAGACGTCGACAAGGTGTTCGTCGTCGGCAAGGAGGCGCCCGAGGTGACGGTGCCCGCGTCGAGCGCGGTGTGAGGTGGGACGATCGGGAACCTGCGCGAAGTCCGGGTCGAGAAGGTCGTCGTGAACATCGGGGTCGGGGAGGCGGGCGAGAAGCTCGTGAAGGCCCAGAAGGTCCTCGACCTCGTGACGCGTCGCAAGTCCGGTCAGACGATCAGCCACCGCGCGGTGCGTGACTGGGGCGTCCGGCGGAACATGCCGATCGGGGCCCGCGTGACGATTCGCGGGAAAGAGGCGGACGACTTCCTGAAGCGGGCCCTCTCCCTTCGGAACAATCGGCTGCCCGCCTACAGCTTCGACCCGCGCGGGAACTTCTCCTTCGGGGTCACGGACTACACGGACTTCCCCGGGATGAAATACGATCCCGAGATTGGGGTGTTCGGGATGGACGTGAGTGTAAGTCTTCAGCGCCCGGGATGGCGCGTGACCCGGCGGGCGGACAAGGCCCGGCCGATTCCGAGGCGACACCGGATCACCCGCGACGAGGGCGTCCGGTTCATCAAGGACCACTTCAAGGCGGAGGTCGTCGAGTGAAACGGACGAAGGACTTCGGACGGAAGAAAGGCTGCCTGCGCTGCGGTCGGAAGCGCGGGATCGTGCGTCGGTACGGCCTCCACCTCTGCCGACAATGCTTCCGCGAGATCGCGTACGAGCTCGGCTTCCGGAAGTACAGCTGAGGGGACACCATGTTGCAAGACCCGTTGAACGACGCCATGGTGACGATCCGAAACGCGGAGGCGGCTGGGAAGGCGGAATGCCTCGTGCGGCCCGCGTCGAAGCTGATCGGCCGCGTCCTCAAGGTGATGCAGGAGCACGAGTACATCCGGTCCTTCGAGTTCGTCGAGGACGGTCGCGGGAACGTGTACCGCGTGGCACTCGTCGGGAGCATCAACAACTGCGGCGTGATCAAGCCCCGGTTCGCCGTGAAGAGGACGGAGCTGGAGCGGTTCGAGGCGCGGTACCTGCCGGCCCAGGACTTCGGCGTCCTGATCCTGACGACGACGGAGGGCGTGATCTCCCAGTCGAAGGCGAAGCAGATCGGCGTGGGCGGGAAGCTCCTCGCCTATGTGTATTGAGGTGGAACGATGCCCGTCGCCGGACTCTTGGAACGAATCGTCGACATCCCGGACGGCGTCC
>DATEUA010000129.1:0-2257 GCA_035283405.1 Thermoplasmata archaeon | reverse complement strand
TGGCTCTACACCCGGTTGGCCGCCAGGTGGCAGGGCCTCCCGGAGCAGCGTCGCAGGCTCGAGCGAGCTCTCGGCGCGATGGCCATTCTGATCATTCCCGTGGCGGTGTCCGTCCACACCGTCGTTTCCTGGATCTTCGGCATGACGTTGCGCGTGGGTTGGCACAGCACAATCTTCGGACCCCTTTTCGTCGTGGGGGCCATCTTCTCCGGGATCGCGACGCTCATCATCGTGATGGCAGCCGTCCGCAAGCTCTTCCATTTGGAGGGCATCATCAAACCCGTCCACTTCCGGAACCTCGGCCTCATGATGCTCGCCCTCGACATCATCCTCCTCTACTTCACCCTCAGCGAGTACCTGACGGCCAGCTACCCGGGCGAAACGCAGGACGCCGCCTGGCTCGCCCTCCTCGGTTCCGGCCAGTTTGCCTCGATGTTCTGGTGGATGATCATCGGGGGGTTCATCGTCCCCGCGGTCTTCGTCGCGGTCACCAAGGCGAAGAGCGTACCCGCCGTCGTGATCGCGGCCATCCTCGTGAACGTGGGGATGTGGATCGAGCGGTACCTGATCGTCGTGCCCACGATGGCGACCCCCCAGACCCCCTCGGTGATCGCGCCGTACTGGCCGACTTGGGTGGAGTGGTCCATCCTTGCCGGGGCCGTCGCAGGGTTCGGGCTCCTCCTGCTTGCGTTCTGCCGGTTCCTTCCCGTCGTTTCCATGTGGGAGGTCGCGGAGAAGGCGCCGACCCCGCTCCCGCAGCAGTCCCCGGTCCCGGAGCCGTCCCCTATGGAGGTGGCGGATTGACCCGCGCGCCCCGGCTGGCGATCCTCGTCGCGGTCGCCTTGGCGGCGTTGCTATGGCCCCCACCGGCCGCCGCGCTGCCCGTCACCATCCCCTTCGGGAGGCCGGTGACCGCCGTCGTCGACGGGGTCGTGAATCCCGGCGAGTACGCGGGCACCTTCACGGACCCGGTCACGGGCATCGCGGTCTCATGGGTCCACGACGACGTGAACCTCAGCGTCGGCCTCGTGAGCCCGGGGACGGGATGGGCGGGCATCGGGTTCGGCCCGGAGGGCGTCCTCATGGACGGGTCGAACATCGTCATCGGATACGTCCTCGGTGCGGCGACGGTGATCTCGGACGAGTACGGGGTGGGGCTCAATCACATCGCCGACATCGGCCTCGGAGGGCGCGACGACATCCTCGAACGAGCCGGGAGCGAGGCCTCCGGCAAGACAACGCTGGAGTTCCGGATTCCCCTGGACAGCGGCGACGGCTACGACGTTGCGCTGCGGACGGGGAAGACCTTCTCGCTCCTCTTGGCCTACCACGACACCGCGGACGACCTCATCACCCTCCACACGAGCGCCTCCGCCGGATCCTTCATCTTGGAGCGCGACCCGAACAAGATCCCGACGCGGCGGGCATCCCTTGGGCTCGAGGGCCTCGGAGAGCCGCGAGAGGCCGCGAATGTGACCCTCGTCGCGCGGCTCCTCGGGGACGACGGGCTCCCCCTGGTCTTGGCGGTCATCGACTTCTTCGTGAACACGTCCGTGGGGCCGGGTTTCCTCGGAGCTGCGGAGACGGACGCCCAAGGGGCTGCCCGGCTCAACTACACGTTCCTGTCGCCGGGCCCCTTCCGGTTCGTCGCGCGATTCGAGGGGGATTTCGACTACGTGCCCACCGAGGCGAACACGACCCTCGTCGCGGAGCGTTCGACGGTGCCATCGGTCCTGTGGACGTCGGACCATGCGATTCGCGCCTTGGTTTTTGCGACTCTCGCGGGGGTCGCCTCCGTCTACGCCTTCGTCGTCGTCCAAATCCTCTTGATTCGACGCATTGGCGTCGCGCCCCGTCGGACCCGGGGCCGGCGCAGCGGCAGCAAGGCAGACCGAGGTTGAGAAACATGAGGGACACGCTTGTGGAGAGCACGGTGGGCATGCGGCGGAGAGCGCGGGCTCTGGACCCGAATGCGGTCGCATTCGGGACGGCGGGGTGGCGCTTCTCCATGTCGGCGGCGAATCCACGGGGCCAAGAACCTGAGGGGCGGATACCATGACGGCCGAGAATCGGGATGTCGGGGTGTGTGTGCGAGCGGGAGGTAGACTCGGGGCGATGGTCCTCGCGGTCTCCCTCTTGGGGATCTGGGGAGGGTGGTCCGCATCCGCGGAGGTCGTGGATTCCCACGTCCTGCGGTTCGAGGCGGTCCCGTCCTTCATCAACCTGAACATGACGACCTCCATCGAGGTCGAGATCG
>DATEUA010000128.1:0-3890 GCA_035283405.1 Thermoplasmata archaeon | reverse complement strand
TCGTGAGCTGGGTTTAGACCGTCGTGAGACAGGTTTGTTGCTTTTTGCTGGACGCGCTTTGGTGCCTGAGGGGTAGGTCCCTTGAGTACGAGAGGAACGGGGGATCGGCGCCTCTAGTGTATCGGTTGTCCGGCAGGGCATCGCCGAGCAGCCACGCGCTCGTGGATAAGGGCTGAACGCATCTAAGCCCGAAGCCACCCCCAAGACGAGGCACCTCACGGTCGTCGTAATCGACGACGTTGATAGAGCTCGGGTGTACGGCGGAAGCCTTCGGGCGACCGCCTCAGCCCGGAGCCACTAATCACGCTGTAACCGCGCTAGCACCTCATCGGTGGTGCAAAGACGGCTTAGCCGTCAAACGGGCTGCATATGATCCGCACCATAATTTCTCGCGACTCCTGCATTCGCCCATCCGGTTTCCGGGGGTATCCCTCTCGGGGCCTCTCTCCTTGAAGGCCCTGCAACGGAACCTTCTTGGGTGAAGGCGGTATCGCTCTCCTTGTACGCCGCTCGTGTGGAGGCGGAGATGGTCTATTCCGACAGGCTCTCGCAAAGGGTTGTGCTGATGGCCTTGATGGCCACCGCCGCTTCCTTTCTGGATCCAGGATCCTCGGCCGCCGAGGGACAGGAACCCATCAACCCTGCCGCCGAGCTTCTGAACTACTCCACGTTCGTTGGGGGGAGTGGTTGGGACTCCGTCCACGATCTCGCCATGGACAATGAGGGCAACATCTACCTTGTCGGCGAGACTCCATCCCTCGATTTCCCCGCCACTCCCGATTCATGGGACACAACGCCGAACGGTCAGGGCGACATCTTTGTCGTGAAGATGGACTCCCTCGGCAACGTGCTGTACTCGACCTACATCGGTGGCACCGACTGGGACATGGGCTGGGCCATCGCCGTGGATGATGAAGGCAGCGCCTACGTTACGGGCTTCACGGAGTCCGTGGACTTTCCAACGACGCCGGGCGCATACGACACAGTCCACGACGGCAGCGACTGCGGTGGGTTCCGGTGTCCGAATGCGTTCGTCGCGAAGTTAGACCCGTACGGATCGACGCTAGTCTACTCCACCTTGCTTGGCACTCCCACAGGGGAAGAGGGCACGGCAATCGCCGTGGACTCCGCCGGGCGAGCGTTCGTCGTGGGGTACACCAGCTCCCTCCAATTCCCGGTCACGCCCAACGCGTTCGACGCCGACTATGGAGGGTATGGGGACGCATTCCTCACGGTGCTCGATGTCGACGGCAGTAGCCTTGTGCTCTCGACATTCATCGGCGGATCTAGCAGCGACCATGCGTTCGATGTCTATGCCGATCGCCAGGACGGGGCGATCGTCGTCGGCCAGACAGGGTCGTGGGACTTCCCTACGACGGCGGACGCTTGGGACCGATCGCTCAACGCAATCGACGGCTTTGTGACCAAGCTCGACTCACCCGGTGGCGGTCTGGTGTATTCGACGTTCCTCGGCGGTGCGGAAGGAGACACTGTGCACTCCGTAAAAGTAGACGAAACGGGGCAAGCCTTTGTGACGGGCACTACATGGTCCCCGGACTTCCCGGTAACCTCGGGGACCGCAGGGAGCCTCTTCCGGGGTGGCGATGGAGATGGCTTCGTCGCAAAGCTCGATCCCGCCGGGGTCGCCCTCCTTTACGCTACGTATTTCGGAGGGTCGGGCCGAGACGATTCCACGGCCATCGCCATAGACTCAGAGGGGATCGCATATGTCACGGGGCACACAAGTTCTCTGGATTTCCCCACGACCGCGAGCGCGATTCAGACGAACTACGCCGGAGGCGACTACTTCGGCGACTCCTTCATCGCCGCGTTCTCCACGACCGGGCGGACTCTCCTCTACGGGTCTTACCTGGGCGGCGGAGGGGAAGAATGGGGCAGGGGGATCGCCGCCAACGTGGGTCCCACGGTCTACGTCGCCGGGATGACGGAGTCCTCAGACTTTCCGATTTCGGCGAACGCAGCGAACCCCTTGTTCCGGAATCGTGAAGGGTTCGTGACGATCCTCGGCACCAGGCCCTCTCCGGACGGGCCTCCGACGGCGGAGGCGGAGGCTTCCGCCACTCAAGTGCACATGGGGGAACCGATCGAATTCGATGGGAGAGCGTCATGGGACGACTTCGAAGTCGTTGCCTATCGCTGGGAGTTCGGAGACGGAAGCACTGCATCGACGTCAGTGGCGGTCCATCCTTATGCCCTCCGAGGAACCTTCCTCGTGACCTTGGTGGTCATGGATTCGTCGAACCAGACCGACACGGCGTCTCTCGTCATCGACGTCCGGAATCGGGGACCGACCGTCGATGCCGGGTCCGACCGAACCGTCCTCAAGCGCGAGACCGTTGTTCTGAGAGCCATTACAGCGGACCCCGACGACGACGCAGTCGCCCTCACGTGGTCACAGCTTGCGGGTGTAGCGGTTGAACTTGCGGTCGCGGACGGCACGAACGCTTCGTTCACACCCCGGATTCCCGGGCTCTACGAGTTCATGGCAACCGGCGACGATGGTTGGGGGGGAGTGGCGACCGACACCGTATTCGTAAGCGTCCGGAACCTCCATCCGAGTGCGGTCCTGTCGGCGAACCACCACGAAGTAGCAGCTGGGGAACTGGTCACCCTCGACGGGACCCGCTCGACGGACCCGGACGGCGAAATCGTTGCATGGAGCTTCGAGTTCGGAGATGGAACCCGAGCTGACGGACCAGCAGGTTTCCAGAATCACCGCTACACTGAGTCCGGGACCTACGTCGTGACGATGCATGTCACGGATGACGACAGCGCCGTCGCAACGGCGCAGGTCACCATAGAGGTCTTGGCGGTCCAGAGGATCGTCGTGGACGTGGTGAACTGGAAACCTCTCATCGCCGCCGTATTTGCAGCGACTCTCGCGCTCGCTGGCTTGTGGGCCTCGACCCAAGGGAGTCGGGAGAGACGAAACGGGATCTCGGCAACTCGGACGTTCCTCATGACATCCGCACCGTTCGTCGCTGTGGAGGTCGCCACCGGAATCATCTCGGCGTGGACGGGGGCGTTGGCGATCCCGCCGGCGATTGGCGCGGGGACACTCGTCGACGGAACAATCCTCATTGCAGGGTTGACCGTGCTGCTGATCCGAACTCGACGCGCTTATGTGGCGCGATTGCCATCTCCGGCCTCGTGATCGTTGCCGACCAACGGGAGCCTCCGGACATCCCCGCCCGACTGCGCGAGCTCGGCGCGGACGTCGAGGTTCGGCAAATCTCCCCGGGAGACTACGTCGTCGGAGAAGTCGCGGTCGAGCGCAAGACCATCACGGACTTTCTCGCCTCCATCGTCACGAAGAGAATCTTCGACCAGATGCTCCGCCTTCGCGAAGCGTATCCGGTCCCAGTCATCCTCGTCGAGGGCGACCTCTCGCAGATCGCTGAACAGAAGAATCCCCGGGCGTTCTGGGGCGCACTCCTCGCCTTCACGTTGAAGGAGCGCGTGACGATGCTCTTCACCCCGGACCAGGAGCAAACGTGCCAGCTCCTCGTCACCCTGCACAAGCAGGCGGGCGTGAAGTCGTTCGAGTACGGCCTGCGGCACAAGCCGAAGCTCTTGAGGCTCGAGGAGCGCCAGAGATTCCTAATGCAGGGACTGCAGGGAGTTGGGGAGACGCTGTCGGAGAACCTGCTATCCCGCTTCGGGACGCCACGCGCGGTGTTCGCCGCCAACGAGCGCGCTCTCGCGGAGGTTCCGAAGATCGGGAGGGTCAAGGCGGCGGAGATCACAAAGGTCCTCGACACGAAGTGGGAGGGCCGCCAGAAGCGTCTCGACGAGGAGGGAGAAACCGTTTAGGCGGCGTAGGCCTTGGCGGTGAGAATGCGAATCACGAAGTACGCGGCGAAGTGCCT
>DATEUA010000127.1:0-3141 GCA_035283405.1 Thermoplasmata archaeon | reverse complement strand
GCTCGCGTCGCGGATGCCCTTCGCGGATGGTCGGAAGCTCCTCGAGGCGGGGTCCCCCGTCGCCCTGGGGACGGACTTCAACCCGAACTGCTGGTGCGAATCCATGCAGCTCGTGATCGCCCTGGCCTGCCACCACAATGGCCTCACCCCCGCCCAGGCGATCACCGGGGCGACGATCAACGCGGCCCACGCGATCGGCCGTGCGGACATCGTCGGGAGCCTCGAGCCGGGGAAGCGGGCGGACCTCGTGGTCCTGGACCTCCCCTCCTACCGACACCTGGGCTACCGGATTGGTGGCAACGCGGCGGACGTCGTCGTCCGAGAGGGCCGCGAAGTCCCCGCGCGCAACGCGACACGCTAGGCTAGCGCGGCGGCTGCGACACGGTCGCGTTCTCCAGGCGAGACCCGGAGCGGACCGTCATGTTGTCCCCGATGATGCTGGAGGCGATCCGGGCGCCCGACTCGATCACGCAGTCGCGAGAGACGACGCTATCGAGGATCTCCGCGCCCGCTCCGACCACGCTCGCCTCGAGGACGATGCTGTTTCTCACGATCGCGTCCCGTTCCAGGCGCGAGGCTTCGTACAGGCACGCGTTGTCCACGACGCAGCCCGGGCGGACCTCCACCTGCGGGCCGACGTAGCAAGGGCCGCGCAAGACGATCCCTTCGTGCACGAGGGCCCTCGGGTCGAGTATCACGGGCCCCTCGCTCGTCACCCCCTCCCGATGGAGGGGACGCCCTTCCCTGCGGACGACCTCCATGCTCGCCTTCCAGAGATCGTATGGCTGACCGATGTCCATCCAGACGCCCTGCAGCGGGCTCCCGTACAGCGCGAGCCCCTTCGAGAGGAGAAGCGGGAACAGGTCCTTCGCGAAGTCGAACTTCTGGTCCGACGGGATGAAGTCGAGGACGTCGGGCTCGAGAACGTAGATGCCCGCGTTCACGAGGTTCGAGAACGCCTCCTCCCGTCTGGGCTTCTCCTTGAACTTGCGGATGCGGCCATCCGCGTCCAGCCCCACGGCCCCATACTGCGTCGGATCTTCGACCTCGGTGAGGGCGATCGTCGCGATCCCCCCTTTGCGGCGATGGACGTCCGCGAGGGCCCGGAAGTCGACATCCGCGAGGATGTCCCCCATCGCAACGACGAACGTGTCGTCAATGAAGTTCCCCACGCGACGGACGGCCCCTGCGGTGCCCGCCGGGGACTCCTCGAAGCTGTACAGGATGGACGCGTTGTATCCGGGGCCGTCCCCGATGCTCTTGATCAGGGTGTCGCTCAGATAGGCCGTCGTGATGACGATTTCGTGGAACCCGGACGCCGCGAGGGAACGGATCACGTAGTCGATGCAGGGGCGACCCGCAACGGGCATGAGGGGTTTCGGGCGCTTGTACGTGAGCGGCTTGAGCCGGGTGCCTTCTCCTCCCGCGAGGACGACCGCCTTCATCGGCCGATCTCCACGCGTCCTTTCTGGAACAAGGCGCGGAGGGCCTCGTCTGCGGACTGATCGAGCTTCCTCTGATCGTCCAGGGCAGTGCGGACCGATCGGTTCTGGGCGCGAATCGCGTCGCGGGCTTCCCGGGCCTCCGCACGGCGGGCGCCTCGTTCCGCGAGGACCTTCTCCCGCATCTCGACGATCTTCGCGTGGACCTCGTCGGCCTTCCCCCTCGCCTCGAGGAACGCCTCGTGGCGCTGGTCGCCCTCTGCCGCGAGGGTCGCGATCGTCGTCAGGAGTGCCTCGATCTCCGCGTCCATGCGGCGGGCCTTCTCGCTCCATTCTAGAGACGCCGCGTGCTCTCGGTCTGCCGTGGCGAAGAGATCCGTGATCGACGCGTCGATATCCTTGACCTCCTTCGAGAGTTTGTCCTCGTCCCCCTTGAGGGACTCGAGCTCTCGGAGACGCTGGGCTTTCGCCTTGAGCGCGTCGAGCAGCTTGTTTTCCTCGCTCAGGGTGAGGGTGGCGGTCTGCTGCCGCATCTCCATCTCGGAGACCTGGCGCTTCACCGCACGCAGCTCTTCCCGGACGGACGCCCCCGTGCCGTGAGCCCTCAACCTGCGCCGGACCTCGATGAACTCCTTCGCCTTCGCCTGCAAGCCGTTCCTCGCCTGGCGATGGGCCCGCGCCTCCCCGATGAACTCGGCGCGGCGCCCTTTTTGGTCCCGAACCTGTGCCGAGACCTCCCTCTTCTTCTCGTGGACGAGGTCCCGCTCCTGCCGCAAGATCCGCGCCTCTTCGTTCAGGAGGTCCCGCCTCCCGATGAGGTCCTCGAGCTTGATCTCCGCATGTTCAAGTTCAGAAAGGCTCTTCCGCCGGACCACGGGCTCCCCCGAAGAGACATGTCGGCTATGGGTGGCTTGGGATTAAGCTTTCGCTCTCGACATTGATTCGACGAGCGACGCGATCTCCTCCGGATCGAGTTCCTCGATTCGGCGCCGTCGGAAGGGCAGCGACGGGAGGATTCCCTCCAACGGACCGAGCGTGCTCGCGAACTGAGGCCACGCGAGTCGCAAGCCGTTTTCGATCGTCTTCCGCCTGTGCTCGAACAGGGCCGCGACGATCGCGTCGAAGAGCTCCGGAGCCTGAAGGCGAAACGGCGGGGGACGCGGCACGAGCCGGACGAGGGCGGAATCGACCCGTGGCTGCGGATGAAACGCGTTTCGAGGCACGCGCTCGAGGATCTCGCATCCTGCGCGGCGGTACACCCCGACGGAAAGGCGAGAGTAGTCCGACGTCCCGGGCGACGCGACCATCCGCTTCGCGAACTCCCACTGGTACATCAGGACGGCCCGATCGAACGAGCGGTCGAGGAGTTTGAACGTGAGAGGGGAGGAGATCCGATACGGCAGGTTCGACACGAACACGTCGAAGCGCGGCCACTCGATGTCGAGCGCATCCCCGAAGTGGACCTCCACGTTCGGGAGGACTTCCCTCAGTCGGCCGGCGAGCCGGAGATCTGCCTCGATGGCGACCACGCGGTCCGCTCGGGAGGCAAGGGCGCGGGTGAGTACCCCAAGTCCCGGTCCGATTTCAAGGACGACGTCGGACGGTGCGATGCGGGCGTGGTCGATCTGACGCTCCGCGACCCGCTCGTCCACCAGGAAGTGCTGGCCGAGGCCTTTCGAGGGCCGCACCCCGAGTTCCC
>DATEUA010000126.1:0-2299 GCA_035283405.1 Thermoplasmata archaeon | reverse complement strand
CGCCCGCGTGATCTACTCGACGAGGCCGTGAACGAAGGCGATCGCGAGGAACGCGAGGGCCGCAGCGGCGATCCAGCGCGTCCGGTTCGAGGCGATCGCTTGCGGGAGGAATCCACCCATCAGGAGGACAAGTCCGAAGCCCGCCTCGATCGCAGGGATGAAGGATCGGACCCCGAAGGCGATCGCCGAGACCGTCATTCCCGAGAGGGGGAGCTGCAGGATCGCGGCCATGAGCGCGGCTCCCGGGACGACAAACATCCCGAGGGACAGGAGGCTCAGGGAGCGGCCGACGCGCCACGCCGCCGCCAACGCGGGGATCACGACGAGAGCGCCTTCCGCAATTCGATGCACGACGGTCGCGCCGATCGTGACCGCGTCGATGGAGATCTCGGGATCTGCTGCGACAAGGGCCTCGCCGAGCAGGAGTCCATCCGAGAGGCTGTGGAGGCCCAGGTAGGCGGCGGAGGCCCACGCCAGACCTGCGACGAACGGTCCCGGGCGCGGCACAGGCCGGATTGCGATCTCCCAGGAGGCCCACAGGCCGAACCCCAAGCCGCCTGCGAGGACGATCAGCGCGACCCCTTCTCCCGCGGTCCCGGAGAGGAGGGGATGTCCGACGAGGAGCGCCGCCATCCCATGGCCGATCGCGAGAAAGGCGAGGAGGCCGGCGAGGACGCCCCACGCGACGTCACGATGGGCCTCGAGAGCGCGGCGAGCTCCGTACAGCAGAAGGGCCAGGAAGGGAAGTAGGCCGAGTACGACGACCACGGTGCCGACGTCCGCCATGGCACTCACTTGGAGCGGCGGTGCGCCCGGACCGCACGGAGGTGGTAGCCTCCTGCGAAAAGGAGGACGAACGCAATCGTCGCCAGCATGATGGCCTGTATGAGATCGATCCGGAAGCCCGAGGGTCCCCCATCCGTGGGGGTTCCGCGGACCACGAGAAGGCCCGTCATCGTCGTCGGATGGATACGGCAACGGTATGTCCACGTCCCAGCCCGATCCGGGACGAAAGTGAAGGTTACGGTGTCTCCGACCCCCTGGAAGTCGTCGGAGTCCGGCTCCTCCGGATCGTCGATCGTGTCGTTGTCGTAGTCGATGAACCAGTTGTGCAGGGCCGAGTCGTTCCCGATCAGGGTGAGGGTAACGTTGTCGCCAACGTTCATGACGAGGACGGGTCCCGGGTTCGTGACGTTGCGCGCATCGGGCCCCCAGCCGTCCGCCGCGTCCCCGACGAGGGTGAAGGCCCGCGGCCTGCCGCCGGCTCGGACCTCGAAGACGCCCGTCATCGTGGTCGGGTGGATTCGGCAGCGGTACGTCCACGTGCCGACCCGCGCCGCGGTGAATTCGAAGAACCGGGTGGTCCCCTGAAAGTCGTCGGAGTCCGGCTCCTCCGGATCGTCGATCGTGTCGTTGTCGTAGTCGATGAACCAGTTGTGCAGGGCCGAGTCGTTCCCGATCAGGGTGAGGTTCACGACGTCGCCCAGGAACACGACGAGGCGCGGGCCCGGATTCGTGATGTTGTCGCTCGTCGGCCCCCAGCCGTCCGCCGCGTCCCCGTAGAGGGTGAAGCTCCAATCCGCCGCTGACGCGCGAGGCGGCGCGACGACGAGGGACATGACCGCGGCCGCCACGACGAACAACCCCAGGACCGTCTCCCCGCGCATCCGTCGGTCTCCCGCAAGGACGCCTCACGCCGGATCGACGTGGAGGGTCGCGACCATCTGGTAGTGGTTCACACCGCAAAATTCCGCGCACTTGATGACGAAGTCGCCCGCCTCAAGGGCCCGGAACCAGTACACGTTCTGCCGGCCCGGGAGGGCGTCGACCTTCAGCTGGAAATCGGGGATCCACAGGGAATGCGCGACGTCGACGGACTCGATGAGGAGCTTGACGGTCTGGTTCTCCTTGACCGTGAACCCGCCGATCGTCCGGGTCACGTTCCCGTTCAGGTCGTCGACGAAGAACTCCCAGAACCACTGGTGGCCGACGGCCCGGACGACGACGTCGGGGTCGTCGGGGATCGTATCCGTGACCTGGAGGGTCTGGAAGGTGAACAGGCCGACGATGACCAAGATGATCGCCGGGGCGACGGTCCATGCGGTCTCGAGTTTCGAGTCGTCGATCTTCGGCGGCCCGGGAAGGGTCGTGTGGCCCCGTCGCTTCCGGAACCGTACGACCGCGAAGACGATCAGGAGCTGGACGAGGACCCCGATGACGAGGGCCGGGATCAGGACGATCAGGAAGAGCCGGTCCGTGGCCTCTTCTCCGGGGGTCTGCGGCTGGGCGGACGCAACGC
>DATEUA010000125.1:0-34641 GCA_035283405.1 Thermoplasmata archaeon | reverse complement strand
CGAGAGGATGTCGTACAAGAACAGGCCGAGGCGGAGGGTCCACGGCCCCGGTCCTCTCCCGCGATACGAAGGGATCGTGAACCGAATCGGTCGCACGAGGGCGGGCGCAGACCGCACAAGCAGGTCTCGTTCCCGGATCGCCTCGCGGACGAGTCCGAGACGAGCGCTCCGCAGGTATCGGAGGCCTCCATGGATCAGGCGCGACGTCTTCCCGCTGGTCCCGCTCCCGAAGTCGCCTCGCTCGACGAGGCCGGTCCGGAGTCCGCGCAGTGCGGCATCCCAGGCGACCGCGGCCCCGACGACCCCTCCGCCCACGACGAGGATGTCCAGCCTCTCGGCGGACATCCGGGCGATGTTCGCCGCGCGGCCCCGTGGGGATAGGTCGGCCGTCATCGAGACGTCAACGTCCGAGCCATGAGGTTCGGAGTCCCGGGAGGCAGGTGCTCGCTATTGACGTTGACGCATCGGGACGCAGCCCTCACGGGGGCTTTCGGGAGGTGCCGTATCGAGTGGCAATGAAACGGAGCGCACGCGGGAGGACGAACGGCGTCGCGATGCCGAATGACACGAGCACGATGCCCCCGAGGACGTACGTCCAAATGGTGACCACGGGGCCGCCTCCGAGGCGGGTCGATGCACCCGAACCGAATCCGAGGACGACGATTCCCTCGAGCACTGACAGGAGGCCTGAGGCGACGAATGCCGCGGCAATCATTCGCGTGAAGCGCCCCATGATGCCAGCAAGGTCCATCTGCGAGGGGCCGGTTAATGGTGGCCTCTCGGACGCCCCAAAGGATTAAGGCGGCACGGGGGATGCGCACGGCGCCGGGACCCGATGATCGAGCCAATGGACGCGCGGTCGATCGTGGGGGGGTACGATGCATCCTCCATCCGAATTGCGACGATCGGGTCGCACAGCGCGCTCGACATCTGTGACGGCGCGGTGGAAGAGGGCTTCCATTCCCTCGCCGTGTGCGAACGGGGCCGCGAGGCTCCCTACGTGCGGTACTTCCGTGGCCGGCGAGACCCGAAGGACCGTCTCGTGCGAGGCTTCGTCGACGAGTCCGTGGTTCTCACAAAGTTCCGAGAGGTCCTCGAGGACAAGTGGCAGGCGTTCCTCAGGGATCGGAACGCGGTCTTCGTCCCGAATCGATCCTTCACTTCGTACTGCGATCTCGATGCGATCGAGAACGCATTTCGGGTCCCGCTGTTCGGGAGCCGCCGGCTCCTGCGCACGGAGGAGCGCGAGGAGGAGCGGAGCTACTATTGGCTCCTGGAGAAGGCGAGGCTCCCCGCGCCGGAGCGGATCGAAGACCCGGCGGAGATCGACGGCCTCGTGATCGTGAAGCTCCCGCATCGGGTGAAGCGGCTCGAGCGAGGCTTCTTCACCGCGGCCTCCGCGCGCGAGTATCGCGAGAAATCCAGGGCGTTGCTCGATCAAGGAGTGATCACCGAGCAGGACCTCGATGCCGCGCGGATCGAACGCTACATCATCGGCCCGATCTTTAACTTTGATTTTTTCTATTCCCCGATCGAGGAGACGGACGAGAAGCTCGAGCTGCTCGGGGTCGACTGGCGCTTCGAGACGTCCCTCGACGGTCACGTTCGTCTCCCCGCGGATCAGCAGCTCGCCCTGAACGAGGCGCAGCGGATCCCCGAGTACGTCGTCGTGGGACACAACGCGGCGACCCTTCGGGAATCGAGTCTGAAGGATGTGTTCGACCTCGCGGAGCGGTACGTGCGGGCGACGCAGGAGCATTTCGATCCTGGCATCATCGGGCCCTTCACACTCCAGACCGCGGTGGACAAGGACCTGCACTTCTGGATCTACGACGTCGCCCCTCGGATCGGTGGGGGGACGAACGTCCACGGATCCGTCGGACATCCGTACGGGAACAGCCTGTGGCGCCGTCCGATGAGCACGGGGCGGCGGATTGCCCTCGAGATCCGCCGGGGCCTCGACGAAGGTCGGCTCGGGGAGCTCGTCACGTAGCGTTCAGTAGACAGAGCCGCACCGGACGCACGTCATCTTGCCGTCGCCTCTGGCGACGAGCTGGCCGCCGCAGTTCGTGCAGAATCGCATCTGCGGTTTCAGCTTCCCTTCCTCGTCCCACTGGTGCTGGGGCCACTGGCTCTGGGTCGGCGTCTGTCCCGGCCAACCGCCGCTAGGCTCGGGCCAGCCGCCCGGAGCCCCGGGAACCGGAGGGGGTGCCACGGCGGGCCCGGACGGTGTGGACGGTCCCGCCGGGGGCGTATAGGCGCCCCCGGGCTGCGCGAGGGAATGCGGGGCGTGCTGTAGCATCCGGAACTGCTCTTCCATGTAAGCCTGCTGATCGACGCGCGTCACGGAGGTTCCCGCGAACCGGTCGAGCCAACGCTGGCGCGGGTCCCCGTGGGTCGCCGCACCGATCAGGACGTCGAAGACCAGGAGGATGATGTGGATCTTCGAGATGTTCCGAATGAACGCGCGGACGATGTCCATCATCCCACCGATCGCGACGACTCGGAGGGACAGCAGCCGCTTGCCGATCGTCCACCCGAAGACGCCCTCGAACACGGTTCCGTAGGCGACGAAGAGCGCGCCGATTACGAACGGGAACCACCAGGAGAGCCAGCCCGGCGACGCGAAGAAGACGAGGAACACGCCGAAGAACACCACGCCGACGAAGACCACGAGAGCGTCGATGACGGCAGCGATCACGCGGCGGATCCAGTGTTCCTGGAGGGCGGCGTTGTGCCCAATCATGTCAATGGCGGTCGGCATCGAGGGTGCACCCAGGGCCGCCATATCTTGCGGTCCTTCATAAAACTGCCGGGAAAATTACTACGGCAGGCCGCAGAAGTTCAAGGACCCGGGCTCGGGCCCCCCGGGGGAAGTTCTTCTTCGACGCGCTGAGAACGATGCAGGAACTCGCCGGGGACTTCGCGTGAGGTGTATACGGTCTTCCCCGCCTTCTGGATCACGACGCCCGAGGCGCGTGCTCCCTTCGCATCGACCTCGAGGACGATCGGGCTCTGGATCCGCACCCGGCCCGCCTCCAAGGCGGCCTCGTACGTCGCGCTGAGGTGGACCATCTTCCGGTCGGAGGGCCGCAGCCCGGCTTCGGAGAGAAGATGGAACTCCTCCTCCGTCGTCGGATAGAAGAGCAGATCCGGGATGTTCTCCGTCGGGAGATCGAGATCGAGCTCGAGGGAATGGCCGTACGTCGCCCGGATCTTCCCGTCGAGGAACTGGTATCGTCCCTTTGGATCCGTCTCGACGAGTCCGACGATGTGGTGCGGCCGCAGGAACCGGAAGCGTTTGTTGCGGATCTGCACGGCCGTGATGAAGTCTCGGAGGTCGATCCAGCCGTGCTTGTCCATCTCGAGGCCGTACCGCTCGGGGAAGTGACGGAGGACGCCCGCCATCGTGCGGCCGAGCATCTCGACCTCCTCCGCGTTCAGGAGGAACTTCGCCTCACTCCCGCACACGGGGCAGAACTCCTCACGGAAGTAGCCGTGAGAACTACACTCCTTGAGCACGGAGCCCCTCCCGACTTCGCCGGTATCTGTGTGTCGGTTATGAACCTTTGGTCGGGCCCACGCTCTCGAGGTCCGCCTCGCGGACGACGCGAACGCCCAACGCGCCGAGGCGTTCCTCCCACGAGCGGGCCTCCGGTCTCGTCACGCTCTTGCGGTGGAGGTACGCAAGGGTCGCTCGGCTCTTCGCGATCGCCTCCTCGAGGAGCGCGTCGTCGAGCCCCCTGAGCGCGTACGACGGGAGGAGATGTCCGAACGCGATCGACCGCTCGATCCCGAGGTCTGTGTGGCGCGGCACGTAATGTCCTCCGCCGAGTCCGACTGCGATCGGCGCGTCGATAGGCTCGAGCCTGAGCAGCGTGCGGGCGATCGCTCGGGACGCTTCCACATCCGACCACTCCCGCTCCGTGCTCCCCTGCTCGATGTAGAACGTCGGCGCGCCGAGGAACGGTCCGTGGTGGGTCGCCTCGAACGTGACCGCGTACGACAGGCCGGTCGCCTCGCGGCGAAGTCCACGAAGGGCCGCCGTCATCCACCGGGCGGAGGCGGGTACGAGCGTCTTCGCACGACCTCCATAGTCTGCCGCGCCCAGATTCCCGATCGGATGGACCGTGAGGCTCGGGGTCGCGCTCTCCGCGCGGTGCTTCGACAGATACACCACGAGCGACGGCTCCGTGCCGAAGTGTTCCGAGACCGCGCGGTCGAGATCGTCCCGGTACAAGTGGGGCTGCACGACCGTGACGAGGCGCATATCGCCGCGCGACCACGTTGCCCGGCCCTCGAAGGGCTCGTCTTCGGACCAGCTCGCGAGGTCGAGCAGGGCACGTCGTTGGCCCTGGCTCGCCTCGTCCGCGTCGGAGGCGACGAGGAGTCTCACACGGTCGGGGGAAGCGCTCCAGTGAAATGTTCCTTCCCTTCTCGGCGGAGCGCGGAACCTTTATCTCCCATCCTCGGGTTCCAGGCCCCGCCCGGCATGACCTCTGTCGTGTTCCTGTCGTCGGTCCAAGGGTATCAGGAGTCCCGCCTGGATGCCCTCGCCGCGCGGCTGAGGGCGGAACGGCCGGATCTCCAGGTCGAGGTCCTGGATCCCGCTGCGAGCGGGCCCGTCCTCGCGAAGTACAAGCTCCAGTTCGGTCCCGCGATTCTCGTCGACGAACGGGTCGAGTTCGTCGGGGTGCCCCGATTCCGGATGCTCGCAGAGCGGATCGCAACGGCCCAGAAAGGGGAGACGGCACCCCGATCCGTCATGCGCCGGGGCGGGACCGCCGAATAGGTTCATGGTCGTTCAGCAAGCTTCAAATCCGTTCCGCGCGATTCTCATTTCAGATAGTCGTGGAGCGACGGGAAGATTCGGGAGGCGACATCCGAGGCTCCTTCGGGCCCTGGATGCCACGTCCCTCCCCTCCTCGAAACATATATGTCGTCGTATGTGAATCAAATCCTACAGGTCGGCCCGTCGGGCCGCGGCCCCGGCTCCGCCGGGGCGAGTGAGAGCGGGACAGGAGCGTATGAGCCCCCAGGATGAGTTCGAAGAGATGAGGCGGACCCTCCACCGGATGCTGAAGGACGCCTTCGAGGGCAAGCTCGGGGTGTTCCGGGAGCCGTTCGTCTACGGATTCACGACCCGGACCCGCGAGGCGCGGGGCGAGCTCGCCCGGCCCGTCGTGCAGGGCCAGGAGATCCGTCCGCTGGACCCCGTGGCGGACGTCATCCTGACGGAATCGGCGATCTTCGTGACCGCGGAGATGCCCGGTTCCACGTCGGACCAGGTCCGGGTGAAGATCGAGCTGGGTCAGCTCCTGCTCGAATCGGAAGGCGAACGGCGATACTACTCCTCGATCGACCTGCCCGCGGACGTGGACCGCGATACGCTGAAGTACACCTTCACGAATGGCGTGCTCGACGTCGTGATCGCGCGGCGGCATCCATTCCTGTGATCCGTCCCGCGATCCGCTGGGGGTTGCGCGATCTCGGAAGTGGAGCGGGTCGAGCGAAAACTCCGCAGGTTCCGCCGAATCGAGGCGTCGTACCACAAGGACATCAAGCGCGCCCTCGGGGCGTCCAGGGCGAACACGGTGAGCCCCGTGAAGGCCCGTGAGAAGTACGAGAAGTACCGGGCCAAGTGCGAAAGGAAGATGGACCGTCTCCTGCCGAAGATCAAGGCCCTCACGGAGCGGCGCGAGACGCTCAAACACACCCGTGCGGGGAAGGGATAAGTCCCGGACCGCCTTCCCGGCCTCGTGGGGTCCTCCGAGGCGGAGCGGCACGACGCCCTCGAGCACCTCGCGGAGCGCATCCGTTCCTGCGTCCTGTGCCGTCTCCATGAGGGGCGAACGCACGCCGTCCCCGGGGACGGCCCGATTGACGCGAGTGTCCTCTTCATCGGCGAGGCCCCCGGGCGAGAGGAGGATGCGTCCGGCCGACCTTTCGTGGGCCCGGCCGGGAAGGTCCTCGAGGCGGCGCTCGCATCCGCGGGCATCGCGCGCGCGGATGTCTTCCTCACGAACGTGATCAAGTGTCGTCCTCCGGAGAACCGGCGGCCCAAGGTCGACGAGGTCGACGCGTGTCGCCCGTACCTGCTCGGGCAGATCGAACGCGTGAACCCGAAGGTCCTGGTGACTCTCGGCGCGACGGGGCTTGCCGCCCTGTTCGGGACTGCAGGCGAATTGAAGCACGCCCGCACGGCGAGCCTGCGATTCGGCCGCATCCCAGTCGTCTCGACGTACCACCCCGCGGCCGTGTTGTACAACCGCAAGCTCGAGAAAGATCTCCGGAAGGACCTGCAGAAGGTCGCGCGCCACCTCCACGCGCCGAAGTCGCGCGTGCGGAGTGAGCCCCCCCGTGCGGGCGCCCCCTTCGTGACGAACGTGTCGAGCGGGGGCGTCGTCGTGAATCCGGAGGGCCGCGTCCTCCTGATCAAGCGCGCGGACGAGGAGATCTGGTGCCTTCCGAAGGGGACGATCGAATCGGGGGAGAGTCTGGAGGCCACCGCGGTCCGGGAAATCCTCGAGGAGACGGGACTCCGCGTGAAGCTGCTGCGCCCCCTCATCACGATTCACTTTCGGTACTACTGGCCCCCTCGAGGACACAACGTGGACAAGACCGTCGTGTACTTCCTCGCGGAGCCGGTCGGGGGCCGCATCACCCTCGAGGAAGGGTTCGACGAGGCACGCTGGGTGAACCGCGCGCAGGGCGTTCGCCTGCTTCACTGGCAGAACGACAAGGACGTCGTGGCGAGGGCTTTCGAGATCCTCGAAGCGGCCCCGCACTAGCGGAAGAAAGAGCGGACCCGTTCGAGGGGCCACGTATTCACGATCGCCTCCGGACCGAGCCACGCCCGCCTCGCGAGGCCGACGGCGAATCGCATCCAGTCGAGGTCCGTGCTCGCATGGGCATCCGTGTCCAGTGCGAAGACACACCCCGCCGTCCGGGCCGCGCGGGCCCGTGCGTCATCGAGGTCCATTCGATACGGATCCGCGTTGATTTCCACCGCGGTCCGGGAGACGACGCACGCCGCGAACACTTCGTCGAAGTCCGCCTCGATCGGATTCCGCGCGCCGATCTTCCGCGTCGTCGGGTGTGCGAGGACGCTCACGTACGGGTTGCGGACCGCCGCGACGATGCGGTCCGTCATCTCATTCCGCGGGAGGTTGAACTTCGAATGGACGGACGCGATCGTGAAATCGAGTTCCTTGAGGACCTCGTCCGGGTAGTCCATGGAGCCCCCGTCGAGGATGTCGCACTCGGTTCCCGCGAGGACCGTGATGCCGGACCCGTCCGTGTTCATCGCGCGGATTGCGTCCCGGTGGGCGAGGGCCCGTTCCGCGCTCAGCCCTCGGGCGACCTGGAGGGACATGGAGTGGTCCGAGATCCCGACGTACGCGTAGCCGCGCTCCCGGGCCGCCGCGACCATCCGGTCGAGCGGCTCCGTCCCGTCCGTCGCGTTCGTGTGGACGTGGAAGTCGCCGCGGACGTGCGGCAGGTCGACGAGCGGCGGAAGCCGGTCCTCCTGAGCGAGCTGGACCTCCCCACGGTCCTCGCGCATCTCCGGAGGGATCCACGGAAGCCCAAGGGCCGCATAGACCCCTTCCTCCGTGTCCCCCGCGAGTTTCTCCTCGTCGCGGTACACGCCGTACTCGTTCAGTTTGAGTCCGCGATCCACGGCCATGCCCCTCAGCCGGATGCCATGGTCCTTCGAGCCGGTGAAGTACTGGAGCCCCGCGCCCCAGCTGTCCGCGTCGACGATCCGCAGATCGATCTGCACGAGCCGTGGCCCGGTGTCGTACCGGATCGTGGCTTTCGTCTCCCCCGCCGCGACGATGTCGCGGACCTCGGGCATCGTCGTGAAGGCCTTGACGACGGCCGCCCGGTCCCGTGCGACGGCGAGGATGTCGATGTCCCCGACCGTGTCCCGCATCCTCCGCAAGCTCCCCGCGGGGCTCACACGCTCGATGGGGCTGTGCTCCCTCAGATGGGCGACGACGCGATCCGCGACGGAATTCGCGAGGCTCAGCAGGATCCGTGACTGACCCTCCCGGACGAGCTGGATCCCGCGGAGGATGTTCTCCTCCGTCTTTTCGCCGAACCCCTTGATCCGGCGGAGGCGACGACTCTCGGCCGCCTTCCTCAGCGTTTCGATGTCCGAAACCCCGACCTGCTGCCAGAGGACCCGCACTTTCTTCGGTCCGAGGCCGGGAACGTCGAGCAGTTCCAGGAGGCCCGGAGGGAAGGAGGCCCTCAGCTCGTCGTAGTACGCGATCCGGCCAGTCCGCACGAACTCCTCGATCTTCTCGGCAAGCGCCGATCCGATGCCCGAGATTTCTGCGAGCCGCCCCTTCTCGACGAGATCCTCCACGTCCTCGGGGAGGCCCTCCAGGATGCGGGCTCCGCGCTGGTAGGAGATCGCACGGAAGCCGCCCTCCCCGCGGATATCGAGCATGTCCGCGATCGCGGCGAACCGTGCCGCGATCTCGAGATTCTTCACGTCCGCGCGATGTCCGGCGGCCGCCTTTATGGTTTCGCGAGGTCATGGACCGGACGTGATCGTCGTCGGCACGTGCGGCTTCGGCGGCAGTCGGGCGCGTGCGTTCCGGGACCTGGAGGCGGTCGAGATCCAGGAGACGTTCGATCGTCGGCTCGACCGGGATCGTGCGCGGGCTTGGCGGGACGAATCCCCGGGGGACTTCACGTTCACGGTCAAGGCCTCGCACTTCATCACGCACGACGCATCGTCCCTGACGCTTCGGCGGGCGGTGCGCCGGATTCCGGACGAAGAGCGCGCGGCGTACGGCGGATTCCAGGCCACGCGAGCGGTCCG
The DNA here is from genome assembly GCA_035283405.1 of Thermoplasmata archaeon. Lineage (GTDB taxonomy): Archaea > Thermoplasmatota > Thermoplasmata > RBG-16-68-12 > RBG-16-68-12 > RBG-16-68-12. The sequence continues at coordinate 25,805 of DATEUA010000125.1, read as the reverse complement.
AGAGGGCTGGGAGACGACCCTCGCGGCGGCGGAGGCCCTCCGCGCGAAGGCGATCGTGTTCGAGACTCCCGCGACCTTCGGGCCCACCGAGGCGAACCGGGACGCCCTTTACCGGTTCTTCGAGTCGATCGCCACTCCGGCGACGAAGGTGATCGAACTCCAGGGACCGTGGGCCTCCCACCTCGTCGAGCGGGTCTGCGAGGACCTCGGGCTTGTCCACGCGGTCGATCCGTTCGCCAAGGAACCGGCGACGTACGGGACCGCGTACTTCCGGCTCCACGGGATCCCGCCCGGGCTTTCTCGGTCCGGGTCCTCGTACTCGGACTCGGATTTCGGAAAGCTCCACACGGTGTGCAACGAGTACGACGACGCATATGTAATGTTCGGCAACCCGACGATGCACGACGACGCGGCCCGGTTCGGTCGCTTCCTTGGCCGCGATGCGGTCGGATCCTCCGGAGCGAAGTGAGGGAGAAAGATTTCTATAGACGGGGCTTCCGTGGACCTCGCGTGCCCTCCCCCTCAAAGCAGGGACGGATCCCCCGCGAGATCATCGAGTTCTTCCACGCACAAGGGGGCCACTCCCTCATCGTGAAGGGTCCGGCGGGGACGGGCAAGACCACGTTCGCGCTCCAGCTCACCGAGGAACTCGGGCAGGTGGCCGCGGCGCACTACCTCAGCACCCGCGTGTCCGACGCCTCCCTGTTCAACCAGTTCCCGTGGCTCAAGGAACGCCTCAAGGGGCCCGTCGTGCAGGGCTCCAAGGAGGCGGATGCCCACGCGGGCCGCGTTTCACGGAAGTCGCTCGACGTCCTCACCGGAAAGCTCGAGCGCGGCGAGCTCGCGGACGATGATCCGGGGGTCGAGAAGCAAGGGGCGGCAGTCCAGCAGGGGTTCCTCGAAGTGGACCTGGGGACGGACCTTCCGGAGGTCGAGAAGGCGTACGAGTTCGTCGAGGGCGCATTGCCGGGCCGGGCCCTCGTCCTGATCGACTCGATCGATGCGCTCGCGGAACGGTATGGCATCGCCGCGACGCGCCTCATCAACACGGTCCAGCAAGACCTCGTCGAGAACAGTTCCGTGAACGTTCTGTACGTCCTGGAGGGGAGCGGGGAGACGCGGCTCGACTACCTCGGGGATGGAGTCGTCAGCCTCGCCTCGACGGACCACGCCGGGCGCCGGCTCAGAGTCATGACGATCGAGAAGCTCCGCGGGCAGGAGGTCCGGCAGCCCCGGTACCTCTACACGCTCGACGGAGGTCGGCTCATGGCGTTCGACATCTCGGAGAAGCCGAAAGCCGCGAAGCCGGAGGCGTGGAAGGCGCACGCGGACCTCTCGAAGGACGCTGTGAGCACGGGGGCCGCGGAAATCGACGCCCTGTGCGGCGGCCTGTCCCGGGGTCGGGTCACGGCGTTCCACATCGCGAATGGCGTCCCTGCGGACTACGTCGATTGGCTTCGGGCCGCGATGGTGTGCAACGCGGTGACGCTGGGCCGCGGAGTCGCCCACGTGCCGCCTCGGAAAGGCACGACGGACTTCCTGAGGGAGCTCGTGAGCCCGCATCTGCCGAGCGGGACGTTCGAAGGCCACGTGCGGGTGTTCGAGCCCGCCTCCCTCGGCCACGTCGAGCAGTCCGCGAACGCACTCCCCCTCGAAGGGAGCAACGTGGAGACCGACCTGAAGTGGTCGAACGTAGAATACCGGCTTCCCCAATCCGGCCGTCCGTTCCTCGCCCTCATGGCGTTCGACACCTTGGAATCGGTGTACGGGGACAAGGTCCTCGAGGAGATGTCCGGGGTCCTCGCGTCCGTGCGCCGCGCGCGGGATGTCTTCGTGGGGTTCGCGACCCCCCAGAGCGCCTCCGCCGCGAAACTCGAGAACCTGGCCAGCGTCGTGATCCACGTGGAGAGCGTCCAGGGGTCCGTCGTCCTGTACGGAGAGAAGCCCTACACGGGTCTCTTCAATCTCTCCTTCGATTGGACTTCCGGGGTGCCGGAGGCGCGGCTCCGTCCGATCGTGTAGCCTCCCGCACCGTTCGCCGCGTGAGAATCGCGCAGCACGTTTGATGTATCCGCGATGATCTGAAGGGCGGGTCTCCGGCAACCGGAAAGATTATCAACGGTCTCAAAACGGAGAACCGGATAGAAATGGAATTAATACCAAGGTTGAATCGAACTCCAATGCGAGAAAAGGATATCTCGCGACTGCTCACGGACGAGTACGCGGAACGGATTCTCGTCGCGACACAGAACTTCCCGCGCTCCGTGCAGGAGATCAGCGACAAGTACAACATTCCGATCGCCGCGTGCTACCGCAAGATCCACGAGTTGGAGGAAGCGGGCTTCGTGAAGGTCGCCGAGATCGTCACGACCCCGAAAGGCAAGACGATGAAGCTGTACCGCTCCCTACTCAAGTCCGCCGTCCTGGTCTACGAGGAAGGGGTGTTCAAGGTCAAGTTCGAGTTCGACTACGAGAAAGACATCAACGGTCGATGGATCGAACTCAACGCGCCGAACGGCAGCTAGTCCGGTCGCGCGTGCGCGCGCGGGCGCGCTTGTGATACTCAAAACACGGACCAGGTCGCCACTTTGAAAATCAGGGGCGATATTTTATATAGTCCGCGCAGGCATCGACGCGGTACAATCGGTGCGGGGTCGGACCGTGGAGGAACACGACTCAAACCTGGACGGCGGCGTGTCGGCGAACTCGAGGCTTCTCAGCCCCCTGGAGGCGTCCCAACTCCTGACGGACGAGTACAGCGCGAAGATCCTCCTCGCGACATACAAGCGGAAGATCAGTGCCCAGGAGATCAGCCAGCGGTACGGGATCCCGATCGCGGCCTGCTACCGCAAGATCCGGATCCTTGAAGAGGTCGGCTTGATCCAATGCGTCGAGCGGATCTTGACGCAGAAGGGCAAGCGGAAGAACCTTTACACCTCGTGCCTGCGGAACGCGTACATCTTCTTCGAAAACGGGAAGCTCCGCGCGCGGTTCCAGCTTGCCACGGGCCAGGTGAAGGACTTCGGCGGGGATTGGAACGGCCTCGACCTGCTCCATCAGTGAGGGTCCGGTCGCATCACCCCGACCCGATCGTTCCACCTGAGAGGCGGCCGGGAAAACGGGTCGGCGTCGTCCATTGCGTTATCACGTATCGATTCCGAGAACCGGCGCTTCGCGTTTCTTAACCTCGCACGCACGTTCGAACGTTGGGAGCATGCGGCTCGAGTTTCACAAGATTTTGTCGGAAGGCCGAAGCGTGAAGTACGAGCAGAAAGACGATGTGATTCATCTGAACGTGATCGTGACCCAAGACGAGGTCCGCCGCAACCGCTCCCGGCGGGCTCAGTGAGTCTTGCCCAGGTCCGATTGATCCGCGCCTCGGGTCGCGGGTTTTCCCTCCCGAGACCTTAATACGCCCATTTGATTCAAGGCTCCCGTGTCGGCCCCGGATGTCGTCGCTCTGTCCGGGCAGCTCGCAGTCCTGTTCGCCTTCGCGGCCCTGGCCCATTTCGTGTTCAGGCGGCTCCGTCAGCCCGTCCTCTTGGGGGAGATCGCGATCGGGGTCCTGCTCGGCCCCTCCCTGCTGGGCACGCTCACCTCGTACACGTTCGACGCGACCTTCATCGGCCCCTTGGCGGCCGTGGGATCCATCTTTCTTCTTTTTCGGATCGGCCTCGAATCTGACTTTCGAGCTGTCTACACGCGCGGGAACTTGCTCGTCGCCCTGGGCGGGGTCCTCCTGCCCTTCGCGGCCGGTTTCGCCGCGGCCTATCTCGCCCTGCCTCCGGAAGGTCTCGGGCCGTCAGGGACCCAGTTCACGGTGTCTATGTTCGTCGGGACGACCCTCGTCGCGACGAGCGTGGCGATTGCGGCCGCGATCCTCCACGAGGTCGGCCTCGTCCGGGATGTGGTCGCCCGGACGATCCTGGGCGCAGCGATCGTGGATGACATCCTCGGCCTCCTCGTCCTGTCCATCGCGGTGGGTGCGAACGGCGGCGGAATCGATCTCGTCGGACTCGTGATTCTCGCCGCCCTTGCCGTATCGTTCGTCGTCGCGGGAATCTTCGTCGGCGTCCACGTCCTGAGCCGGCTCGTGGTCCGGGTCCATCGCGCGGGGTCGAGGCTCGGCCTCCCACACGTTGGCCTTGTCGTCGCTCTGGCCCTCGCGTTCCTCTACGCGCTCGTCTCGGAGGCGCTCGGGCTGTCCGCGATCGTGGGCGCCTTCCTCGCGGGATCCATGTTCGCTGGCACACCTCTGCGCGAAGAGCTCGACGATGGCCTGAGTTACCTGGTGGCGATCTTCACTCCGATCTTCTTCATCTCCCTCGGACTCCAGGTGAACGTCCCGGGCGTGAGTTCCGGGCTCGTTGCGTTCGCGGCGCTCCTCCTCGCGGTCGCGATTGTCACGAAGGTCGTGGGCTGCGCGATCCCGGCGCGCCTCGTGCGCATGACGCGCGAGGAGGCCCTCGCGGTAGGATGGGGGATGACCCCCCGCGGGGAAGTCGGCCTGATCGTGGCGCTCACCGCCCTGAACGCGTTCGTGATCTCGGATCGTCTCTTCAGCGCGGTGGTTCTGGTGATTATCGCCGCGACCGTGATTCCTGCGCCGTTCTTCCGGGCCTCCCTTGCGCGGGTCGCCCGTGCGAGATCGCAGGCCGTCCCGCCGTCGGAGGCAGGAGAATCCTAGGTCCGCTCGACGACCTTCCCCCCCACGACGTCGATCGCGAGGAGCGTCTTGATGCGGAAGTGGAGGTCGGATTCGATCCTCGCCTTTTCCCGCGTCTTCTCGAAGACGATCAGGACGTCCACGACCTCCGCGCCGATCGCGCGGAGTGCGGTCACGATCGAGACGAGGGTGCCTCCCGTCGAGATGACGTCATCCACGAACACGACGCGGTCCCCGCGCCGGACGTTGTTGATGAACATGTCCGTTTTCGAGTATCCCGTCGTCTGGCGGAGGGAGACCTCGCCCGGGAGTCCGTACCGCCGCTTCCGAATGAACACGTACGGCTTCTGGACCCGGGTGGACAGCCCTGTGGCAAGCGGAAAGCCCATCGATTCCGCGGTCACAATCTTGTCGCACCGGCTCCAGTCCCCGCGCGCGGCGAGTTCGTCGAGCACCTCCTCGAGGACCAACGGATCGCCGAGCGGGATGCCGTCTGTGATGGGGTGCACGAAATAGTCGTAGTCCCCGAACCGAACGACAGGGGAGTCCCTGAGGCTCGCTCGGAGCCGCTCGAGCGACACGGGTTCACTCCCTCGTGACGACGTCCCGCGCGATCGCCGTGGCCTTCTCGATGATTTCCGCTTCGCCCTTCACCCGACGGCTCTTCATGAGGACCTCGCCGTCGCAGATCAGGCTGTCGACGATGTTCCCATGGCCCGAGTATACGAGGTTGCTGATGTCGTCGTGGCGCGGCGCGAGCTCCGGGCGGCGGAGGTCGACGAGGACGATGTCCGCGAGCCGGCCGACGTCGAGGAGCCCCGCATCGATGCCGAGCGCCCGCGCGCCCCCGAGGGTGGCCATCTCGAACGCCTCCCGGGCGGGCATGACGGTCGGAGTTCGGGAGACGAACTTCTGCAGGAGGGCCGCCACCTTCATCGACTCGAACATGTCGAGGTTGTTGTTGCTCGCGGCGCCGTCCGTGCCGAGCCCCATGACGACGCCCGCCTCCTTGAGCGCCTCGTACGGCATCGCCTGGCCCGTCGAGAGCTTCATGTTTGACACAGGGCAGTGGGCGATCCTCGCGCCCGCCTTCGCGACCAGTGCGATCTCCCCGGGGTCCAGCCAGCACCCGTGGGCCGCGACGAGATCCCGCATGAGCAGGCCGAGGTGGTCGAGGTACTGTGCGGGACGCATCGTCGTGCGGGCGAGGCAGTCGTCCACCTCCTGACTCGTCTCGCCCAGGTGCGTGTGGACCAGGTATCCCTTCTTGTCCGCGAGCTCCTTGATCGCAACGAGAGACTCCTTCGATACCGTGTACACGGCGTGGGGGGCCAAGGCCGGCACGATCCTGTCGACCTTGAGCGCCTCGATCTTCCGGTTCACGTCCTGGACGCGCTTGAGGACCTCCTGGCCCGTCTTCGCATCCCCGCCGTCGACGATCCCTTCCGCGAGGACCGCGCGAAGCCCCATCTCCTTGACCGCCTTCCCGGCCTGGTCCATATGGAAGTACATGTCGTTGAACGTCGTCGTGCCCGTCTTGATCATCTCGAGGCACGCGAGCTTCGTGCCCCAGTAGACGTCCTCGGGCCGGAGCCTCGCCTCGTGGGGCCATATCTTCGTCTCGAGCCACGTCCGGAGGCTCAGGTCGTCTCCGAACCCGCGGAAGAGGGTCATCGCCGCGTGCGTGTGCAGGTTCACGAGCCCTGGCAGGGCGAGCTTCCCCTTCCCCTCGAGGACCACGTTCGCCTCGCGCTTCGGCCCGATCTCCGCGATCCGGTTCCCCTCGACGTACACGTTCGTCGTCTCCCGACCGACCTGGACATCCTTGAGGAGCAGGCTCACGCGAACGCCTCCACGGCCGCCTCGAGGATCCGGACCGTCGTCCCGGCGTTGCGCGTCTGCGTCTTCGCGATCGCGTCGTACGTGAGGGGCCGGTCCACAATCCCGTTGCAGTAGTTGTCGACCGTGCACAGGGACGCGTACGGGATGCCCAGCTCGGACGCGAGGGTCGCCTCGGACGCCATCGTCATCCCGAGGACGTCTCCAAGGGTGCGAAAGTGGTCGATCTCCGCCCGCGTCTCGAGCCGCGGGCCCGTCGTCTGCACGTAAACCCCATTCGGCCGGGCGGTCGCGCCGGCCTTCTTCGCGGCTCGGACGAGGCGCTTGCGCAGATCCTCGTCGAGTCGCGGGGTCGCGTGGTGCACCGCGTCATCGTGGTATGTCGGGATGTTCCAGAAGGCGACGAAGTCGTGAGGCACGACGAAGGTCCCGGGGCGGATCCCCTTCTTGAGGGAGCCCGTCGAGGAGGTCCCCAGGATGTGCGTCACCCCGAGCTCCTTGAACGCCCACAGGTTCGCGCGGTGGTTCAGCCGGTGCGGAGGGACCCGCTGATCGCGCCCGTGGCGGGACAGGTAGACGACCGAAACCCCCTCGCGGCGTCCGACCCGGGGCGGGTCGCTCGGTGCCCCGTGGGGCGTCACGACGAACCGATCCTGTCCCTCGGTGAGAAAGGCCGTGCCGCGGACGCCGGACCCGCCGATGAGGCCTACCACGGGTTGCGCCACGGTCGCGGCGAACCGGATGTCGTTCGATAAAGGTTCTCCCTCGGCGTCATGTCGGTCGACGAGGGCTTTTTCCGACGCGGGCCCTTCCGCGGTGGCAGGGCAGGAGGCGGCTCGACTTGATTTCAGGTCCGATACCCGCGACCGAACGTATATGAGTTGACGGCCGGGATGAGACATGGACCTCCATGCGGCTCCCGTGGCCGCTCCTCCTCGCAGCGGAGGAGGACGACCTTCTCAAGTCCCTCCTGTTCGGTCGGAAACGTGACCTCGAGGAGGGTCGATCCTACCTCGTGAAGGAGCCGAAGCCGAAGCGGGCCCTCGAGCACTTCCGTCGGGCGATCGACCGGGGGTTTCGTCCGTTGCTCGTGACGCGCCAGCATCCGAACCACATCGAACGGCAGCACGGGGGTCGGGACATCCGGGTCGTCTGGCTGTCGACGACCCTGGGCAAGGACTACATGGACCCGCACAACCTGAACAGCCTCTCGAACCTCGTCTCGAATTTCGTCGCGGACGCCGGGCGTGCGGTCGTCCTGCTCGACGGGGTCGAGTACTTGATGATGAACAACGACTTCCCTCGGATCCTGAACTTCATCGAATTCCTCAACGAGAAGGTCGCGATCCATCGGGCGATCCTGCTCCTGAGCCTCGACGCGCGCGCCTTCGATCCGAAGGACCTCGCGAACCTCGAGCGGAACATGACCGTCCTCGAGTGAGGGCCGGTCGCGCAATCGACTTATACCGCCTCCCGACATCGTCGCCTGACGTATGTTCGAGCTGCTCGAACGGGGAGGCCTCGGCCGGCTCGCGATCCTCACTCGGGGAGACCGGACGCTCCGGACGCCCGCGGTCCTGTTCGTGCATCGGGGATCCCGCCCGTCGCCGGCGTACGCGGAGGCGCTCTTCGCGTCGGAGCGCGTGCCCGACCCCCGGCTTCAGTTCCGGGTCAGCGGAAGCCTCTTCTCGCCACGCAGGCTCGAATCGACCGATGACCTGCCCCCGACGAAAGGTCTCCCGCGTTCCGCCGCGGACCTCGACGTCCCGCAGGGAGCGGCCGCGGGCGACCTCGCCGTCGTGACGTCCCGTGCGGATCTCGACGCCGCGAAGGAATCCGACGTCGTCTTCCTGGGGAACGGCGTGGAATATCTGAGACATCCTCGGGACTTCGCCGCGGATCTGGCCCATGTGCGGGAGACGCTCGGACCGGCGAAGGCCATCGCGGTCACGGGCCTCGCGGCCCCCTCGAACCTTGCGGGGCTCGTGTACGCAGGGGTCGACCTCGTCGACTCGAGCCGACTTCGAATCGAGAGTGCCCAGGGGAGCTTTCACACCTCGGACGGGGCGTGGCCGGCCGACCAGGTGGACCGTTCTTCCTGCGGATGCGAAGCCTGTGCCGCGGGCGCCGACGTGGGGGTCCACAACGATCTCGCCCTGCACCGGGAGATGCTCCTCGTCCGGAACCACCTGGCCCACGGTCGGCTCCGGGACCTCGTGGAGCGGCGGCTCTCGAGCGATCCCTGGAACACGCAAGTCCTGCGACACCTCGATCTCCGTCACGAAACGGTCCTCGAGGAATACGCCCCCGTCGTCGGAGAGCCGCTCCTCGCGTACTCCCACGCCTCCCTCACGCGTCCCGAGGTCCTCCGCTTCCGGCGGCGCGTGCGAGAGCGATACGCGCGACCTCCGTCGGCCCGGGTCCTCCTGCTCCTGCCGTGTTCCGCTCGCAAGCCCTACTCCCGGAGCCGGAGCCACAGACGGTTCCGCGACGCGATCCTTGCCTGCGGGCGTCCGAGCGTCGTCCACGAAGTCGTCGTGACGTCGCCCTTGGGCCTCGTACCTCGCGAGCTGGAGCGGGTGTTCCCTGCAGGCGCGTATGACATCCCGGTCACGGGGGACTGGAGCCGGGACGAGGCGGCCGCCGTGACGGATGACCTCCGGGCGTTCGTCGCCGCGAACCCATACGACGCGATCGTCGCGCACTTGGCCGCGGAGGCTCCGATCGTGCGTTCGGCGCTCCCGGGCGCCGTCGTCCCCTCCGAGGAACCGCCCACGTCCGACGGGGCCCTCGAGCGGCTCACGAAAGTTCTGGACGACGCGACCGGGTCCTTCGAACGCGTGCCCGCGGGACGACGGTTCGCGGAGGAGATGACGAACATCGCGCGGTTCCAGTTTGGTCCCCCCGGCGTGGACCTCCTCGCGGGGGCCACGTTCCGCGGCCGCCTACCTGACGTCCGCGTCCTGCGGGACGGGGTCCAGCTGGCGGCGCACACGGCCCGGGGCATGCTCTCCCTCACCCTCGACGGAGGGCGGATCCTCTCGAAGGTGGATGCCCACTGCGTCGAGATCGACGACTTCGTGCCGAAGGGGAACGTCTTCGCGGTCGGGGTCACGGGTGCGTCCGCCGGGATCCGCGTCGGGGACGAGGTCGTCGTCCGTCATCAGGGGGACGTGCGCGCCGTCGGGACCGCTCGGATGAACGGCCGCGAGATGGCCGACTGCCGTCGCGGCGAAGCGGTGCACGTCCGACACGTCCTCGCGCCAGAGGCTTAATCGGGCTCCGTGGGTTGTCGTGGCGCAATCATGCCAATCCTCGCGGACCTTGGGACCGCGGCCCTCATCGCGATCGTCGTCTTCCTCGGAGCGCTCGGGTTCCTCGTCGTGTTCACGGACGCCACTTCGAAGGCGAGGACGACCGCGTTCCTGATCGGCGTCGGAGCCGTGGCCGGGTTCTCCGGTGCGTTGGGCGAGGTCGGTGTCGCCCTCGTCCTCGTCGGCGTTGCCGCGGCGGTTCTGGCGAACGCCGTGTTCGAGTGGCTGACGATGCGGTAGTAGTTTCACTCTGCCAAGGGAGTACTTTCGCACACCTCTCCCTCGATTCGTGCCTTATAGCCCCAGGTCTTCGTCCGTCCGTGGCACGTGCGCCGGACGCGGTGTCGGTGGACGATATGATGACGGACAACCACTACAGCTGGCAGGATGTCTACGCGTCGTACGGGTGCTCCCTGTCTCTTGACGGGACCTCGGACGACGACGGTTGACGCTCTCATCCATCCCATGGTCGATCGGCGGAAGGGTCGCCTCCACGACTCCGCCGATCCACCCTATTTTTCGCGTGCAGGGGGAATGACCGCCGCAGGCCTCCATTCGTTCCCGCAAGCTTTGCAATGCCACTCCGGGTCGTCGTCCGAGACGATACAGCCACCCAGGTCGATCTCGCCGCGGCGGGAGGCTTCGAGGACGTCGTCCATGGAATCTTGCGTCGGGAGGCCGTAGAAGATCCGGACTATCCGGGTCGACCCGCACGCAGGACAAGCCCGTTTCGTGCCTCGGGCCATGATTCCCTCGCGGATTCAATCACGGACTCCATACTTCGTCGTTCCTATCCCTTTCTCATGAGGCGGAGCCCGCAGGAGGGAGATACTTGGAGTGCGCGGGGCGGGAGTCGAACCCGCGTCGCAGGCTTGGAAGGCCTGAGTCTTACCGTTGGACTACCCGCGCGCGTTCCGACGGGACTCAGACGAGGGTACTTGAGTCCTTGCCCGCGGTCGTGACGTCGGGAGGCATGCGCGACCGCGCTTGTCGGCCGACTCGAAACCGCTTCACCTCTTGGACTGGCTTCGTCCCTTCGCGGATCCCCCACCGACGAGCCCCTCGAGATCCTCGATCGCTTTGAGGAGCCCGCCAACGTCCTCTCCGGCGTTCTGCAGATCCGACGCGATGGCGCGTGCGTCCCGGAGCGTATGCGTCGTGATCCAGTCCTTCGTCTCCTTTCGCAGACTTGCTGCATCCAGACGGTCCTTCAAGCCGATTTCCTCCCGTGTCTGACGGTCGCCTGCCCCACACGGGCGGCACGGTATTTAGGCCCACCGGCCCGCCCCTCTCCCGAAGGGACGCCACGGCCACCGCACCCATCGAGGGCGACACGTTTAAGCGAACCTTCGTACATGTCGGCCGGTCGTCAGACGCGCTCGCGCCGTCGGGCCGTCCGCGAATGGGATGGGACCCATGCCCCTCTTCTCCGGTCTTGCAAACGAACGACGTCTCCTCGAAAAGGTCAAGCGCCTCACCGAGGAAGGTCTCGCGAAGGAACGATCGGGGTCTCCGGGTCGAGCGACCACGCACTTTCGCCGCGCCCTGAGGCTGCTCGAAGCCGCAGACGCCCGGGTCCGGCGCAGCGCGGAGGCCTGGGCGGACGCGTACGCGCGCCTCGGGGGCGGATTCCTTTCCGTGAACGAATCCGAGGACGCCCGGTTCGCCGTCGCAAGGGCGCTGACGCACAATCGAGGCAACGTCGCGGCGCTCGGCTACCAGGGCGACCTGTACGTCTCGCAGGGCAAGGCGGAGGACGCCCTCTCGTACTACGACTCCGCGCTCCGCTTCGACTCGCGCTCGAAGGAGATCTGGGAGCACAAAGGGGACGCCCACGCCGCGCTCGGCCAGAGGACCGAGGCGATTCGCTCGTTCATCCAGGCCGTGAACCTCGATCCGGACGACGTGGACGGGTACGCACGGATCGTCCGCCTGTCCCCCGACGACGTGGACATGTGGGCACGGAAGGGGGACGCACACCGACGTCGCGGTGAAATCCCGGACGCGCACGACGCGTACGGTCGCGCCTTGCGGATCTCCTCGGAGCGTCGGGACGCCCTCGAAGGGAAAGCCCTGTTGTACGTCGCCACGCGAGAGTACGACAAGGCGCTCCGCTGCCTCGATCGCTGCCTCGACCTCGACCGATCCGATCCGGACGCGTGGAAGCTCCGATCGGACGTCCTCGCCGCGGCGGGTCGACTTGACGACGCGCTCTCGGCCGTCGACGAAGCCCTCGCGCTCCGGGATGGGGACGCAGGCGCCTGGTCCGCGAGGGGCGACCTCCTGCGGAAGGCGAACCGGCCCGTGGACGCCGTCGGGTCCTACGACCGAGCGATCGCTCTCACCCCGAAGGTCCTTCCCGCTCGCCTCGGGCGGCTCGGGGCGCTGCGGGCGATCACGCGTTGGGACGAGGCCCACCGGGAAGCGGGCCGGATTCTCGCCCTTGACCCGAGGAATGCGGACGCGCTCCACGCCCGTGCGGAGGCGTACGCCCGCCTGGGACAGAAGGACAACGCCCTCGCGGCGATCGACGAATTCCTCGCCGTCGAGCCCGGGTCCGTCGAAGGCCTTCGCGCGCGGCACGACCTCCTCCTTGCGGAGGCGCGGTGGTCGGACCTCGTCTCGACCTGCGATCGGCTCCTCGCGCTCCAGCCGGATGACGTCCGGACTAGGGTCGACAGGGGGCGGGCCCTCATCGCCCTGGGCCGCTCCGAGGAGGCCTACGCCGCCTTCGAAGATGCCCTCGTCCTCGCGCCGCAGGACCTCGACGCCCTCCGAGGCCGGAGGGACGCGTTGAAAGGATCGGCGAACGCGAAGGTGCTTCTCCGCGCGTGCGAGGCGATCCTCGAGGTCGAGCCGGGCGATGTCGGCACGTGGGTCGTCCGCGGCGAGGCCCTCGAAGCGCTCGAGGAGCGGGCGGAAGCCCTCGCGGCCTACGAGGGGGCCCTCCGTCTCGACGCGAAATGCGGTCCGGCCTGGGCCCACAAGGCCTCCCTTCTGTTCGCCTTCGAGCGGTACGTGGAGGCGATCGCCGCGTTCGATGCCGCCCTCGAGTCCGACCCCGCCTCCGGGCCCTTGTGGCATGGCCGCGCGAGGGCCCAGTACCGGATGAAAAACTACGCGGACGCGGTCGAGTCCATGGAACGGGCGACGCGGTACGCGCCGGAGGATCGCCTCGCGTGGCACCACTACGGTGTTGCACTCGTCGGCGCGAAGAGGTTCGAGCAGGCGGTCGCGGCATTCGAGCGGTCCGTCGCGCTGGATCCCCGGGACGCAACGTCCTGGAGCGGCAAGGGGGATGCTCTGGTCTATCTGAAGCGGTATGAGGAGGCGATCGAGGCCTTCGGTCAGGTCGCCCGGCTCGATCCCAAGGCCGTCGACGCGTCCGTTCGCCAGGCCAGGTGCCTCCTCGAGCTCCACCGATACGAGGACGCGTTGCCGGTGTTCGAGCGGGTCCTCTCGGCGAGGCCCCACGAGCGGGAGGCGGCCCATGGTCTCTGTGAGGCCCTCGAGGCCCTCGGTCGCACCCGCGAGGCATTCGACGCGACGGAGCGGCTCGCGGCCGCGGACCCGAAGGATCCGGAGGCCTGGATGCGACGCGCCCGGCTCGCTCGCGCCGCGGGCGAGGACAAGGTCGCCCTGTCGTCCGTGAACAAGGCGGTCGGGCTCGCCCCGGACCGGGCGGACTACCTCCGAGTGAAACGGGAGCTCCTCGGGGTCCAGGGGAACTCGAAGGGGATCATCGACGTGTGCGACCGGCTCCTCGAGATCGATCCCCGGGACACGGACGCCGCCCGGGAGAAGGCTCGGGCCCTCGAGGCCCTGGGGAAGGTCGACGCCGCCGTGGAAGCACTCGATTACGCAGGCCGCGCGGACCCGATGGACCGACGGACGTGGAACTCGAAGGGTGCGCTCCTCGCCCGCCTCGGACGACGGGACGATGCCCTCGCCGCGTACGAGCACACCCTGTCCTTGAGCCCGGGAGACCGGGACGCGATCGCAGGACGGGGGCGGATCCTCTTCGACGTCGGCCGCGTCGTCGACGCCCTCCGGATGTTCCAGGATGGGCTTCTCCTCGAGCCGAACCATCTCGGCTTCCTTACGGGGAAGGCGATGTGCGTCGCCGCGGACGGACACTACGACGACGCCCTCTCCGCCCTCGCGCCCGTCTTCGCGAAGGACCCGAACAACTACGATGCGCACCGCACGAAGGGCTACTGCCTCCTGAAGACCGGCCACGCGCAGGAATCCCTCGAGGCGTTCGACTTCGCGCTGAAGTTCCATAAGGACGACGCGAACCTCCTCGCGTGGCGGGGGGAGGCCCTCGCGAGCCTCGAGCGGCACGAGGATGCGCTCAAAGCGTATGCGGAGGCCGTCTCCCGGGACCCCGCCCACGGGGACGCGTGGCGGGGGAAGGGGATGGCCCACCTGAAGCTCGAGCAGTTCCCCGACGCGGCGGTGGCCTTCTCCCACGCGACCGCGGCCCGGCCGACCGACAAGTCCCTATGGTACATGCGCGGCTTCGCGGAGGAACGCGCGGGCCAGTACGGACACGCGGTCGAAGCGTATGACGAGGCGATCCGGCTCGACGCGCGCGACAAGGCGTACTGGAACAGCAAGGGGATCGCGCTCCTTCACCTGAAGCGCGCCGAGGAGGCCCTCCGGTGTTTCGACGCGGCCCTCGCCCTGGACCCCGGATACGAGGCGGCCCGACAGGGGAAGGCGACCGCGGAGGAACGGCTGCACATCGCGAAGGTCGAGACGTTCGCGGAGTCCGTCGTCCGGTACGAACGCCAGATGGAGCGGCCCGCGACGCGCGAGGAGGTCTTCCGGTACTGTTCGGTCCCGAGCGACTACCTCGACGAGGTGATCCGGTACGTGAACGAGCCGATCCCCCTGGCGCCGGAGCGCCTGGAGTCGTCCGACCTGCAGCGGTTCGAGGCGATCGGCGCGACGGTCTTGCGGCGGTTCGAAGATCTTGATGAGGTCCGGCTCGCGGACGTCGCGTCCGCGCTGCCGAACGTCGAGCTCGAGGAGGCTCGGGCCCTCTGGGGCTACCTCGACTGGGTCCGGGGCGCGCATCTCGAGCCGACCGCCGCATGGGGGAACGACGACCTGATCCGCCAGGCGATGGAGCTGCCCAAGGAGGAGTGGAACCTCGTGGACCTGGCGCGGGAGCTGCGGCTCGGCCCGTTCGAGGCGAAGAAGCTGGAGACGTCGCTGAAGATCTTCGAGGGCGGGGGCTACCGCATCACGACGGAGCCCGGGCCTGAGGTCCCTACCCAAAAGAGGAAGGCGAGGAACGCGAGGCCCGAGGAGCGGACGCCCGGTGCACCGGAGTCCGGCGAAGAGACGGAAGAAGGGGACGAACCGAACCCTCCGGAGGCGCCGGAGGCGCCGCAGACGCCAGGGGCCGCGAAGCCCCACAAGGCGGCGGCGAAGGAGCCCGTCGCCGGAAAGGCTGTGTGCGGTACCCACGATGCGCAGGGCGTCGAGCGGCACACCTGCGGCGCGTGGCTGTGCAAGGCGTGCCTCGAATCCGGGGTGGCGTGTCCGGAGTGCCAGAAGCCCGTCGGGAGAGCTCCGAGGGAGTCCCGTAAGCGGGAGACGGACGGCGCCGCGCGGGATTTCGGCCGGCTCTGACCGAGAGGTTCATCGACGGGCCCCCCTTCCGGAATGGACGCATGGCCGCGGCTCCGAGACGTCCGGTGGACTGGACGACGGCGTGGGAGTCCCTCGTGCCGTTGTACGGTCTCTCGATTGTAGCACACACCCTCTCGCCCCTGTTCTCGATCCCCGCGTGGGCGATCTTCGTGTACTATGCGTACCGCACGTTGGAAGCCTCCCGGACGGCGGAGGACCCCTGGAGAGGCCACGGGAGTCCCAGACCCTACCTCCTCGTCTGCATCGCCTCCCTGACCGTGCACTTCGTGACCTTCCTGAGCCTCGGGGAGGGAAGCCTGCCGGCGGCGTTCGTCACGCCGAGCCTCGCGGGCCTGGTCGTCCTCACGACGGCGGCGGTCTTCGTCGCGACGTCGGCGCCTCCTCAGGTGCGCGATGTGCGGTCCTGGATGGTAATCGGCGTCGTCTCCATCGCCGGAACTGCCGCGGTCGTTCCCGCGTTCCTCTTCGGACTCTTGCCGCCCGCCGACCCCTCGGCCACCATCGCCCCGCTCGCCCAGATCTCCCTCGCGGTCGCCTCGCTTGGGTCGTTCCTGGTCGCGGGCCGGACAGCCCGGCGGCGGGTTCCTCTTGTCGCCCGGAAGGCGGCGGTCCCCCGCCGAGGGCCGTGAACACGTCTACCGGTACGTCGAGACGGCGATCGCCAGGAAGGCCCTCGCGTCTGGCGTGTCGACCCGGTAGTTGATGCCCGTGGCCACGCAGACGGCATCGCCCCAAGAGGTGACCGCGACGAGGACCTCCGGACCTCCGTCCGAGCGGAACGTCGGGCCACCCGAATCGCCCTCGCACGTCCCTCCGGCGCCGCGGTGCGGATTCTGGGAGAGGTAGAGCCACGCGGAATGGAGGGATAGTCCGATCGACTGCGCGATCTGGCGGTACCCGGTCACGACCCCATGTTGGTTCTGCCCGTACCCGACGACGTCGAAGGACGCCCCTCGGAGCTGGCCCCTCGCCGCGAGACCGTCGAGATAGCCCATCGGCGCGAGGGTCGCGGGGACGAGGCTCGTCTCGGGCCGCGTAAGCACGATCACGCCGAGGTCGTGCGGGTCCGACGTGGGCCCCCATCGGAACTCGGGGTGCGTGACCCATCCCTCAATGGTCCGCCAGGACGCTGGATCGGACCAGATGTTCAGCGCGAAACTGACGCGCACGACGTCCACGGGGACGCGATACCGGTCCAGGTCGCGCGTGCAGTGCCCCGCGGTCAGGAGGACGCGCGCGGAGATGAGCGTCCCGGTGCACCATTGCAATGCGCCGGGTCCATCGAAGTCCAAGAGGATCGCGCCCACGCTTGTGTGCACGACGTCCGGGATCCCGTAGGTCACGGCGTGGGCGGGGGCGGCAAGGCCGACGGCGAACGAGAACCCGAGGAGGACGGGGAGCCAGGGGCCGACGCCCTGCCGACCTCCCAGGCGGACCATCGATCCCCTCCCCGGCGCCCGACCGCTCGTACCTCAGGATGGCCCGGACGGCAGAAGAAGTTCGCGGTCCCCGCGCCTACTGGAACGTCCAGTGGTCCCGCTCTCGGAGGAGCCCGCGGAGGAGCCGGATCCCTCTGGCCGAATCCACCTGCCGCAGGAAGGCCCCCAGGTGCTTGCAGAGCAACCTCGCGGTCGCGCGATTCGTGCGGAAGTCGACGCAGTCGTGTTCGAGGAGTCGCTCCTTCGTGTCGATCCGGACGGCGTACGCCTTCACGGATCCGGAGAGAAGGGTTGCGGTCTCCTTGTCGATTGAGATGAGCTCCGGTGCGATTCCTTTCGCGGACTCCAACCGGTTCCGGCCAAGGAGGACGAGAAGTAGCTCGTCGAGGCCCATCCGATCGATGTCCTTGTTCATGGGCACGTCTGCCTGGATGATTCCAGCTTCTTCCTCGATTTCCCCTCCGCGGATCTTCACGGCGACGCCGAACCGCTCGAGGGCCTCGTTAATCTTCTTGTCGACGTAAGCCTGCTCCTCTGGCGTGTAGCGCGCGCGATTGCCGGGCTTGTTGAAGTAACGACGTGCAGCCCGCGCGTGGAATGGTGTGTGGACCGGGTACTTCCAGTTCGCGGGGTCCGCGTAGCGGTCCGGGTCCTTCGGATAGCCTTGCGGCGGACCTGGACGGCCGTCGCGTTTCCGCATGGGCTTCGCCGCGCGGACCACGGAGGGTTGGAACGCCTCCGGCAGCCTTAAAGGGTACTCGGGCTCCCGATTCGAGACGACGCTCGCGGCGGATGCGCGACGTGCATCCGTGGCGCCGGTCCGTGTCCGTCGACCGACCCTCATGCCTCTGCGGCCGGCGCGCCCTCTGCGGATGCCGGGCCTCGCCACTCCGTCACCAAGATGTAGGTGAGAACCGCGAACGTCGCAAAGCCGAGGAAGGGAGAGATCGCCAGGGTGGGGTCTGTGATGATGTTCTGATAGTACGGATCTCTCCACGTGTACGTTCCAGGCAGAACGTGGTCGAGAAGGACGAAGACCGCGAACGGACCCATGATACCCAGAGGGAGACTCTGAAGAAGAAGAGCGGCGATGATGTCCCCCTTCACCCGCTCCGGATCGCGCGTCACGGCGGCCCAGAACCAACTCGAAGAGCCGAGGACGAACAGGAACATGGGAATGGGCAAGATGAAGAGGATGTATGGGCCGCTCCGGCTCCCCAGTTCCACGGCCTGTGGAATGCTCAGCGCCCCGAACGCGGCGGCGAGAACGTGGTACACGGTTACCTTCTCCAGGAGGCTCCGCCGTGAGGGCACTCCTGCGAGTGCCGATTCGCGCAAGACCCGCCTGTGGGCGACCGACGCGACGCCGAATGTCGCGAGTGCCATGAGGGCAACAGGCCCGAAGACCCAGACGACAAGATCTTCGACTCGGGCGTAGGCCGAATACGGACCGAGCAGGCCATACCCCCCGAGTCCCGCCCAGACGAAGGTGAGGTAGGCCGCCGCGGCGGCGCCTCCGCGGACGAAGGGCCAGCCCCTAGGCGCCGCGTGGCCGCACGTGCACGCCACGAACGTCGTCACCGCGGGGATGACCGGGGCCACGTACAAAGAGAAGATGAAATCCCCCCAGGGAACCGAGAGCCATGGTTGTGCACCGAGGACTCCGAACACAATAAGAGCCAAGAGGGCTCCCGCAAGTCCTCCTACCGTCGCGAACAAAGGAGCGCGGTCATCGATGTCTTTTCGCACGAAGGGACGTTCCCCTGTACGAAAGGAGGGTGCCCTGTCTTATCGATTCCGGATTTGTTTCTCTGAATCCAAACGTGCGACGCCGCGCTCCGCATCGCGGTCCCCAGGCTCAGGACACCGCTGGGTTCCTTAAGTGTAGACCTGCGATGCGGCATAGATGAGGCGTGATCTCGAATGACCGAACGGCCCGTGAAGGTCAGGTTCCGCGCGGCGCGCGTCAAGGACGACCCCGTCCCGGCGGCGGACATCATCAAGGGGAGCCCGAAGGCGCGGACGTTCCTCCTCTACGACGAAGACGGCGGCCGCTATGCCTGCGGAATTTGGCACTGCTCGCCAGGCACGTTCGACTGGACCTTCGGCGTGGACGAGTTCGTGTACTTCTTGGAAGGCGACGCCCGCATCCGCTACGAGGGGGGCCGCACGATTCGTGTGAAAGGAGGTGAGGCCGCGCACTTCCCTCCGGGCCGCGTTCGATGGACGATTACGAGGACCGTGAAAAAGGTCTTCGTGGCGCGATCTTGAGACGCCCACAAAACCTTTCACTGTAGATGGCCTCGCGAGTCGCGATGGCGCGCCCCCTGAGGATCGTCGGTCTCGGCGATTCCACCATCGCGGGCACGCCCGGATTCCAATCGCCCATTGAGGCCCCTCCGGACGGCCGAGGAAATCCCGAGAGTCAGTGCGGGTACTGGATGATGCAAGCCCATCCGGAATGGACGGTCCTCAACCGAGGGGTAAACGGGGAGCGTTCCGACGAGATCCGCACCCGATTCGCGCGGGACGTACTCGAGGCGCGGCCAGACTATGTGATCGTCCTCGCCGGCGTCAATGACATCTTTCAAGGGCTTCTGCCGGAAGCGGTCGAGAGGAACCTGGGGCCGATCTACGCGGAGGCGATCGATGCGGGCATCGTTCCCGTCGCCGGGTCGGTCCTTCCATACGACGCAGCGACGGAACGGGCCAACCTCGCGATGCATGAGCTCAATCATTGGATCGAGTCCTTCGCCAGGATCCTGTCGATCCCGTTCTGCGACACGCGCGCCGCCGTGGCCGATCCTCGCGACGGGGACAGGCTCCGCGGTTCCCCGGACGGGCTGCACCCGGACGTCGACGGGTACCGGCGAATGGGGGAGGCCCTCGCCCAGTCAATCGAAGGCGCCGTCGAGGCGAGATCGAAACCTCGACGCTGAAGACCGTCCCTGTCCAGCTTCGCACAACGATGCAGGAGTCGGGTCGAGTTCGACAATTTTGTCGAAACGGCGCTGCGGGTCGAGCAAATCGTTATAAACGTGGTCCGCGTCGCCCCCACCACGATGCAAGCAGCCGTCGCAGCGTGGGGTTGCCTTCATGCGGCCCAGACGCAGGTCGACTGCTCTTCGGGCGCCGCGTAAGCGCGCATTATTTCTGTCATGTTTGAGTGAGATGAGCGGACGCGCCTTCCCAGGCGCAGGAGTTTCTCCATGACGATTATCCGGACGGCGATTCCTAACAAGGGTCGACTAGCCGAGGACGCCGCAGGTCTCTTGCGGGCGATTGGGCTGCGCATCCCCGGAGCGAACGATCGAAAGCTTCTCGTCGAGTCGGGGAAAGGCCGATATCAGGTCCTGTTCGCGAGCCCCTGGGACATCCCGCGGTACGTCGAATCGGGCGCCGCGGACGTAGGGATCACGGGCCTCGACATCCTCGAGGAATCGGGGAACGGGGTGAAGCGGCTCATGTCCCTGAATTTCGGGTACTGCCGGTTGAGCCTCGCGGCCTCCGAGACGTCTGCCGCAAAATCGGCGACGGACGTGCCTGACGGATCTTCGGTTGCGACCTCGTTCCCAAACCTCGTGCGCGGCTACTTCCGGCGGCTCGGGAAGGCCGTGGAGATCGTCGAGGTGCGCGGCGCCGCGGAGCTCACGCCGAGCATCGGGGCCGCGGATTTCCTCGTGGATCTCGTCGAGACAGGATCGACCCTGCGGATGAACCACCTGAAGGTCCTCGACGTGATCCTCGAGTCCCGAGCGGTCCTCGTCGCGTCCCCGAGAAGCCTCGACGAGAAGTCCGCGGAGATCCGCGAGTTCGCGTCGGCGATCCAGAGCGTCGTTGAAGCGGAGTCTCGACGCTACCTCATGGCGAACGTCCCCGTCGATCGGCTCGCGGAAGTCCGGTCGTTCCTCCCCGGAATTTCGGGCCCGACCGTGATGAACCTCATGGGTCGCGAGGACATGGTCGCCATGCACGTCGTCGTGAAGGAAGACGAGCTGAACGCGGTGATCGCCCTCCTCAAGGACGTCGGCGCGACGGGGATCCTCGTCGTGCCGATCGAGCGGATGGTGGTGTAGTGCGGGTAATCGACGCGAAGGACCGGTCCTCCGCAGAGGTCGCGGCGATCCTCGCCCGTCGGCGGCCCTCCCTCGACGCTGCGATGTCGGTCGCTCGGAAGGTCCTCGAGGACGTGAAAGCTCAGGGGGACGACGCGCTTAGGAATTTCGCGGAACAGTTCGACAGCGCACGCCTCGGGAAGCTCGTCCTCGAGCGGTCGGACCTCGAGGCGGCCCTCACGCGGATTGGGCCATCCTTGCGCGCTGCGCTCGAGTTTGCCGCTTCCCGGATCGAGACGTTCCACCGCAAACAGCTTCCGACCGGGTACGAGATCCCGATTGGTCCGAAGGGATCCCGCGCGGGCATGATGCCCCGCGCCCTCGATCGGATCGGTCTGTACGTGCCCGGCGGACCCCAGGGCTATCCTTCGACGGCCCTCATGGGATGCATCCCTGCTCGGATTGCCGGCGTTCGGGAAATCATCGTGGCGACGCCTCCTGCGAGGGGAATCGGCGTGCCTCCGGATGCCGTCCTCGCGGCCGCGGCCATCGCGGGCGCGGACGAGGTCCTTGTCTCGGGCGGAGCCCAGGCGATCGCGGCCCTTGCGTACGGGACGGCGTCTGTCCGGCCCGTCGACAAGATCGTCGGACCGGGGAACGTCTACGTGACGGCGGCGAAACTCCTGGTCCAAGAACACGTGGCCACGGACGGAATCGCGGGCCCGAGCGAGGTCGTCGTGGTCGCAGACGAGACGCTTTCCGCGGATCTTCTCGCGGCGGAGCTCTTGGCCCAAGCGGAGCACGACCCCGCAGCCGTCGCGATTGCGGTACTCGTGGGTCCGCGCCCCCCCGCCGAGCTTCTCGAGGCGGTCGATCGTCGGGCGTCCCTGCTCCCGACGGGTCAGGTTCTACTCGAGACCCTTCGCAACCGCGGGGCCATAGTCGTGGTGGCATCTACCTCGCACGCGATCGACCTCGCGAACCGCATCGCCCCGGAGCATCTCGTCCTCGCCGTACAGGATGCCTCTGCCTTCCGATACGCCGTTCGCAACGCGGGTTGCGTCTTCCTTGGGCGATCGTCTGCTGCCCCGTTCGGCGACTATGTCGCCGGGACGAACCACGTCCTGCCGACGGCCGGAAGCGCCCGTTGGCGTGCCGGGCTGAACGTCCTCGAGTTCGTCCGGTTCATCGCCTACGTGGAACTGGAGCCGGGTGACGTCGCCGACCTCGCGGGACCGGGGGCGATCCTCGCTCGGGCGGAGGGCTTCGAGGCCCACGCGGCCGCCCTCGAGGCCCGTGCGACCGCCGCGAAAGGGGTGACAAGATGAGCCGGACCCTCGAAGAGGAACAGCTCACGCGGCTCGACCTGAACCTCGCTCCGTTTCTGAACGAATCGGCCGTGAACCGGGCGCTCGGGTCGAGTCGAGCGGAGGACTTCGCGATGTATCCGGAAGTGGACCTCCCGCGGCTTCGGACCGCCCTGTCGAACCGTCTCGGAGTCCCGCCGGAGGCGTTGATCATCGGCTGCGGGTCCGACGAGCTGATCGACCTGGCGATGCGCACCCTCGTGCCGACGGGCGGGTCGATCGGGGTCCTCGCGCCGAGCTTCGGGATTTACGACCATGCGGCCCGGGCCTGCGGACTGCGGGTCGGCAGAGTGCCCGTGCAGGCCGATCTTCCCGTCGATGCGCTTGCGTCCCTCCGCGCGGACGCGTACTTCCTTCCGTCCCCGAACAACCCGACGGGGGCCGCGTTCCCGCGAAGCGTGTTCGAGGATCTCCTTGACCGCACCGCGGCGCCCGTTATCATCGACGAAGCGTACGCGGAGTTCGCCCGACAGGACCTGCGTCCTCTCGCGAGGCAGCGGGACAACGTCCTGGTGTTGCGGACGTTCTCGAAGGCGTATGGCCTTCCGGGGATCCGGATCGGGTACGGCCTCGGGCGCCCGCCCCTCGTAGACCGGCTTCGGTCCGTGAAGATGCCCTACAACGTCAGCTCCTTTAGTGAGCGGGTCGCCCTGGCCGCCCTCGAGGATTCGGTCTTCGTGGAGAAGGTCGTCTCGGCGGTCGAAGCAGAACGGTCGCGGGTCTTCCGAAAGCTCCAGACGAGCGGGTGGCCCGTCTGGCCGTCCGTCGCGAACTTCCATTTCGTGGGTCCGATCTCGAACGGGGCTCACGTCCGGGACGCGCTTCGTGCGTGCGGGATCGCAGTCAAGCTCGTCGACTGGCCCGGAGGGCGGGAGGGATCGTCCCTACGCATCGGGATCGGGACGCTGGCTCAGGACGACCGGCTCCTGGAGGCGCTCGAGAAGGTCGCCCCATGACGCGTGTGACCCTCGTGGACTCCGGCACAGGGAACCTCTTCAGCCTCCGGGAGGCGTTCCGTCGCGAGGGCCTCTCCGTCACCGTCACGACCTCCGGGGCGGCGGTGCGCGCGGCGCGGTGCCTCGTCCTGCCAGGCGTCGCGTCGTTCCCGGCCGTCGTCCGAGGGATCTCGGACACACGACGGTCCATCCTCGCCGCGGTGGCCGACGGAGTCCCCGTGCTCGGGATCTGTGCGGGCATGCAGATCCTGTTCGAGTCGAGCGAGGAGGGGCCCGGGGAAGGCCTCGGACTCTTTCCCGGCAAGGTCCGGGCGCTTCGTGCCGACGTCGTGCCCCACATGGGCTGGAGCCCGCTGGACGCGCGGCCGGATCCATGGCTCCAGGGTCTGAGGGACGAGTCAATGGTTTACTTCGCCCATTCCTTCGCGGCGCCTTCCGAGGGAGCGCATGTCGTCGCGACGAGCGACCACGGGGGTCCCTTCGCGGCCGCGGTCCGGAACGGGTCCGTCTTCGGAGTGCAGTTCCACCCGGAGAAGAGCGCTCGGGTCGGCCGGGCGGTCCTCCGCGGATTCCTGAAGGAATCGGGGGTGATCCGATCGGAGTGATCCCCGCGATCGACGTGATGGGCGGGCGCGCGGTGTTCCTCGTTGGCGGTCGCCCGGAGACCGCCGAGGTCGTCTCCGACGATCCTACGGGCCTCGCGCGGTCGTGGCAGCGCCGCGGGGCGCGACGTCTCCACGTGGTCGACCTGGACGCCGCCCTCGGTCGGGGGGAGAACCGCGAGGCGGTCCGATCCATCCTGCGGGAGATCGCCGTCCCGGTCCAGGTCGGCGGAGGGCTCCGGGACGAGAGCGCTCTGAGGGAGATCCTCGGGACCGGCGCGGCGAGCGCGATTGTCGGCACACGAGCGATCCGGGACGCCGCATGGCTCCGCGACATGGCGGTCCGCTTCCCGTCCAGGCTCATCCTCGCTCTGGACCGGGACTCCCGGGGCCTGCTCGTGGAGGGCTGGCAGCGTGCCTCCACCGCGGATGCACGCGGACTCGTCGACCTCGCGAACGAACTGCCCCTCGAGGGCGTGCTCTTCACCGATGTCGTGCGGGAGGGACGTCTCCGAGGCGTCGGCGATGCGGACGAGGCGCTCTTGAGACGATGCTCGAGGCCGCGGATCGCGGCGGGCGGTGTCGCGGGTCCGGGAGACCTGCGGACGCTTCGCCGCGCCGGGTACGATCACGCCGTCGTCGGGAAGGCCCTGTACTCGGGGGCTCTCGACCTCGAGGAGGCCGAGGAGGCGATGCGCTGACGTCGAAGCCCGTCGTGGTCCGTCGCGGGTCGAAGGAGACGGAGGTGAAGGTGTCCCTGACGCTCCGCGGCAGCGGCCGCTTCGAAGGCCGCGTCGACGACGGCTTCCTGACGCATCTCTTCGAGACGTTCGCCCGCTATGCGGGGATCGACCTGTCGGTCGATGCGACGGGCGATCAAAGCCACCACGTGACCGAGGATGTCGCCACGACCGTTGGACGGGCGCTCCGCAAGGCGCTGCCCGACGCGGGCGTCGCCCGGTTCGGGGAGGCCCTTGTGCCGATGGATGAGAGCCTGGTCCAGGTCGCCGTCGACCTCGTCGACCGCCCCTACTATCGGTCCGATCTCCCGCCCGCGTCGATGGCGGAGCACGCGCTGCGCTCCCTTGTCACGGAGGCCAGGATCACGTTCCACGAGGTCACGCTGCGGCCGGGGGAACCGCACCACGTTTTCGAGGCGACGTTCAAGGCGTTCGGCCTCGCACTCGCGCGCGCCCTCGAGCCGTCGCCCCGAGGCCCGTCCCTGAAGGGGAAGGTCGAGTGGGAGGAGTCTCCGTGAGTCCCGTGCCACGCGTGATCGCATGCCTCGACGTGGACGCCGGCCGGGTCGTGAAGGGCGTCCGATTTCAGGATCTCCGGGTCGTTGGTGATCCCGTGGAGGCGGCCGCCCGGTACGAGGAGCAGGGAGCCGACGAGATCGTGTTCCTCGATGTATCCGCATCTGTGGAAGGGCGCGAGACCCTCGTGTCCGTCGTCCGCGACACGGCGGCGTCCCTCACGATCCCGCTCACGGTCGGAGGCGGCGTTCGATCCGTGGACGATGTGTCCCGACTCCTGCGGAACGGCGCGGACAAGGTTGGCATGAACACGGCCGCGGTCTCGCGCCCCGCCCTCATCGAACAGGCGGCAGAGGCCTTCGGGTCTCAGTGCGTCGTCGTCGCGATCGATGCGAAGCGCGAGAGGGGTCGCTGGGCCGTCTACACGAACGGAGGCCGGAATCGGACGGATCTGGATGCGCTCGCGTGGGCATCGGAGGCCCAGGCCCTTGGGGCGGGAGAGTTCCTCGTCACGAGCATGGACCGCGACGGAACCCGCACGGGATACGACCTGGAGCTGTATCGCGCGCTGAGGGGCAGGATTCGACGCCCCCTCATCGCGTCGGGCGGCTTCGGGGCACCGCGCCACGCGGCGGACCTGTTGAGGG
>DATEUA010000124.1:0-2270 GCA_035283405.1 Thermoplasmata archaeon | reverse complement strand
CGGTCTGGACCTCGGGCCGATGGAACGCGCCCTCCAGGACGTGTTCCGCGCGAAGGCGAACATCGTAAAGATGAACGCCGCGGGGGCGAAGCTCGCCCATGAGCTCGCGACGAGCCTCGCGCCCGACGTCGGCTACCGCCTCGAGCGGATCCCTCGGTCGGAGCCCCGGCTGTTCCTCATGGGGAGCCAGGCAACCGCCCTGGGAAAGATCTACGGGGGCCTCCGGTTCCAGACCTACTACCCGATTACGCCCGCCTCGGACGAGAGCGAGTACCTCGAGATGAACGAGGTGCTGAGCCTGACCGGCGCAGCGGGTCCGGAGGCGGAGGACGCCTCCTTCGCGAGGGACCAGGTGGCGTCGATCCTCGTCGTCCAGACGGAGGATGAGATCGCCGCGATCACGATGGCGACCGGCGCCGCCCTTACGGGGGCGCGCGCCGCCACGTGTACGTCGGGTCCCGGGTTCTCCCTGATGATGGAAGGGATCGGCTGGGCGTCGATCAACGAGGTCCCCGTCGTCATCACGCTCTACCAGCGCGCGGGACCGAGCACGGGGATGCCGACGCGGCACGAGCAGGGGGACCTCCGGTTCGCCCTGCATGCGGGCCACGGGGACGCGCCCCGCATCCTCCTCGCGTCCGGGGACTTCGAGGAGTCCATCCGGGACGGGTTCCTCGCGTTCAACTTCGCGGACCGATACCAGATGCCGGTCATCCACCTCGTCGACAAGGCCCTCGCGAACAGCTACGCGACGGTCCCCGTGCCGGACCTGTCCGACCTCCGCGTGGACCGCGGCGCGTTCGCGAACGGCGGCGGGCCGAACGCCGGGCCGTACCGACGCTTCGACCTGGGGAACGGACCCGTGTCCCCTCGTGCGATCCTAGGCCAGGAGGGCACGATCTTCTGGAACACGGGGGACGAGCACGACGAGCAGGGCCACATCACGGAGGATCCCGTCCTGAGGAACCTGATGATGGAGAAGCGGTTCGCGAAACTCGACCTCGCCGCGAGAGAGATTCCCGAGGACGTCAAGATCCGCTACTTCGGACCGAAGGATGCCGACGCGGTCGTCGTGAGCTGGGGCTCCACGAAGGGCCCGCTGCTCGACGCCCTCGACCGTCTCTGGGCCGAAGGGGCCCGCCTCGGATACCTGCACGTCCGGCTCATCAACCCGTTCCCCGTCGAACCGGTCGCGCGCCTCCTCGCGAAGGCTTCGACGCGCGTTGGCGTCGAGATGAACTTCACCGCTCAGCTCGGGGGGATCGTCCGCGAGCAGACGGGCGTGGAGATGACCCATTCCATCCTCAAGTACAACGGCCGGCCGATGTCGTCCTCCGAGCTGTACGACGCCCTCGGGGCGGTCGTCCGGGGAACCGGGCCGAAGCGGACGGTGTTGACCCATGGCACTTGAGCAGGTCCTCAAGCCGGCAGACTACGCGACGGAGGTCCACAACGACTGGTGCCCCGGATGCGGCGACTTCGGCATCCTTCGAACGATCCAGATGGCTCTCTCGGAGATGCGGATGGAGCCGCACCGGGTGACGATCGTCTCCGGCATCGGTTGTTCCGCCAAGACGATCCACTACGTCAAGACGTACGGGGTGCACACGCTGCATGGCCGCGCGCTTCCATACGCCTCGGGCGTGAAGCTAGCGAACCCGGATCTGAAGGTGATCTGCCTGAGCGGGGACGGGGATGGGCTCGGGATCGGCGGCGGCCATTTCGTGAACGCGGGACGACGGAACGTCGACATGCTGTACATCATCCACGACAACGGGGTGTACGGGCTCACGAAGGGCCAGGCCTCGCCGACCCTGAAGCTGGGGGTCCAGACGAAGAGCCTCGCCCACCCGAACATCAACGACGCGGTAAACCCGATCTGGCTCGCCCTCGCCGCGGGCGCGACCTGGGTCGCGCGCGGCTACTCCTACGACGTGAAGCACCTGAGGGACCTCATCGTGGACGGGGTTCAGCACAAGGGGTACGCATTCCTCGACGTCCTTCAGCCCTGCCCGACGTACAACAACCTCAACACGAAGGAATGGTACGGAGGCGAGGATCGCAAGGACGAGCGCGGCCGCGCGATGCCCCGCGTCTATACGCTCGGGGACGGGGGGTACGACCCGGTCGTCCACGATTCCTCGGAGATCGGAAAGAAGGCGACCCAGGCGCTCGAGAAGGCCCTGGAGTGGGACGACCGCATCCCGATGGGGGTGTTCTACCGCAACGAACTTGTGCCCACGTACGAGGAGCGCATCGCGCAGCGCGTG
>DATEUA010000123.1:0-23085 GCA_035283405.1 Thermoplasmata archaeon | reverse complement strand
GCGCCGTCCGCCGTGAGGAGACCTTCGACGTAGAGAGCCCTCGACGGGTCGAACCGGACGGTCGTTCCGGGGAGGATCGTTAGCGTGACGCCCGCACGGACCGTCACGTCCCCGACGACGAGGAACGGGCTGTCGACGGGTCCCCACACCTCGTCCGCGACGATCGGGCCGCTCACGACGCGGAGCGCGGACGCGCGCGGGGCCGCGAACAACACGGCGGCAAAAGACGCTGCAAGAAGGACCGCGACGATCGACAAGACCCGGCGTGCGCGGGGGGGCGAGGCGACGACCATTCCTAAGACCTCTGAGTCGAGCCTGGCCGGTCGCCAGGGGTTCATCCGCGTTCTTCAACACGCTATATTATGGAAAGGACGCCTTTATCGGGTCCGATAATTGACCGATAATTGACGGGTGCCGGGCGGCTCCGTACGTCAGCCGAGAGCCATGCACGCGACGCCCAGGAAGATCGCCCCGATCCCCGCGTACTGGAGGGACGTGAGTCGCTCCCGGAGGACGGCGGCCGCGAGGGCGATCGTCACGGCGCTGAACAGCCCGCTCATGGTGCCGACGATCGCCACGGAACCGAACAAGATTCCGAAGTTGAACGCGAGGAACGCGACCTCGTCCAGGACCACGATCGCGGCGAGGGACGCCCAGAGGTCCCGCGGAAACCGGCCCGCCGCGAAGCGACCCGCCGCCGCGGCGCCCAGGAGGATCGTCGCGCCAACCGCCCGGACCACGGTCGCCGACGTGACCGGACCGATGGGTCCGACGACGAGGTCCAGCCCGACGAAGAACACGCCGTATCCTGCGAACGCTCCGAACGCACTCAAAAGCCCGAGCCTCGCATCCCGCGGCGGAGGGTTGTCCGGGTGGCCCCGGGCCTGCGACAGGAGGACCATCCCGACCAGGGCGGCCGCGATCCCCAGACTCGCGAGGGAGCTCGGTCGCTCCCCGAGGAGCGCGTAGGCCAAACCCGCCGTGACGACGGGGTAGCTCGAGACCACCGGGGAGACGACGGAGAGGACTCCGTACTCGAAGGACCGGTACAGGAACCAGGAGG
This sequence comes from Thermoplasmata archaeon, assembly GCA_035283405.1. GTDB lineage: Archaea > Thermoplasmatota > Thermoplasmata > RBG-16-68-12 > RBG-16-68-12 > RBG-16-68-12. Next base: position 22,022 of record DATEUA010000123.1, on the reverse strand, counting down.
CGACGAAGTTGATCGCGCCCAGACCGACGAGGGGGAGCCACGGATCGTCTGGACCCCACAGTCCCGGTTCCAACGCGAACGCGATCGGGAGGAGAAGGAGCGCCCCGAAAACCTCGAGCGCGAACAGGACGCGAACGGAGCCGATCCGGTGCGACGCCTGACGGGCGAGGAAGTCCCCCGTCCCGTATCCGAACGCCGTCGTCAGGCCGAACCCGAGGTCCGAGAGGGTGCCCACACGATCCGGCGCACGGAACGAGGGCGGGGTCTTAGGGTTGCGGGTTTCCCTCCGGCTTCTCGAACAGTTCGATCCAGATCCCGTCCGGGTCCTGGACGTACGCGAGCGTGGAGCCTGCCTCCCGAAACGGCGGGAGGCCCGGGCGGCCTCCCTTCCGGAGGAGCTCGCGGTACGCGACTTCGACCTCCTGGCATTCGAAGGCGAGATGGTCCAATTCGTCTCCGTTCCGATACGGTCCTTTGAAGAACGCGGATCCCTCCGGATACCAGTTGAGTTCGAGGACGGTCAGGGCGCCAGGGCTTCGCAGCTCGACGAGCTCCCCGCCCGTTTCCGCGACGCGGACGCGCGCCCCGACCTCCATGCCGAGGGCGTCCCGGTAAAACGCGATCGAGCGGTCCAGGTCCCGCACCTGCAGGCCTACGTACGTCAGGGTGTAGCGCATGGCGGAGGAAGAGGCCCGCCCGAGGATAAGACTTGAGGCGGAGCGCAAGGATTGTAGTCTCCGGCGCACATACACGAAGACGAGGACATGATCCAGATCGACGTGGAACTCCCGGACCGGCCCGGAGAGCTCGCGAAGCTCGCCGCGCTCCTCGGCGATTCGGAGATCAACATCAACGCGATCAGCGCGGAATCCGGGTTGGGTCGCACGTACATGAGCCTCATCGTCGACCAGCCCGCGAAGGCCCGGGGGATCCTCCTGAAGGCCGGCTACGGATCCTCCGAGAAGACCGTCCTCGTCGTGCGGCTCCCGGATCGCCCGAATGCCCTCGCGACCCTCGCCCGGAAGCTCGGCGACGCGGGCGTCGACATCACGAGCATCATCCAACTCGAGTCGATCGGCGGCCATGCACAGCTCGCCCTCGGAGTGGACGATCTCGCGAAGGCCCGCGGGCTCGTGTGAGATCTGATCTCGACACGGCGACGTTCCCCGAATCAATAGCGAAACCCGCACGTCCTCCGGCGAAACGCTCAAGAGGGGACGGGTTCCTATATTCCGCTGCCCACCGAGGGGGAGGAGTGCCACGTTGATGCGTGAAGCGACGTTTGAGGAGACAATCGATGCGGACCGCGGAATCGTCCCGACGGGGTTCGCGATCGCGGGACCGAAACGGATGCCCCGTGTGGACTACCAAAGGGTGTTCGTCTTGGACGATCGGTCGGACCTCCTCGGGGAGTACGTCCTCGCCGACGACAGCACCCTCGAGTATTCGGATCTCCGCCGCGCGATTCCGATGAGCGGGATGCGACACCTCGTGTCCTTCTACCAGGGCGAGCACGCCTTCACGCCGTTCCGCGTGGACGATCTGTGGTTCGTCGTGCTGACGCGCGGGGTCCCTCGCATCGAGGACCGCGGCTCGATCGGGACCTTGCTCGCCGCGGCGCGCGTCCATCTCGTCCCGAACCTAGCGCCGGCCCTCGCGAAGCGGGAGGCCATGCTCCGGGAGCGGGAGCGAGGACTCCAGGAGAGAGATGCCCAAATCGCGGTACGGGAACAGCGGGTCCAGCACGTCGAGTCGGATCTCCAGATCGCCGGGACCCGGTTGAGGGAACTCGATGCAGACATCCGTGCGCGGGAGGCGAAACTTCTCACCTTGCGCGACTACGCGATCCGGATGCAGCGATCCTTTTTCCAGCGGGTCGACGGGGAGCCCGCCGCCCCGGAGTCAGAGGACGCCGCGCGGCCCCGATGAGCTCGGGTCGACCGGCCGGGGTGACGCGCTCTCACCCTCGATAACGGAGTGCCTCTCATTAAATATCGACCGGGGCACGTAGAGCTCGCTCACCTCGACGCCATGCTCGGCACCGAGCGGAATCCCAAGGCGGGAAGCGAATTGCAGGGGCTCCTCGAGACCCTCGTAGAGGCCACGTTCGTTCGCGGGCTCGGCCCGGGCCTCGCGGTCCTTCTTCTCGCCGCAGCGCCTCGTCGCACGGGCCGGGTCGAACTCAAGAAAGTCTTCGTGCTGAACGACGCAGGGGAAATGACGTCGGAGTACAGCCTCGACGCCGACTGTCCGATCGACTACAACGACTTCCTGCGGGTGCTCCCTGCCGAGGGGATCGGAGACCGTGAGTCCGTGTTCGTCGGCGAATACGTCTTCACCGCATTCCAGAACCAACGAACCGTGTTCGTCCTCCTCTCCCGAGGGAAATTGAACCCGGAAGATTTCGAGTGGATCGCTCTTCTGCTCAAGGCGGCGAACGTGGATTCGGCATCCGCATCGAAGCGTCCTCAGGCCGATACGGCGGGCGTCGCGGCCGCGGAGCGAGCCCTAGCGGAACGCGATGCGCGGCTGCAGTCCCGTGAGGCGGACCTCGCGATGCTCGAAGTCCGGGTCAGGGCGGACGAAGCGAACCTGCGTGGCCGCACGGAGGAACTCGATCAACAGAAGGCGCAGATCGCCGCGACGGCGGACCGGGCCTCGCAGCTGGAACGCAAGGCGGCGGAGGCCGAGGGAGCGGGTCACTCGGCCTCGGAAGCTCTTGCGAAAGTCCGGGAGGAGCTCGCCGGGGAACGCAGCGCGCTCCAGGCCGCGACGGCGGAGCTCGAGACGAAGCTCCGGGAGGCCGGCGCCCAGGCCGACGAGGCGAAGCGGGCCCGGGAGGATGCCGTGAAGACCCTGGAGCGGGAGCGGGGCGAGTGGACCCGACGGGACGCGGAGGCCGCCAAGATGCGCGCGGAAATCGAAAGCCGGGTCCAGGAACTCAGCCAGAGGTTCGCGACAATGGCGAAGGACCGGCTCCTCCAGTCCCACAAGGGGAGCCACGAACCTTCGGACGCGGTGAAGCAGGCGATCGATCTCGAAAAAGCACAGCTCGCGAAGGAACGGAAGTTCCTGCAGAGCCGCGCAATCGAGATTCTCGAGAGACAGGACGCGGTCCAGGCTCGCGAACGTGGAGCGGACGACCGGGAAACGGCCCTCACCCACCGCGAAGGGATCCTTGCGGAGAAGGAGGCGGATCTGGACAAAGCGCGGGCGCAGCTTGCGGACGCCGCGTCGAAGACTCCGCCGGCCGAAGGCACGGACGAGGCGCGGAAGGACATGGAGCGTCGAGTGAAGCTGATCCAACAGAAGGCGCTCGAGCTGATGGACCGCGAGGAGAGACTACGGAAGCGGGCGGACGAGTTGCAGGCCCTCGAGGATCGGCTCTCGGGTCGAATCCCCGCGAAATGAGGCCGATCCGTCGTACGTCCGTAGAATCATCGTAGATAACCACCGAACGGCGCTTATTAGGGGGCAGGGGGGTCGATTCGCCTCGTCTTTCGGCGGAGCCAAGTGGCTTCGGGCCGAAGGAGACCACTCCATGCACCGCGGGCCCGCGGCCTCAGCAGCCGTGCTGCTTCTGACAGTGTTCAGCCTCGTGGCCGGCCTGCAGACCGGCTCGCCACGGGCCGCCGCGGATCCGTGGCTCGTGGACAATCCTGACGGAACCTCCCTCGCGGTGTGGAACTTCACGACACCGGGTGACTACGCCCTCTCGAGCACGGAGCTTTCCGGCGGCGTCGCGAATCTCCGCCGCCAAGTCGAGTGGTGGAACAGCACGACCGCGGCCGATTTCGCGGCGCCCGACAGCGAGACGAATGTGGACCGCGCAGGTTGGCCCGGGAGCATCGCCCTCGCCGCGACCTCCGGGCCGTCGACGCTCCTCAGCCTGCAGCCGGGGGCGACGGGCGTTGATGCGTGGCTCGATCGAAACAACGCGAACCAGAACCACGGGGCTGACACGACGATGATCCTCGACGGGCGGAATCCCCAGTCCCGGCCCGTCCTTTGGTTCGACCTGAGCGGCCTGCCCGGAAGCGCGGTCATCGACGACGCGACCCTGAACCTTTACCAGAGCGCGGGCATCGGGCCGTCGTTCACCGGGAGCGTCCACCCGGTCACCGCCGTGTGGAGCGAGTTGCAGGTCTCCTGGAACGATCGGCTCACGGGGACGGGATGGGCGACGGCGGGTGGGGATTACAACTCGCACGCGGTCGACGCCCGGGTCATCGACAATGCCCTGGGCTGGAGATCCTGGAACGTCACGCCCCTCGTGGACCTGTGGTACCGCGCGCGAATCCCAAACGAAGGTCTCATCCTCGTCGCATCGAATCCGGGGTCGGATTCGGACAAGACCTTCTACTCTTCGGATTACAACGTCGATCCGACCCGACGGCCGCGACTCGACCTCCGCTATCGCGTGCTCGGTGCGACGGGCGAATATATCTCGAAGATCGGAGGCCCCGGCACATCCTCGAACTGGCGTGACATCTCCTGGAATGCGACGACCCGATCCCTTGTCTCCGACGAATTCGGCGGTCCGGCCCTCGACCCGAAGTGGACCTGGACAAATCCCCCGCCGACCTACGACGTCGGGGCGAGCGTCTCGGGGCATCTCCACATCGTCTCAGGGACCTTCGTGGACTTCGCCGGGGCGGTGTTCACGGGCCACGTCCTCGCGGACGGCGTCGTGGGCGACTTCACGGCAACCCTCAAGATGACCAGCAACCCGACCGCGGCCGGACAGAAAGCGGGGCTCATGGTCCTGGTGAACCAACGGGACTGGTACGCCGTCCAGAAGACGTTCGTGAACCCGGGTGCCAGCGTGAACTGGCGCGCGGTGGCAACCGCGGACGCCGCCTCGGCGGTCCGGGTCGACGTCGTGAGCGGGAATCCGAATCCTACCTGGCTGCAGATCGTGCGGGTCGGGAACGCGTTCATCACCTACACGAGCGCGGACGGAGTCGCATGGACCCTCCTTGACGCATACACGCCCGCCTTCGAATATCCCCTCGAGGTCCGGCTCGCGGTCCTCGCCGCGGACGGAGGGTCGGGCGTCCCGCACACGGTCGACGTCGATTTCCTTCGAGTGACCCACGGGACGGATGCCACGGTGTCGGTCCAGACGCGGATCGGGAACACGAACCCCGTGGACGGCACCTGGTCCGGGTGGTCCGCCCCCTATGGGTCCCCGTCCGGGTCCCCGATGGTAGGCGCGGCGAGCTTCGTCGAGTTCCGGCTGGCTCTCGCCGTCAATAACCCCGATCACGGCCCCGTCGTGGGGGATCTGAACCTCTCGTGGTCCCGGTTCGCCTCGGCGGGAACCCTCGAGACCGCGGACCTCCTTCCCTCCGACCTGGCGGCCTGGGGGGACTTCACCGTCGTGCAGGCACTGAACGGTCAGACGATCACCTATGGGTACTCCACGGACTCCGGCGGGGTCTGGACGCCCGTCGCGCTGCCGGCCAGCCTGCAATCCGTGAGCACCGCGTCCGGGAAGATCCGCTTCCGCGCGACGCTCTCGACGACGAACACCCTCGCCTCCCCGACGCTCAGCGAGATGCGACTCACCTACGGCCATCGGCTCGACCATTTCTACGTGACCGCGTCCGCGGTCGCGACGGCCGGTTCGCCCTTCACCGTCACGGTGACCGCGAAGGATGCCTCGAACGCGACGATGACCGCGTGGTCCGGCTCCGTATCCCTCGAGGCCCGCCTCCTCGACGGAATCACGCCAGGAGGAGGGATCCTCGGAACGACGAGCGTCCTCATCGCCTCGGGCGGCAGCGCGACCCTCGCCGCGGAGACGTACACGAAGGCGGAACCCGTCCGGATCTGGGCGTCGTTCGGCGCTGCGGCGAGCCTCAGCACTCCCGTATTCGTCGGACCGGGCCCCGTGGCCCGGATCGTCGTCACGCCCGACAACGTGACCTTCCTCTTCTTCGATGCCCAGGCGTTCACGGGTCAGGGCTTCGATGGATTCGACAACCCGATTCCCGGGCTCTCTTTCACCTGGACCACCCTCGGCGGGCTCGGGAGCCTGAACACGACGGCGGGTCTGTCCGTGACGTTCACGGCGGGCGCCGCGCAGGGGAACGGGACCCTCGAGGCGAGATCCGGCGCCGCGGTCGGAGTTGCGCAGATCCGCGTCGTTTCTGGCACGCGCCCCTGGATCGCGATCGGCTCGCCGGTGGGCGGAGACCACGTTTCCGGAATCGTGCCGATCGGGTACACGAACAGCACGGATGCGGTTAGCGTCCGATTCGAGCACGACGGCGGCTCCGGATGGACGCTGATCGGGTCGACCGCGACCCTCGACGGGACGTACGTATGGGACACCTCGGGCCTCGACTTCGCCGGAGGCGGGCTCCGGGCCATCGTCACGAACGCCAGGACCGTGACGAACACGACGGCCGTCTCGCCCCTAGAGGTGGACAACACCGCGCCTACGATCGCCCTGGGAAACGTGGCGGACGAACAAGGGACGAGCGGCACCCTCACGATCACTTACACGACCGCGCCGGACACGATCCGGGCGGAGTTGTCCTACTTCGACGGGACGTGGAACCCGATCGGCCTCGACCCCTCGGTCGACGGCACGTACGTCTGGACGCCCGCCGGACCGGTGAACGGCGTCACCCTCCGGATTGTCGCGGCGGACGAGGTCGGACTCCTCGGCTCGGACGAGCGGACGGGAATCGGGAGCCGCACGACGGGCGTGAACCCGCCCCGCATCGAGACAATCCCGGACCTTCACGTTCGGATCGGTGCGCCCTACTCGCTGAACCTCACCTTCTACGTCTCCGACGCGGACACGGTCCTCGCGGCCCTTGCGATGTCGGTCTCGGACACGGCGAACGTGACGGTGAACGCGGGTCCGTATCCGGGCCTCTCGATCACCTTCGGGGCTTCGGGCACGTATACGGTGACCCTATGGGTGTCCGACGGGACGGACACCGCGTGGGTCCTCCTTCGAATCGTCGCGGGGGCGGGGATCCCTCCGGCCGCGTCGTCGCCCCTCCCGCCGGTCGTGTTCGACGAAGACACGGCCGCGTACGATGCCCTCGGGGCGCCCCTGTCGACGTACTTCATGGACCCGGACGGGGAGGCACTCACCTTCGAGGTGCTCGGAGCGTTCCTGCTGTCATCGCTCGTGTATCCGAACGGGAGCCTACTCCTGACGGCCCCCGCGGACTGGTCCGGCACGGAGAGCCTGCGGATCCGGGCGACCGACCCGACGTCGGCGTTCGCGGAAGCGGGGTTCCTCGTGCGGGTCCTTCCGGTGAACGACGCCCCGGCCATCGGGCCGATCCCGGAGCTCCGGTATGAAGCCGGCACGGAGTACGTCCTCGATCTCCGGGACTACGTGACGGACGTGGACCACAACCTCACGGACCTCGTCGTCACGACGGACAGCCCATACATCCTCCTCGAGGGGTTCGTCCTCTGGCTCCGCTTCCCGGCCGACTGGGACCGGGCCGAGTTCACGATCACGGTATTCGACGGCCTCGCGGCGAGCACGCAGCTGGTCCGGGCGAGTCTCCTCCCATCCCTCTGGAGATCGCCGGTCCTCCTCGCGCTGCCTTCCGCGGGCGTCGTTGGGGTGATAGCCTTGTTCGCACAACGCACGCGCTGGAGGCCCGCGAAGGCCTTCCTAGTGGACGAGACAGGACAACTGCTCAGGGAATTCACCCTGGACCCCGCCTGCACGGTGACGTACGAGCAGGTCGTCGACGCGGGGGGACTCGACGCGCAGGAGAAACCGATCAAGGTCTCCCGGTACCACGTTCAGACCGTGGCGGGGGACGCGCTTGCGGTCGTTCTCCTCGCCTACGGCCCGGTGACGCCGGACCAGATCGAGTTCGCGCGGGAGATGCTCGTGAGCATTCAGGACAAGTTCGACCTCGCGGTCAAGGTGCGGCTCGAGGATGCGCGGACCTTCGAGACGCGCGCGGAAGGAAAGCAACAGGCCATGAAGCGGGACCGAGCCGCGTTCGCCGCGCGGTCGAAGGCCTTCGCCGGTGCGATGGACGCGATCACAGCGGCCCAGTCGAAGATCGCCGCCGAGACGAAGGCGGTCCACGAGGAGACGGCCGACCTCGAGGGCCGAGAATCCCGTCTCCGCCAGGAGCGCGAGGACCTCGACCGTCTGGCCTCGGAGGTCGGCGACCTCCGCGAATCCCTCGAGAAGCGATTCGCACGCGTCGAGGAGCTCGAGGCGGACACGACGACCCGAGCGACGGCCGTGCGACGGCGCGAGGAGCGGGTGGGCCCCTTGGAGACAAGCCTCCAGAAGCGGGAGAAGGCGGTCGCGGAACGGGAAGCCGACGTCGGCGCGCAGGCAGAAGTCGTGGCGGCGAAGGTTCTCGACATCGAGACGCGCGACAAGACCTTGGAACCGAGGGAGACGCACGTCCGGGAGGCGGAAGCCTCGCTCGAGGCGAAGGCGAAGGAACTCGACGGACTCCGTGCGTTCGTCGACGCTCGGAGCGGGCAGGTCCAATCCCAGGAGATCGAGGTCGCGAATCGCATGACGACCGCAAAGGCGCTCGAGGAGCGCGTTGGACCGCTCGAATCGGAGATCGCGCGGCGGGAGACCGCCGTCGCGGAACGGGAGACCACGGTCCAGGCGATGGCCGGCGCCGCCGAGACGAAGGCTTCGGATTCGGATCGCGCGATGCGGGCCGCGCAGGAGCTCGAAGCCCGTACGGACGAGGAACGGCGCGGGGTCGAGGCCCGCGCGCACGAGCTGGAAGACCGACAGGTGAAGCTTGACAACCGAGAGGCGGAGCTCGGACGGCTGGAGGGAGCGATCGCAGGCCGTTCGTCGGATGTGAAGGGGCGGGAGGAACGGCTCGCACCGCTCGAGACGGAGCTGTCGATCCGTCTGAAGGCGGTCGAGGGACGAGAGGCGGAGGCGAAGGGCCTGGGGGACCGGCTCGCAGCGACGACCCAGGACCTGGATGCACGATCCAAGGCAATCGAGGAGACGGAACGGAAATCCCGGGACGGGCAGGCTCGGGCTGCCGCCTGGCAGCAGCAGCTCGACGAGCGGAACTCGGCCCTGGAGCGACGTGCGGCGGAGGTCCGGGCGGCAGAGGAGGACGGCGCGCGGAGGGCCACGGACATCGCAACCCATGAGGAGCGACTGCGCCCCCGGGAAGAGGATGTCGCCCGCCGGGAGAAGGAACTGGAGGCACGCGAGACAGACACGAGGGCGCTCGCCGAGGCCCTCGCCGTCACGGAGAGCCAGCTCGACGCACGGGCACGGGGCTTGGACGCATCCGAGAAGGACCTCGCGACGCGGCGGAAAGGACTCGACGACGCCGGGCGCTCGATGGACGCTCGTCTATCGACCGTGGAGACGCAGACGGCCGAGCTCGCTCGGAGGGAACAGGCCGTCGTCTCGAAAGTCAACGAACTGAATCTGAAGGCCGCACAGCTCGCGGAGAGGGAGGGGACCGTCGCGAAGGGCGAGTCTGCCCTCGGAGATAGAGCGGAGTCGCTCGTGCGGAAGGGGCAGGCCCTGGATGAGCGGGAACGGACCTCCCACGAACGGATGAAGAAGGTAGAGCTGCTCGAGACCGCCCTGGCCCGGGACCAGGCGGCCCTCGCGAAGGATCGGGAGGCCCTCGGGGCTGCCGCGAAGGAGCTCGAGACGCGCACGTCCGGCTTCTCGGCGGAGATCCAGCGGCGGGTCCACGATGTCGACGAACGGCGGCGGGCATTCGAGGAGGACGTCCGGAGGTTCGCGGAAGAGCGATCCGCCTACGAGGAGGAGCGGACGGAGAAGACGCAATGGATCGCGTCGAAGGAGATCGACCTCGAGGCCCGAGAGCAATCCGTCGCGGGAAAGGAGGTCGCAGTCCGAGGGCAGGCGGAGGAGAACGCTCGCCACCTGGCGGATCTGTCGCCCCGGGAGGAGGCCATCGAAATCGAGACGGACAAGCTCGACAAGACCCGCGCGGAACTCGAGACGAGGAAAGCAGACCTCGATCGGATGTCGAAGTCCCTCGAGGCGAGGACCGCGAGTCTCCGGGACGAGGAAAGCCGCAAGGCGGAGGAGTTCCGGACCTGGCAGTCCACCCTCGATTCAGAGCAGACGGTCCTGAAGGACCAGAGGGAGACGTTCGAGAAGGAAATCGGGAACCAGCGCGAGATGTGGGCGGACCGGATGCTTCGGGTCCAAATGAAGGAGCAGGAGGTCTCCGAGCGGGAGGCGAAGATCCGGACGGACGTCGAATGGATCGCGCGGAACGAGGACGAGCTCAACCGTCGGGAGAGGACCGTCGCGCAGAGCCTCCGCGAGACGCAGGACGCGAAGGCCCAGATCGAGACGATCCGCCAGGACCTCGAGGCCCGGTCCATGGAGGTCGAGTCGAGAGACCGGAGCCTTCGTGAGGAGGCGGCACGCGCGATGGAAGACCTTGCCATGAGGACGCAAGCCCTCGAGGAAGAGAGAGCGGCTTTCGAGCAGGCCCGCGCGGGTTTCGAACGTGCGTCGGGCGCCAAGTCACATGAGCTGCAGACCGCGGAAACGGAACTCACCGGTCGGACGAGGACCTTCGAACGAAAAGACTCGGAGCTCAAGGAGCGAGAAGCGCGGACGACGGCTGCGGCCGCCGCCGCGAAAAAGCTCGAGGAACGACTCCAACTGGAGCTGGCGGATCTACACGTCCTCAAGAAACAGCTCGGGGCGAAACAGACAGAGCTGGATCAGGTCCAGCGCCGGAACGACGAGACGAGCGCGCGACTCCAAGCGGACGTGGAGGCATTCCGCCAGGCCGTGGCGGCCAAGGAGGCGGAGCTCGAGTCCCAACGGGAGCGGGTCGCGCGCGATTCGAACACCCTTCAGGAGAAGCTTGGAACGAAGGCCCAAGAGCTCGCCACGAGGGAGCGTTCCCTCGCCGCCCGCGACTCCGAGGTGCGCGCCGGGGAGCAGCGACTCGAGGCCCGGCTCCGGGAACTCGAATCGAAGGAGCGCCAGGTCGCGGCCCAGAGCACGGAACTCGAGGCACGGAGCGCGAGCCTCGCGAAAGGTCAGAAGGACCTCGACGAACGAACGGGCCACTTGGAGACCACGGCGGAGCGACTCTCGATCGAAGAGGCCCAAAAGCGGCGGGAGTGGCAGAACGTCCAGCAGAATCTGAAAGAGAAACAGGAACAGGTCGACTCGGACGCGACCACCCGATTCACGGAAATCGGACGCCAGATGTCGGAGCTCGAGAACCGGGAAAAGACCCTCACGAGCGGGCTGGCGCAGCTCGAAATCGAGCGGGCGAAGCTCGCAGACGGGGCGAAAGCCCAGACCCGCAAGGACGCCGACGCGGAGGCCGCGTGGTCTCGCGCGGAGAAACGGCAGTCGGAATTGCGAGCGATGGAGGAAGAGCTCCTCCGCGGACGCCATGCCTTCGAATCGGAACGCGCGGACTGGACGGCGACGCGGGCGAACGAGCTGCGGCAGCTCGAGGAGACCCGGGATGCGTCAGGGGAACAGACCGCGCAAGCGGAACGGCTCATCGTGGAATCCCAGAGACGTCTGAATGCCGCAGAAGACGCGGAGCGATCCGCGAAGCGCCTGGCCGAGGAAGCCTCGGCGCTCCAGGGCCAACTGCAGGCGCGCCGGGTGGAGGCCGACAACGCCCAGAAGGCGTTGCGGGACCTGACGGTCGCGCACGAGGAAACGGCGCGCAGTCTTGCGGTCCGGGAGAAGCACCTCGCGGAGCAGACGAAAGCCATCCGCGAGCGGGAGGAACGGACGGCGACTCTGGAACAGCACAACGCCTCTCGGATGGACGAGCTGAAGACCCGTCAATCCGTCCTCGAGGGCGAGGCGGTCCAGCTCGCCAGGGAGAGGACCGCCCTCGATAGCCTCCGGAAAGCCGCCGAAACGAGGGCCTCCGACGTGGAGGCAAAGTTCACGGAGCTCGCGCAGCGCGAACGGGTCCTGAACACGGAACTCCAGAGGGCCGAGAATCTGATGATCGACCTGGGCCGGAAGGAAGCCGAGCTGAAGGGACGAGAGAAGTCCCTCGCGACTGCGGCGGAGGAAGGCGCACGCCGACAGATGGGCCTCGCGGACAAGGAAGCACAGTTCCAAGAAGGCATGCGGGCCGTGGACCGGCTCCGGGACGATATCGAGGACAAGCGCAGGGCCTCGGAGGAAGACCGCCAGGCGGCCGCGAAGGCGAGGTCGGAAGCCGCGCTGACGAAGGACGAGGCGGAGAAGGCGAAGGCCCAGTCGGAGGCGATGCAGGCCGAGGTCTCGAAGAACATGAAGTTCCTCCAGAAGAAGGCCGTGGACGTCCTGGATCGGGAGGAGCAGTTCCGCGAGCGGGACCAGCGAGTCCAGGACGCGGAGAAGGCCCTCGAGGCCCGTGCGGAGATCCTCGAGTCGAAGGCCCGCGCACTGGACGACGAGCGGGAGCAACTTCGAAGACAGGTGGACCGGCTCGAGGGCGAAGCGAGCAAGCTCAAGGACCGGCTCGCCGAGGCGGAACGCTCTCCGCCCGGCGGCGAGGATATCGCCGAGGCCCGAGAGGACATCGAGACACGGGTGAAGATCATCCAGAAGAAGGCGTTCGACCTCTTGGATCGCGAGGAGAAGCTGCGGAAGCGGGAGCGGGAGCTGAAGACCCGCGCGCAAGAGCTCGGGGTCGAGGTCTGAACGCATCCCCTCGGAGCCGTCGGGAGGGGACGCAAAGGGGATGAGCCTCGGAGCCATCCACCCGCCGAGGCACTTCCATGACGCGATATGTCCTCGGCACTCCCTTCGGCGAGGTCGAGGTGCGGACGGAGGATGGCCGACTTGCGGAACTGAACCTGACGAGCCGCCGCCCAACGAAAGATGGAGGCCGGGATCGGCTCGCCGCCGAGCTTCGCCGGTACTTCCGGGGCGAGCCCGTCACGTTCGAGGACGTCGAGGTCGACCTGGACCGCGCGACGCCGTTCCAGCGGCAGGTCTACGAGGCTACGCGGGCGATCCCTCGCGGAAAGGTCGCGACGTATGGACAGATCGCGAAGGCGATCGGCAGGCCGAACGCGCAGCGGGCCGTGGGCCAAGCTCTGAACCGGAACCCGACGGCAATCGTGATCCCGTGTCATCGCGTCGTCGCCTCGGACGGACTCGGCGGGTTCGGGAACGATCTGCACTGGAAGAAGGACCTCCTCCGTCTGGAAGGGGCGCTCCGCTAGACGTACCGACGTCGGTCCTGGGATGGCGGACTACCGGGAAGCTTTGCGCAACGCCCGGTCGAAATCCAAGATCACGTCGTCCGGGTCCTCGAGACCGACGCTCACTCGAACGAGTCCCTCCGAAATTCCGCTCGCCCGACGCTCGGCCGGGGTGAGCGGGCCGTGGGACATCGAGGCGGGATGCTGTACGAGGGTGTCGACCCCTCCGAGGCTCACGGCGAGATTCGCGACCTCGACCGACTCGACGAAGCGACGCGCCGCGCGGTAGCCGCCGCGGGGTTCGAAGCTGAGCATCGCCCCGAATCCCGACATTTGCCGACGGGCCAGGGCGTGTTGCGCGAAATCCTTCAGCCCCGGGTAGTACACCGTGCGGACCGAGCGGTGGTCCCGGAGGAACTCCGCCAAGGCCTGTGCGGTCTCCCCCTGCCGCTCCATGCGGATCCCCAGGGTCTTGATCCCCCTCCGGACGAGGAACGCCTCGAACGGCCCCAACGTGGGCCCAAGGAGCTTGTACGTGAACCAGAGGCGGCGGAACTGTCGCAGGGTCGAGGTCACCGCGGCGCCCGCGAGGACGTCGTGGTGGCCGCCGAGGTATTTCGTGGCGCTGTGGAGGACGAGGTCCGCCCCGAGGGCAAGGGGGCGCTGGTTCACGGGGGACGCGAACGTGTTGTCGGCGAGGAGCGTGGCGCCGACGGACCGGGCCGCCTTCACGGCTTCCCGGATGTCCGTGATGATCATCGTGGGGTTCGCGGGCGTCTCGACGTACACGAGGCGCGTGTCGTCCCCCACCGCGTCCCGCCACGCCCCGGGGATCCGCGGATCGACGAACGTCGTGCGTACCCCGAACCGCGGGAGCATCCGCGTCAGGATTTCCATCGTCGCGGTGTAGAGGCTCGAGCCAGCGACGATCCGGTCGCCCTGATCGACGAACGCGAGGATCGCGGACGCGATCGCGCCCATCCCGGAGGCCGCGGCGAGGCCCCGGGCGCCGCCCTCCAGGTCCGCGAGCGTGTCCTCGAGATCCCGGACCGTCGGGTTGCCCCACCGCGCGTAGTAGGCGGGCGGCGCGGTCGCCTTCGCGAAGGCCGCCCCTTGGCGCGATGACTCCAGGGTCCACACGGAACTCGCATGAATCGGCGTGGCGATTGCGGCATGCCCCTTGCGCCGGCGCCCGCGGACGGCGCGGGTTGCGAATCGCAGCGAGGGCTTTCGCATCGCGAAGGGACGGCGGGCGCGAGTGAAATACGTTTCGCGTGCAGATGGCACGAGTCCAAATTCGTCGCGTTCTCCCGGTAAAACCGGAAGCCTAAAAAAGGGGAGCGATATGTCACCGCCGCCCGGCCCCCGTCCGGGGCCGGCCGTGTGATTCCGGTCGGAGGCCGAAGGCATGACGAAGGTCGAAGAGTTGGACTGGGCGCCCAAACCCATCGACCCGGATTTCATGAACAAGCCCGACGAGTACCCGGAGACGGGCACCCACTACGAGCACAAGGTGTTCGCAGAAGGCAAGGGGCGCACGGACGCGAACGAGGGTCCGAACCCGACGAAGTTTGGCATCCACGGACTCCACGTCGCCGTCGACTGGGACGCATGCATTGCGGACGGCGTCTGCATGGACGTCTGCCCCGTCGACGTCTTCGAGTGGATCCTGAACCCCGGGCAGAAGGGGACGGGGAACGAGAAGAAGGTCGAGCACGGCGGGGAAGAGTGGCAGAAGTACCGCACAGACAAGTGCGACCCGATCCGCGAGAACGACTGCATCGACTGCATGGCCTGCGAGACCGCGTGCCCGACGAAGTGCATCAAGATTTCGCCGTAGCCGCGAGGGTTTTCCGGACGACGCATCGCGAGGCGGAGCCCTTGGCCTCTTTCACGGGTTCCTCGAAGCCGTCGCGTTCCCCGCGGACGGCCGGAAGAGCGCCCGCACCCGCCGCGCGAATCGGGCGAGCGTCTGCGGGCGGCGATAGATGAGGACCACGAGGGGGAGCGCCACCGCGAGGTACGCGGCATGCCCGATGACCCGCGCCCACTCCGGCTTCACCGTGTACCCGAACATCACCGCGAAGATCGAGCCGATCGCCCCCTTGTGACCGAGCAGGCTGTCGCTCGCGATCGGGAGCGCGTACGCGGGTTCTCCCCAGACCCCGAAGTCGACCCCCTGCATGGCGCCGGCCTCGATCAGTTCGTGGATCCCGTAGCCGACGAGCCCCCCGGCGATCAGCACGAGCAGAAGGCTCGTGAAGTAGAAGAACCGCCGGATGTCGAGCTTCACTCCGAGGCGGAAGACCCCGTACGCGAGGGCCGTCCCTGCGACGACGCCGGCGGCGGATCCCCCGAGGGTGCCCAGGGGGTCCTCCGTGAGGTAGGGCGTCAGGAACAAGACCGTCTCCAGTCCCTCGCGGGCCACGAGGACGAACGTGACTGCGGCGAGTCCGAAGACCGCGTTCCGGGTGACCGCCGCCTCGACCCGAGTCTCGATCTCCTGCTTCAGGAGCCGACCCTTGAGAGCCATCCACAGGATCATCGAGGTGAGCACGGCCACCGCGACGAGAGCCGCGATGCCCTCGAAAAGAGGCTTTGCCGCTCCCGTGACCTGTCCGTAGATCAGGAATACGACGGTCCCCAGGACCAGGCTCGCCGCGATCGCCCCGAGAATCCCGTACCAGGCGTAGCGGGTCAATGCTGCGCGCCCGGTCCGGGTGAGGAACGCGAGGATGATCGCGGAGAGGAGGGCCGCCTCGAGGACCTCTCGAAACGCGAGCAGGTACTGGGCAACGACCATCGGACCACGCGGGATTTCGGACGACCGAAACCGGACGCGCGCAACTATGAAGGTTGCGTATATAGCCTTTAGGCCTGCCTAAATCGGTGCGCGCCCGAAGAAGTCCTTGGGAACAAAGAATATATCGCACGGCCCGCCTTCGCACGCCGGATGAAGGACGCGGGCCGGGAGTGGACGGAACACGTGGAGATGTACCTGAAGTACATCTTCCTCCTCTCCCAGAAGAACCACGGCCCGGCGCACACGGGGGAGATCTCCCACTTCCTGAAGGTCGCGCCGTCGAGCGTGACGGAGATGTTGGACCGTCTCGAGGAGGACGGGCTCGCGAGGCACGAAAAGTATCAGGGGGCCACCCTCACGAGACGCGGGCGCGAGCACGCGATCCGGATCCTTCGTCGGCACTGCACGATGGAGTACTTCCTCGTTCAAGCCCTCCACGTGCCCGGGGGGCGTTACCACGACGAGGCCTGCGAGATGGAGCACGTGATGAGCGACGACACGACCCGCCGGCTCCAGAAGTGGATCAAGCAGCCGAAAACCTGTCCGAACTGCTACGACCTTGGCCGGCTCCACTGTCGCTTTCTCGTCGCCAGGGCCTAGAGGCCCTCGTTCATCGATCCGCTCCGGTAGCCTCGGAGGTCGACGGTCACGTGAACAAACCCCGCGTCGCGCAGGGCCGCGACGACCTTCTCGGCAATCTCGGGGTGCGCGAGGCGCGGTATGTCGTCCCGGGGGACTTCGATCCGCGCGACTCCTTCGTGGGTCCGGACGCGGACGACCCGGAACCCAAGGGCTCGGATCGCCTCTTCGGCCGCTTCGACCCGACGCAGTTTTTCCACCGTGATGACCTCCCCATATCCGATCCTCGACGAAAGGCAGGCGTTGCTCGGTTTCTCCCAGAAACTCAATCCGAGACGACGGGCGAGGGCCCGCACGTCCTCCTTCTGGAATCCGAAGTCCACGAGGGGGTGCCAGAATCCCTCCTCATCCATCGCGCGGATCCCCGGACGGTGGTCCCCGAGATCGGAGACGTTGACCCCGTCCGCGATCGAATGAAAACCGAGACGGGCCGCGAGGGGCTTCAACTCCGCGGCGAGTTCCTTTCGGCAGAAGTAGCAGCGGTTCGTCGGGTTCGCCGCGTAGGAGGGATTCGCGAGCTCGGAGACCTTTGCGACGTGCACGCCGATCCCGATCTCCTCCGCCTCCGCGAGGGCCTCGTCGAACTCCCGGCGCGAGAGGCTCTCCGCGTCCGCGATTGCCGCGAGCGCGTCCGATCCGAGGGCCTCGCGAGCGAGCCGCGCGACGAGGCCGCTGTCGACGCCGCCGGAGTACGCGACGAGTACGCGCCCTCGGTGCCGCATCGCGTCGAGCAGCCCCTCGTGGGCCTCGTCGAGGTCCGCCACCCGAGCCCGTACGGTCAAGGACCCCTTCGATGCGTCGAAAGGGGATAAAGCCATCGCGGAGGCGGCCGTCCGATCCGCCCATTCCAGCGGCTCGCGAGCTTCTGGACGGGGCCGCGTCGCCTAGACCTTGCGCTCGGTTGCGATGGACCGGATTCGCGCCGCGATTCCCGCGTGGCGCGCGCACAGCCCGCCCGACTCGATCTGCGCGCGCAGGAGCTCGGCCTGCCAATGGGCGTTGAAGAGCCGACATGCTGAATCGCCGCAGAACGCCTCCCCCACGATGTGGTAGAGAGCCGCTTGCAGGGCGTACCCCTTCGCGACCTCCTCGAGCCGAGGGTCGTCGTAGTCGAGGAATTGCCCCTTGAACGGGGCCTTCGCGGCTTCGAAGGGGACGGCTCCGAGCACGGCGGTAAGCCGAGCCTTCACCTTGTAGTATTCCGGCGGCTTCGCGGGTGCTTCGACGAGGCCCGAGGTCGACACGATCGAGGGGAAGGAGCAGACGACGGCCCGCGCGTGGTACCGCCCGTCCTCATCGAACGTTCCGAGGAGGCGATGCCCGAAGGCTACGTGCAAGATCCGGAGGGACCGCTCCTCCCGCGGAAGGAGGGCCCGCATCGCGGACGCGTACCGATAGGCGTCGTAGAGGACCCCCGGGACCCGTTTCGTCGGCTCCGCCAGGAGGCGCCGCTCGAACTCGACCTCTCCGAACAACGGCTCCGAGGGTTCGAAGGGGCGCTGGAGATTCCGGACCCGTGTGGCCGCGAGGTCATGGGCGAGGGCCTCCAGGTCGCGTCCATGCGCGACGAAGAAGTCGTCGCGGACCGTGCAAGCGAGCCCAAGGGTCGCCTTGAGGTAGTCCGAAACCCGGCGGACCCGCAAGGTCCCGGCGGTCGGATCCCGGTACAGGTACGCCCGGTCCGGGATGCGCCATTCCATCCCCTCGGGAGCGCCCTGTCCGCTGGACGGCGGACGGCCCGATCGCCGCGACAACTCACGGCCCATCGGGCGAGCGTAATATATATCTACGCGGGATTGCCCCTATCCCCAGACGGTCGCGGCTCCTCGTCCTCGGACGAAGGAGCGGCACGAGGTGGGGGAGCAATGGCGAAGTACGTCCTCGTCGCGGACTACACCTTGATGACCGACTTCCGCAACGTCCCTCTCGCGACGTTCTTCAGCTGCATCCCGACGGACTTTGCAGTCTCCCGGCTCGTGTTCCGGATCATCGCGAATCCGCCGAAGCTGGACGCCCAGGGTCGACCGATCCGGGTGCCCTACGGGCTGCGCAAGATCGAGGCGGGCCTGGTCCAGGCGGTCGGCCGCGAGGAGGTCGTCGTCGCGGATCCGAGGGACGCCCGGCGGTTCATCTCCGACGACACGGAGGTCGTTGGGGTGCACTCGATGGACGCTTTGGGTCTCGGGCCCGTGAGCATGTCCTTCACGATCGGCGGGGTCCTTACCCCGTACACGAAGGCGAAGTTCTTCGAACTGATGAGGCAGCTGAACCACCGACCCGACCGGAAGTACAAGATCGTCCTCGGCGGTCCGGCCTCGTGGCAGTTCGACTACCGGGCGGAGGTGCAGCAGCAGCTCGGAATCGATCATATCGTCCACGGGGAGTGCGACCACATCTCTGCGGAGATCTTCGATCGCGTCGCACGTGGCGACGCGGCCCCCGTGATGCGGTTCCCCAACGCGAAAGCCCCGACGATCGACAAGATCCCGAAAATCCTCGGGGCGACGATGCACTCGATGAACGAGGTCATGCGAGGGTGCGGCCGCGGCTGCGAGTTCTGCGAGGTGACCCTCCGCCGCCCGCGGTACTTCCCCCTCGACTACATCGCCGACGAGATCGCTGCGAACACGCGGGCCGGCGACACGTCGATCCAACTCCACTCGGACGACGTCTTCCTCTACAAGCTCGAGAACTGGCGCACGATGGAGCCGAACGAGGACGCCGTGAAGGAGCTGTTCCAGTTCGTGATGGACCGGCCCGGCGTGACGCACTGCTATCCGACCCACGGAACGGTGAGCGCCGCGGTCACGAACCCGGGCATGATCGAGGACATCTCCGCAATCGTGGGCGCGCGGCCCGACAAGTGGATTGGGATCCAGTGCGGGATCGAGACGGGGAGTCCGAGCCTGTCGAAGGCCGTCCTCCACCGCAAGGCGGCGCCGTTCGGCGCGGAAGAATGGCCGGACATCGTCATCCAAGGGACGGAGATCCTGAACCGGAACCACTGGTTCCCCGCGTACACGTTGATCCTCGGGCTGCCCGGCGAGACGCCGGAGGACGCGTGGATGACCGTCGACCTGATCGACCGGATGGAGCAAATCCCGAACAACCACTTCGTCACGGCGCCCCTGACCTTCGTGCCGATCGGCGCCTTGCGGGGGGAGGAGTTCTACAACCTGGACCAGATGGTCGACGAGGCACGGTTCAACGTGATCTACCGCGCGTGGCGGCACATCCTCGTGGAGATCGACGTGGACCTGTGGCGGATGACCCGTCTACCTGCGCCCGTGCGGGCGTTGATCGTCGCGACGGGCCGCCTCGGCGGCCGATACATCCTCAGCCTGATGCAGAAGTACGCCCGCGAACGTGGCTTCCGCATCCGCCCGGTCGCGAAGACGGAGCGGCAGGCGGAAGGCCACACGATTAGCTTCCCGACCGCATGAACAACGCGGCGCACCCTGCCCAAATCTGCCCGAGGCTCTACGGAGACCTCGCCTGGACGTGGCCGATCATCAGCCCGCCGGAGGACTACGCGGAGGAGGCGGAAGAGGCGATCTCCCTGATCCAGGCTTCCGCTCGAATCCCCGTGCGAACGCTCCTTCACCTCGGGTGCGGCGGGGGTCACTTGGACCGCACCCTGAAATCGGCCTTCGATGTCACAGGCGTCGACGCGAGCGAATCGATGCTTTCCCTTGCACGGAAGCTGAATCCGACCGTGCCGTACGTCCAAGGAGACATGCGGACCGTGCGGCTGGAGACAAGGTTCGACTCCGTCGCGGTCTTCGACTCGATCGACTACATGCTTACCGAAGGGGATCTCCGCGACGCGTTCGCGACCGCCTGGGCGCACCTCCGTCCGGGCGGCGTCTTCCTTACGTACGCAGAAGTCGCGAAGGAAAGCTTCGACCAGAACCGGACGCGCCACGTCACAGGTTCGACGGAGGACACCGAGATCGTGTTCATCGAGAATCAATACGATCCGGACCCCGCGGACACGGCCTTCGAAACGACGTTCATCTTCCTGATTCGCAGGGACAGCCGTCTTGACGTGGAATGGGACCGCCATGAGATGGGACTGTTCTCCCTCGCGACGTGGACCGATTTGCTCGAAGCGACGGGCTTCGAGGTCCGGTCCGTCGATTCGAAAGAGCCCGGCGAGGGCGGACGCCCCGTCCCCTGGTTCGTCTCCACGAAGCCAACGTAACGACGGGTCTGCCTACCTGGGCTTCTTCCTCTTCTGGGCGGCCGGAGCGCGCGGCCGCAGCGCTTCGAGCGTCCGCTTCGGGCTCTTCCCGAGCTGCTCGAGGGCGACTTCGGCGGCGCGCTTCCCGCTCAGGAGCATCGCGCCGAAGGTGGGTCCCATCCGGGGCAATCCATACACCGAGCACACGGCCATGCCCGCCACGACGACGCCCGGGTACGCCAGCCCGGTGTGCTCCACGACCGCGTCCTCGGATTTCTCGATCCACATGCCCCCCTCGCCGATCCGCTTCGCGAGGCCGCGCTTCTCGAGCGATTGAATCACGTACGCATCGTGGCCCGTCGAGTCGATCACGAGCTCGCACTGCAGGGCTACGGGATCGACGCACGTGATCTCGTGGGGCAGGGCCTCGACGGGGGTCCAGTTGATCACGATCCCCGCGACCCGGTTCTTCTCCCGCAGGACGACGTCCTCGAAGGAGGTCATGTTCTGGATCTTCGCCCCTGCGTCCATCGTCGCGGCGATCAGCTTCGAGCATGCGTGCGGTCCTGGGGTCACGTACAGATTCTTCGAATACGCCTGGTAGGGGCAGCCAATCTCGTCGAGATACTTCTGCGCCGGGGCACGCAGGGTGACCGTGTTCATCAGGTACCCGCCGATCCAGAATCCACCGCCGATGTAGTTGTTCCGCTCGATTACGACGACCCGCACCCCGTTCAGGGCGAGCTCCCGCGCGGCCGTCAGCCCGCTCGGCCCGCCCCCGACGACGATGACCTCCGTGTCCGCGTACTCGGACAGGTCGCGCGCGAAGCCGGCGAGGATCGCACGGGTCACTTCCGCTTCGCTCGATTCACCGAAAATCGGCATACGAGGTTCTCCCCGGGCGTCCGATTTCGGACAGGCTATTTGAGGGTTCGCTCCGAGGGGTTCTGTTACCTAATCGGGTGATTTCGCCGTCGTTCGGCTGGGTGCGTCGTCTGTAACAATTCGGGTGATGGCCCACTCCAGGATCGACTTCCACCGTAACGGGGCCAGTTGGTCCAGTCCCGCGGCCTCCGCTGGAGCCCCCCCGAGCGCGAGGTGCGTCCGCACGGCGTCGTAATGGACCCGGAAGTCACTTGTCCGCCAGGAGCCGTTCGAGCTTGGCGGCGCTGGACTTCCACGCCATTGTGGCCATCTTCTGCATTTCGGGCGAGCCCATTTCCG
>DATEUA010000122.1:0-9745 GCA_035283405.1 Thermoplasmata archaeon | reverse complement strand
GTGCGGACGTGCCGGTCGAGGCAGTTCGCGGAGACGTTGATCGTCCCGCCGACGAACCAGTTCGCGAAGGGAGGGTTCCAATCGAGAATCTTCTCCCAGGGTCGAATCCACTCGAGCTCCTTCGCCCGCTCCGCCCAGAACGCGTCAGGGTCCTTCGCGCCGAACGCCGTGAAGCGGTCGTCGTGGACGATCGCGTGCTTGCGGAAATCCTCCCGCGGCGGGTATCGCTCCTTCTCCTTGAGCAGGCTGTCGATCGTGGCACTCGAGACGACCATGCACGTCCCTCAGGGCGTTACGCGTCGAGGAGGCGAGCCCGGCGGATAAGGTCTGCCCATGGAAAGCAAATATCGGATATATATGCGCCGACGCACACTTCGTTCGGAGTCACGGGGCGAGCGCCGTTGGCGGCCGCTCGAAGGCCACGCGGACCCGGTCTGCGTCCCGGTCCTGTCGGAATTGCACGGGAAACGTAGCTTGTGGAAGAGCCGCACCGCGACGGAGGACCCCTCCGACGACTCGCACGGACGCCGCCGGCGGTAAGGGCAAGGCCACGGTTCCAATCCCAAGAATCGCCAATACTCTCGATACGCGTATGTTCGACACGTCCTTCCCGGCGCGTGTGGAAGCCGATCCGTGCCTCCGGGAGTTCGTCGGGCGCGGTACCTTGTCCTCGGATTCGCGATGAACGCGATCCTTGGGACCGCGTACGCGTGGAGCGTCTTCACCGCGCCCCTCAAGGCGCAGTTCGGGGCGACGGACTTCAGCGCGATGCTGCCCCTCGCGGTCGCCCTCGCGATGTTCTCCGTGGGGATGGTCATCGCGGGACGGCTGGTCGACCGGCACGGGCCGCGGAAGGTCGCGATCCTCGGCTCGCTCCTCTTCGGCGGGGGCTACCTCCTGTCGTCCTTGATGCACCTGACCCCGTGGCCTATCGCGACCCTCACCCTGACGTACGGAGTCGTCGTGGGCCTCGGGACCGGGTTCGCCTACGGGCCGCCGATCCCCACGGCGGTTCGTTGGTTCCCGGATCGGAAGGGGCTCGCTTCGGGAATCGTCGTGATGGGGTTCGGGCTCTCCGCGCTCCTGACCGCCCCCCTCGCGGACGCCCTCGTCCAGGCGTACGGAGTCCCGGGGACGTTCCTCATCCTCGGCGGGGTGTTCCTCGTCGTCCTCGTGCCGATGTCGGCCCTGCTCGCCTTCCCGGCCGTGGACTGGAAGGCACCCCAGGCTGCGGCTGCATCCCGGCGGACGTGGACTCCCCTGGCCGAGGTCCGGACCCGCGACATGCTCCGGTCGGGGGCGTTCTGGTCCGCGTGGCTCCTCTACGTGCTCGGGACCGCCGGAGGCTTCATGATTATCGGCAAGGCGAAACCCATCGCTATGGAGATCGGCGCGGCGACGGGTGCGTGGGCCGTCGCGGCCGTTCAGATCCTCGCGGTCTTCAACAGCGGCGGACGACCCCTCTTCGGACGCGCGGCCGACCTGTGGGGCCCGAAGAACGCTCTCTTCCTCATGTACGCGGTCCTCCTCGGCTCGATGGTCCTGCTTTCCCTGTCGACCTCCGCGGTTCCGCTCTATCTGGGGATCGGCCTGACGGGCATGGTCTTCGGCGGCTTCCTGGCGGTCATGCCGACCCTGTCGACGTACTTCTTCGGGATGAAGCACTTGGGGACGAACTACGGGTTCCTCTTCACCGGATACGGGTGCGGGGCCCTCGTCGCCCTGTTCGCAATCGGACCGATCCGCGACGTCTTCGGTTCATACGGACCCGCCTTCTACGTCGGCGCGGGGCTCAGCGTCATGGGACTCGTCCTGACACTCCTCGTGCGGCCTCCTCGACCGACCGCCACGAGAATCGTCCCCGACCGCTTGCCGGCCCGCGCGTGAGCCGACTAGGGGTGCAGGACGACCTTCATCGAGTCCTGGGCTCGGGCGACGACGCGGAATCCTTCCGCCGCCTTCTCGAGCGGCAGGCGGTGCGTGATCAAGTCCTCGACGGGGACGCGACGCCCTTCAAGGAGCCGCATCGCCTCCTCGATGTCCCGGGGGGCGCCTCCGTACGACGAGGTCATCGTCACTTCCTCCCGCCAAAGCGCGTTGAACGGGAGGGCGACCGAGGCGGCGGGTTCCGTCGGAGCAAAGAAGAGAATCGTGCCGCCGCGGTCGACGGAGGCCATGCCCTGGCCGAGCGCGGCCGGGACGCCCGTGCAGATGATCACGATGTCCGCGGCTCGCCCGCCGTTCGATTCCCGCACGCGCGCTGGCACGTCCTCGCGGCCGTCGATCACGACGTCGGCTCCGGATCGTCGGGCGATCACCTTGCGGGAATCGACGACATCCGTCGCGATCACTCGAGAGGCGCCGTTCGCCTTCGCAAGACGGATGTGCAGCTGGCCGGCGATTCCGCTCCCGACCACGAGGACGGTCGACCCGGAGCGCAGGTTCGCATGGCGCTGGCCGCGTACGCCGCAGGCGAGCGGTTCGAGGAACACCGCCTCGTCGTCGGAGATCGCGTCGGGAAGATGGAAGACGCCCGCCGTCAGGTGTGTCTCCGGCACGCGGACGAATTCCGCGAAACCGCCGGGGTCGAAGTTCGTCGACCGCAACGTGTCGCACACCGTCTCACGGCCCGCGACACAGTATCGGCACGTCCCGCAGGGGACGTGGTGGGACACGAAGACGCGGTCCCCGGGCGAGCGTCCCGTCACGCGGTCGCCGACCTCTGCGACCTCCGCCGCGATCTCGTGGCCCAGGATGAGGGGCGCCTTCGGTTTCCGGTACCACTCCATGACATCGGATCCGCAGATGCCGCTCGCGCGTACGCGGACGAGGATCTCACCCGGTCCGATTGCGGGCTTCGGAACGTCCACGAGGCGCACGTCGTCGTTGCTGTAGTACATCGCGGCGCGCATGGTTCGGTCGCCGCCAAGCGGCCGCCTACCGCTTCCCTTTGTTGGTCTTGAGATGCGCGTCCTGCGCTTCCCTCGCCGTCATGCGCTCGTGAACGATCGCCCGGACGGCGCGGATCATCCCGACGGGATTCGCGGACTGCCAGATGTTCCGGCCCATGTCCACCCCGACAGCCCCGGCCTCGATCGCCTTCGCCGCGAGTTCGAGGGCATCCATCTCCGTCTCGAGCTTCGGCCCGCCCGCTACGACAAGGGGTACGGGACAGCTCTCGACGACCTTCTCGAAGTCGGGCTCGCAGTAGTACGTCTTGACGAAGTGTGCGCCGAACTCCGCCGCGATCCGCGTCGCGAGACCGAGATACCGGGCATCCCGCTTCTCGAGCTCTTTGCCGACCGCGGTGACGGCGAGGACGGGCATGCCCGCCTCCTCGCCTTCGTCGACGAGGCGCCCGAGGTTCGCCAGACTGTCGTGCTCGTGCGGCGCGCCGACGAAAATGGAGAGAGCGACCGCGGAGGCGTTCACGCGAAGGGCCTCTCCCATTCCCGTGGTGATCGCCTCGTCGGACAGATCCTCGTTCAGCACGCTCGCGCCGCCCGACACGCGGAGGACAATCGGGATGTTCGCCCCCGGGTCCACGGAGGTTCTCAGGACTCCCCGAGTCAACATGATCGCGTCCGCGTAAGGGGTCAGAGGCTCGATCGTCTTCCGCGGCACCTCAAGCTTGCGCGTCGGGCCAAGGAAGTAGCCATGGTCCACCGCGAGCATGACGGTCCGGCCCGTCGTGGGCCGGATGATCCGTGAGAGCCGGTTCTGCAATCCCCAGTCCATCGGGATGCCTTCCGTGCGGAGCGTCGGATGAGGGGGAGCCTATATAGCCTTTCGCGAATGGACCGCGAGCGATCCGATGAACCTGGATGTGGAGCGTCACGCACTCGTGGCCGCGCTCACCCGCGCGAGACCTCCCCCCGCAAAATTCGATCTGAAGGCCTACCTCGGTTCGCCGTATCCGGTCCTCGGCCTGTCGGTCCCGCAGATTCAGGCGATCGTGTCCGCGTTCCGGAAGGAACATCGAGACCTCGCGATCGGAGACCTGAACCGGCTCGCAGATCGCCTGTGGCCGGGCGAGACGTTCGAGGAGAAGGCCTTGGCGATCTCCCTTCTCGGCGGCTACCGGGCGATTCTGGACGACACGACCTGGTCCCTCGTGGACCGGTGGGTCGAGGGCGTCTCCGGCTGGGGGCTGTGCGACGCCTTGGGCATGGGACCGATCGCCGCGATGGTCTACGACCGACCCGCTCGCTTCCGCGCCGTCCTCGGTTGGACCCGATCGAAAAAACCGTGGCGACGGCGCGTCGCAGCGTACGCGCTCCGGGACTTCGTGCGTGCGGGCGAGCTCGACAAGCCGCTCCAACTTCTGGAGCGGCTCCTGACCGATGACGAGTTCTGGGTCCAGCGCGCCGTGGGTACGTGGCTCCGCGAGAGCTGGAAGAAAGACCGGAGACGCACGGAAGCGTTCCTGCGGACGCATGTCCGGGGCCTGCCTGCGTTTGTCGTCACCGTTGCCACGGAGCGCGCGCCGAAGTCCTTTCGGGAGGAGCTTCGGAGGAAGAGCGGCGTCAACCGGGCCGCACGGCGATCCCGTGCGGGTCCGCGCGTTCGATCCCGTCGACGACGTGCGTGATCGGCGCGCGGGCCTGGAACACCCCTCGAGCTCCGTTCACCTCGACTCGGAGGACTCCGAGCCCGGGCGTCGAACCGACCGCATTGTCCACGCCCGCGACGTTCGCCGTGAGCGGGTTCGGTCCGCGGAGGGCCGCGTAGCCGCGGTTCCCGCTCGGAGCGATCGCGAGCAGATCCGGCGCTGGGTCCGAACTCACGGCGCCCGAGAGCGGAATCTCCCCGACGACGTGGTCGGACCAGGTGTCGACGATGACGATTCGGTTCGCTGCCCGGTCCCCGACCCAGAGATACCGGCCGCCTTTCGTGAGGACTGCCCCGTGGGAGTCCACGAAACCCTGGTCGTCGTGGCTGAAGACGAGGGTCGGCGCGGGGCTGTTCGGCGAGTTCGGGACTGCATCGAAGCCGCTCAGAGGGAACGCGTAGAGGTCGGACTCGAGCGGGTTCCCGGCGGTGCCTCCGCCCGAGTTGATGTACATCTTCCCGGAGGCCTCGACCCCGCCGCAGCCGTTCGGGTGGATCGTGGCGCGGTCGTACTCCGCGACGATGGCCATCGGCGTCGTCTTGCCATCCACCACGAATAGGCCTCCGCCGCGCAGGGTCACGAAGATCCACCGACTCGATGCCTCGATCACGGGACAGATCGGGGCGTTGTCCGGCCGCAGTGCCGCGTCCTGGCAGGCCGCTCCGCTAGGGGTCGTGCAGGTCACGAGGTCGATTGTGGCCGACGTCTCGAGGACGAAGGTCCCCGCCTCGTAGTCCGTCGCAATCCTCTGGAGCAGCTTTCCGTTCTGGTTCGCGGCGATGACGTAGGTCGAATCGGGCGATGGGAAGGCCGCGTGGGCCTGCGCGCCGACGTCGATGCATGCGACAGGGTCCCGCGACGCCGCATCGAAGAAGACCACGTGCCCGGTCGCGACGAACGCGAGGATGGCGTGGCTGTACGCCGCGTTGAAGGTGAGCATGTGCGGTCGTCGGGGCGCCGTGCCGGTCTGCGCGAGACATAGGCTCCTCGCGTCGTCACCCAGGTCGATCGTCTCCGGAACGGCCGACGTGGCGTCCCGCCCCGCGAGGGCGTCCCCGCCGTAGATGTACACGGTCCCACCACCGTCCGCGGTCGTGTCCGACTGATCGACGACCCAGACTTCGTGATTCGGTTCGTCCGCGCTCGCGACGACGAGGAACGCGGACGGCATGACGACAAGCAGCACCGCGGCAAGGAGACGTGTCCGGTACATCGAATCGCCTGCGGCGGGGAACGAGGAGGAGCGGTTAAACTTGAGCGACGCTTCGTGCGCCTCCCGGAATATCAGAAAACGAAATGGCTCCGGCCACCGGCGCGTCGGAGGCTCCAAGCGGATGCCACGCGCGGACCGACGTGATTCCTTTGCGGCCAATGCAATCGTTCGGTTCATACCGCAAGCTTATACCGAGGGCGCCTCTTCCCTCGCCGGAACCGCGAGACGATGGCCGCGCCCCACCGGATGTCCGAACACGGCCTGCGGGGGTTCTGTGAGGAGGTCTTCCTGCGGCTCGGGGTGCCGCTCGACGACGCGCGGATCACGACGGACGTCCTCGTCACGGCGGACCTGCGGGGTATCGACTCGCATGGGGTCGCGCGTCTCCCTCGCTACGTGACGGGCCTGAAAGCCGGCTCGATACGGCCGAAGGATGAGAGCCGGGTCGTGAAGGAGACGAAGGCGACGGCCCTGATTGACGCAGGGCAGAGCCTCGGCCAGGTTGTGTCGGTCCGAGCGATGGACCGCGCAATCCGCAAGGCGAAGGACACCGCCGTCGGGATCGTAGTGGTCCGGAATTCGAACCATTACGGGATCGCGGGCTACTACGCGATGATGGCCCTCGCGCACGACCTCATCGGGATGAGCATGACGAACTCCGCGCCCCTCGTCGTGCCGACGTTCGGCCGGACCGCGGTCCTCGGAACGAACCCGATCAGCGTCGCCGCTCCGGCGGCGCGCGACCGCGCGTTCGTCCTGGATATGGCAACGTCCGTCGTGCCCCGAGGCAAGGTCGAGGTCTTCGACCGCGCGGGGAAGTCCATGCCCCTCGGATGGGCCGTCGACGCGTCCGGCCGATCCTCCACGGCCCCGAAGGCGGTCCTCGAGGCGATGGCGAAGCGCCTCGGGGGAGGGATGCTCCCTCTGGGCGGGGAAGGGGAGGAACTCGGAGGCCACAAGGGCTACGGCCTCGCACTCCTTGTCGATGTCCTGAGCGGAGTCCTGAGCGGCGCGGCGAGCGGCTTGAGGGCGTACGCGGACGAGAACCGGCCCGACGTAGGGCACTTCTTCCTGGCGCTCGACCCCGCGGCCTTCCGGCCGATCGACGAGTTCAAGCGGGACATGGACCGCCTCGCGCGCGAGCTGAAGGAAAGCGCGAAGGCGGAAGGACAGACGAGGATCTACGTGCACGGGGAGAAGAGCTTCGCGCGGACGGAAACGCATCGAAAGGAAGGCATCCCGCTCGACGCGAAGACCGTGGCGAATCTGAAGAAGATCGGTGCGGAACTCGGCGTCGCGTGGCCCGAGTGAGACGTGCGACCTTCGGTCGTCCTGCGCCGAGCGACCCGCGGACGAGGACCCCGCCCTGCATCCTCGATGCCTCGCTCGATTCGTCCGACGTTTCCGGAGCGCGCTCGCAGCCCTTTCGTACGGTTTATAGGAGTCCTATGCCTGGGGGCGAAGGTGACCGACGTCGCCATGCGCGGCACGGACGTCCGGAAGACGTACCGAATGCGGACGGGGGACGGCATCGAGGCCCTGCGAGGGGTGTCCCTCTCGATCCGACGAGGGGAACGCGTCGCCCTCCTGGGGAGGAACGGCGCGGGCAAGACCACGTTCCTGCGCATCGCTTCGACCCTCCTCATGCCGACCTCCGGGTCCGTCGAGGTGTTCGGGCACGACGTCGCGTCGGATCCCGATGCGGTGAGGCCCCTCATCGCAGTCGTTCCCCAGGAGAGCCATCCCTTCTTCCATCTCACGCCCCGGGAGCAGGTGTACGCGTACCTGAGGGCTCGCGGGATTCCTCGCGACGAGGCGCGTGCCAAGACGGAGTGGGCCCTCGCCCAGGTCGGGCTCGAGGAAGTCGCGAAGCGCCTCACGATCACCCTCTCCGGGGGCCAGAAGCAGCGCACGATGGTCGCGACGGTCCTGGCGACGGGAGCCCCCCTCCTGTTCCTCGACGAACCGACGATCGGGCTCGACCCGTTCGCGCGACGGGCGGTGTGGCGCTCCCTCCGGCAGCTCACGTCCGAGGGGTCGACGATCCTCCTGACGACGCACTACCTCGACGAGGCGGAGGCCCTCTCGGACCGGCTCTACATCGTGGAGGAGGGTCGGGTCCTCGCGGAGGGCACGGCGGAGGAAATGAAACGGCAGGTTGGCGGGTCCGTCCGGGTCTCCGTGAAGGACGGGGGCTCCCTCCAGGAGCAGATGGCCACGTTCGGACCGGTCGTATCGGAGGACGGCACGATCCACGTCGTGACGGACCCCGAACGGATCGGCGAACTGGTCGACCTTGCGATGGCGCGCGGCCTGTCCTCCACGGTCGGTCCCGTGAGCCTCGAGGAGGCGTTCCTCCGGGTCGTCGGGCGATCGATCGACCAGGACTGAGCCCATGGCGTTCGCGAGACGATGGTCCGGGACCGGCGTCTTCCTCGGCACGTCGATGCGCGTCCAGCTCCACGACCCCCTCGCGATCGTGTCGAGCGCGCTCGTCGAGGCGATCCTGATCGTGTTCGTCTGGGTCCTCGCGCCGAAGTACCTTGCGTTCGCGCTCTTCGGCTCCTTGGTGTACTCCCTCTTCCTGATCGGACAGCACGTCATCAACGAGGCCGCATACATCCGGATCGAACACAAGATCAACGAGCTGTACCACGCGTCCCCCCTGTCCCCGGAGGCCTACTTCCTCGGCATGGCGGGCGGGATCGGGATCGCGTACCTCCCGACGACGCTCGTCCTGTTCGTCCTGTCCATGATCGTCTACCCCGTTACCGTCGGAGGATTCGGGGCGCTCCTGGTCGTCCTCCTCGCCGTGTGGCTCTTCTCCGCGAGCATCGCGTACGTGATCTCGACCCTGTTCCGGGACATGAAGGCGATCTGGCCCTACGCGGCCCTGATCACGAACGTGCTCGGGGTCGTGCCGCCCGTGTTCTATCCGCTCGCCCTCTGGCCCGCGGAATGGCGGTCGATCGCCCTCGTCCTCCCGACGAGCTCCGGGGCCGCCCTGATCGAGTCCGCGGCGGGTCTGCAACCGCTCCCGTTGGGCGACGTTTTCCTTGCGGCGACGGCCCTCGCGCTCGAGGCAGCCGTCGCGTTCGTCTTCGCGGTGTGGTGGGCTCGCCGGTCCTCGCGGGAGGCGTGACATGGGGTCCTCCGAGTCGGTGACTCGCTCGGGCCGCGTCCTCCCCGCGTTCGGCATCATCGGATGGCGATGGATCTCCCGCAACCCCGCCTCGGCGATTGTCCCGGTGATGTTGCCCTTCCTCTTCCTGTACTTCCTGCGGATCATCTCGCCGCCGGAGTATTTCCCCCTCGCCGTGGCGGGTGCGATGCTCTACACGACGCAGAACATCGGCAGCTGGTGCCTCACGGATGCGGCGGTGAACCGAATCGAGCTCCGGCTCCAGGAGATCTTCGTGGCATCACCCCTCGGAAAGATCCGCTACCTGATCGGCGTCGCGGTCTCGAACTTCATCGCGGCCGCGCCCGCGCTCGTCGTCCAGGGAGTCCTCCTGGCCCTCGTGTGGCCGGTCCCCCTGTGGGCCTGGGGGGTGCTCGCAGGCTGCATCTTCGTCATCTGGATCCTGTTCTCCGCGATCGGGATCGCGATCTCGACGCGAATCAAGAGCCAGCGAGAGATCTGGCCGATCGGGAATCTCATCTTCTCCGTGCTCGGGATTGTTTCGCCGATCTACTATCCTCTCTCGATTCTCCCTCCCGCGTGGCAGACCGTCGCGCGGTTCCTTCCGTCCACATACGCCGCGGAACTCGTGCACGGCTCCCTCGGGCTCCCCCAGGTCCCGGCCTCCGCGGAGACGCTGGCCCTCGATGCGGTGCTCCTCGTCGTCTCCGCCCTCATCGGGATCGCGATCGCCCTGGTCGTGTACCGCTGGCGGGAGCGATGAGCCGCCCGGACAGCC
>DATEUA010000121.1:0-2634 GCA_035283405.1 Thermoplasmata archaeon | reverse complement strand
CGAGGATTTCGAGCCCCTCGTGCCGGGGTTCGTGCACGTGCCGTTCAACGATGCCCAGGCCCTCTCGAAGGTCGTCGATCAGGACACCGCGGGCGTGATCCTCGAGGTCGTCCAAGGAGAAGGCGGCGTCCACGTCGCATCCCCGGAATTCGTGGGAGCCGCGCGGGCGGCGTGCGACCGAACGGGCGCGCGCCTCATCATCGACGAGGTCCAGACCGGGATGGGGCGCACGGGTCGACTTTTCGCGATCGAGCGGTGGGGCGTCGAGGCCGACCTCTTGACCCTCGCGAAGTCATTGGCGGGCGGCGTGCCGATCGGGGCAACCCTCACGTCTGAGGACGTTGAGCGGGCCTTCAAGGGCTCGCACGTCTCCACGTTTGGCGGGAATCCGCTCGCGTGCGCCGCCGGCTCCGCGGCAATCGACTATGTTCTCCGGGAGCGGCTGTGGGAGCGGGCGGAGCAGCTCGGCTCGAAGGGCATCGCACGACTGCGCGCCCTCGACACCTCCGTCGTCCGCGAGGTCCGGGGGCTCGGGCTCATGATCGGGATCGAACTCAAGGAGAAGGCGACACCGTACCTCCAGGCCCTGCAAGATCGGGGGGTCCTCGCAATCGGGGGCGGGTCGAGCGTCATCCGCCTCCTCCCGCCGCTCGTGATTCCCGCAGAGAAGTGGTCCTTCGCCCTCGACGCGATCGGAGAGGTGCTCGTCCGTGGATGAGGTCGCGATCCTCCGCGACCTCGTGGAGGCCTACAGCCCGTCCGGAGACGAGACCGAGGCCGTCGGGCGGTTCGTGAGAATCGCGAAAGCGCTCGGATTTCACGCGGCGGTCGACAACGCAGGGAACGGGATTGCGCACCGTGGAACGGGCCGGCCGGAGATTCTCTACCTCGGGCACATCGACACCGTCGACGGGGAGCTCCCCGTCCGCGTCGTGGCGGGAAGACTGTACGGACGCGGAGCCGTCGATGCGAAAGGACCTCTCGCCGCTGCACTCTTGGCGGCATCCTCCTACGATGGCCCGGGCAAGGTCACGATTGTGGCGGCGGTCGGAGAGGAGCGAGACTCCAGGGGATCGCGGTTCCTGCTGACCCGCCCTGCGCCGGATTTCATGATCATCGGCGAACCCGGGGGCTGGCGGTCCGTCACAATCGGATACAAGGGCAACCTGAGTCTCGTCCTCCGGTTCGCGGGAAAACGGAGCCATCTCTCGTCGCCCTCTCCGACGACCGTGGACCGCGCGCTCGACTTCGCGTCGAAGATTCGAGCCTTCTGCGAGGTCCGACAGGGGGCCTCCCCGTTCCACTCCCTAAGCGCCAAGGTCCACACGATCGACACGCGCCGCGAGGGCGACGCGGAGACGGTCGAGGTCGGGGTCAATCTTCGACTCCCGCCGGCGGTGACGACCGCTGAGGTTCTCCGGTTCATTGAAGAAGACCAGGTCGCGGATTCCGTCGTGGTCGTGGATCGCTCCGAGGCCATCGAGGTCAACCCGCGGAACGACGTTGTCCGGACCCTCTGTGCCGAAATCCGTCGCCATGGGGGGGAACCGACGCTCCGCCGCAAGCTGGGGACCTCGGACATGAACCTCACCGTTCCCCGGTGGGAGTGCCCCGCGGCCGCATACGGTCCAGGCGATTCACATCTGAGCCATACGGACCGCGAATGCCTCGACATCGAAGACCTGCGCAAAGCTGTCGAGGTCCTCCACGGTGCGTTCAGTGCTCTCACGTCCGCGGAACAAAGGGTCCTCGCGAGAGTCCCAAAGCGGCGGCCGTCCGTCTAGCCCCCGCCACTCGTGGCGTCGCCAACGATCCTAGACAATCCCGAGAACGTCGAGGACGACGAGCGCGTCGGCGAGAAATACGACCCCGATGAACAGGAGGGCGACGGAGTGCGTGCGGAGGGCGTTGAGGCCCCACCGAGACCCGACGAACGCCCCGACGAGCGCGAGGGGGAAAAGAATCGGGATGATGCTAAACTCCGCAGGGACACCTCTCCCTCCGTAGGCGTGGCGGACGAGATAGATCAGGAAGCCGAACATCGCCGTGGGCACGATGAGGAAGGACGACGTCCCGATCGCGGTGCGCGTCCGACGACCTAGGCCGCGTGCGATGATCGGAACGTTCAGGACGCCCCCACCGACGCCCGCGCTGCCGGAGACGAATCCGGACGCCGCCGTAGCCATGGATGCGATAGCGAGGCGGCTGCGCTTCAGCTTCGTATCGTCGTCCTGGTCCACCCGCCGTGCATCGTACCAGTCGTAGAGCATCACGCACGCGAGGAAGAACAGGAGGGCGGAGAAGAACACCTTGAACGTGAACCGCGTCAGCACGTTGAGGGTGAACGTCGTCCCGAGGATCGCACCGACGAGAGCTCCTCCCAAGAGAGACCGGCCGATCGGGAGGTGGACGAAGCCCTTCTTCCAGTGGTTCCATGCGGAGCTGATCGCGGTCGCGACGGCGAGCATCAGGGAGATTGGCACGACGATGTCGTCCTCGTCCAGGAAGAGGAGCAGCAGGATCGGGACGTAGAGGGTCCCGCCGCCGAGACCGACATTCGCAAAGGTGAAGGAGACGAGGAAGACGAGGAACGAAATCAAGAGCAGAAGAAGCGGGTCTCCAAAGGCGGCCACG
>DATEUA010000120.1:0-8879 GCA_035283405.1 Thermoplasmata archaeon | reverse complement strand
GAGGCCCTCGTCGCGGACTCCCACTGGAACTTCGACAACCTGATCCCGGAAGACCTCCACGAGGCCGCCGTCCTTCTGCGCGGCCACCCGCGGAGCCACGAGATGATGCACGGCCTCGACGGGACCTTCGCGGCAGCCCTGCTCGTCGGGTATCACGCGATGGCCGGGGCGCCGCGGGCGATCCTGGATCACACGTTCACGGGTCGCATCCGCTCCGTGGAAGTGAACGGCCTCGTCGTCGGGGAAACGGGGCTCAGCGCGTACCTTGCGGGCCATTTTGGGGTGCCGGTCGTCCTCGTGACCGGCGATGCGGCGGTCACCGCAGAGGCGAGGGCCCTCCTGCCCCATGTCCAGACGGCGACGGTCAAAGAGGCGGTGAGCGCCACGGCCGCGCGGAACCTCCATCCGAAGAAGGCCCAGGCGCTCATCCGGGCGGAAGCTGCGAAGGGGATTCGAGGCGTGGGGACCGCGACGCCCCTCCGTGCGACGTCGCCGGTGTCGGTCGCGATCGACTTCAAGGGG
This sequence comes from Thermoplasmata archaeon, assembly GCA_035283405.1. Lineage (GTDB taxonomy): Archaea > Thermoplasmatota > Thermoplasmata > RBG-16-68-12 > RBG-16-68-12 > RBG-16-68-12. The sequence continues at coordinate 8,357 of DATEUA010000120.1, read as the reverse complement.
ACCGAGGCCGCGGACCGCGCGGAGGTCGTTCCGGGCGTCCGCCGGGTCGGCGGGACCCGGATCGAGTTCGAGGCGAAGGACTTCCTCGAGGCGTTCCGGGCCTTCGACGCCGCAATCGGCCTCGCGCACGCAGACTGACCGACGGACCACCGGGGGCGTGGGACCTGCGAGCCGCGTCAGGGGAGGCGCCTTTCCCCGACAAACACCTATATAGCGGGAGTTTTCATTCGCCGCCGGTGAGAAGGGACTTGGCCATGGCCGCGAAGAAGGCCTCGGACAAGGGGGATGACTGGTTCTCCTCCCTGGACGCCGAACTCGAGCGCAAGACGAAGGAGATCACGAAGGACCTCGGGGAGCGGAACGTCGCCCGCCTCGAGATCAACCGGACGTTCATCGAGGACTTCTGGAAGATCTGGAAGCGGTTCAACAAGATCAACGTCCACTTCGCCCTCGAGCCGAACTACAGCAACTGGGCCGTGTTCACGGACACCTTTCCCGATGGGGATTGGACCTGGCGACCCGGCTTCAACCCTGCGGTCGTCCAGACGGTCCAGCTCCTCGACCGGACGATGGACCAGGGCCGCGTCGGGGACGCCCTCAAGGTGAACTACGTCGACGTGGACGGGAAGACGCGTCTCCGGATCATCTTCGAGTACTGCGAGGGGGAGCACTATTACAAGTACAGCGGCTGGAAGCGGATCTGGACGATCCACACCCTGTACGACACCTCCTTGGAGCGGGCGAACCTGGACGACGTGCATCGGCTCCTGGCCGACCTCGTCAAGGTGTGGTACGAGAGCCACCTGCGCCGGAACCGGGACATCCTGATCAAGTACCTCAAGCAGACCTTCGAGAAGGTCGAGACGTTCAATCAGTGACGACCGCGAAGGCCGATTCCGTATCGTCCGTGATACCCAGCGGGTAGCCTATAAGATGGCTGTCGCGAACGCGAGTCGTCGTGGACGACTTCCTCACCGCCTCGTTGTTCCTCCTGTTCATGGGCGGGGTCGTCTTCAGTTGGGTCGACTGGCGGCGGCGGATGAAGAAGCTGCCCGCCCGGGCGGGCCCGAGCTGGTCGTGCCCGAACTGCTCCCTCGTGAACGAGGGAGACCAGTCGATCTGCTGGTCCTGTGGGGCCGGGGTGTCGCTGAACCTGTTCGGGGTCGGGCCGGCCCAGGGAGAGACCTGGCGGTGCCCGACGTGCCGCTCGTGGAACGGGCGCTCTCGGCGGTCCTGCTGGTCCTGTTCCCAGGTGCCGGGCGAAGCCCCGAAGCGGCCCGCGTAGGCCTGGGCTAGTGCACTCCGCGATACAGCCCCCCGTCGATCTGGACGATGTTGCCGGTGAGATAGGACGCCCGCTCCGAGGCGAGGAACGCCACGAGATCCGCGACCTCCTCGGGCTCGCCGAACCGGCCCAGGGGGACCTCGCGCCTCTCGTCCGCCATCGCCGCCTCGATGTCTTTCCCCTCCCGCTCCGCGCGCACGCGGATGATCTCCATGAGACGGTCCGTCGCGATCCATCCGGGGGCGACCGCGTTCACCCGGATCCGATCCTTCGCGAATTCCCGTGCGAGGCTCTTCACGACCCCCACGACGGCTGCGCGCATCGCGTTCGACAGGAGGAGGTTCTCGAGGGGCTGCTTCACGCTGATCGAGGTGATCGCGACGATCGACCCGCCGCCGCGCGAACGCATCGAGGGCACGGCCGCGCGGATCAGGCGGACCGGACTCTGGAGCGTGAGCTCGTATGCCTTGGACCACTGCTCCTCCGTGAGGGCCTCGAACCGCCCTGTCGGGGGGCCCCCCGCATTTGCCACCAGGAGGTCCACGCCGCCGAAGGCCGCCTGGGCGGCGTCCACGAACGCCTCGATGTCCCCGGCCCGGGACACGTCGGCCGCGACGGCGAGGATCTCCGCGCCCGTGTCCTTGCGGATCGCGCGCGCCGTCGCCTCGAGAGGACCCGCGTTGCGCGCGCAGATGGCGACGCGGCATCCCTCCCGGGCGAAGGCGGCCGCAATCGCCCGGCCCATCCCCTGGCTCGCCGCCGCCACGAGGGCCGTCTTTCCCTTCAGACCGAGGTCCACGGGCGCGGCATCGGCGCGCCGCGTAAGAAGGATTCGCCCGCGGGGCGTCACGCGCGCAGGAACCCGCGGATCTCGCCGATTGGCTCGAAGCCGAGGGTCTTGTACATCATCCGAGGGGTGTCGAACAAGTCCGCCGTGAGGAGAATCCATTCGCACCGCTCGAGGATCGCATGGTGGCACGCTTCAGAGATCATCGTCCGCCCCACACCCTTCATCCGGAACCGCGGGTGCGTCCCGAGGTATTCGATGAGGGCGAACGGGCGGCGCGGCCAAAGGCTGAACGTCCCGGCGGGCTCGCCTTCGAGGTACGCGACGAACCGCCGCATTCGCAGTAGCGCCGACCGTTCCCGGTCAAGGGAGTACAAATCGTGCGACAGCTTCGGGTCGTAACCCGGCCCCTCATCGATCGCAGCACCGATCGCGCGATAGTCCTCTTCGATCGCGTCCGAATCGGCCTCGCGGACGACCACGTCGGGATTCAGGATGCACGAGGGCTGCCCGAGGCGGGCCATCGCGAGCTCCCCGGTCGGCTTGAAACCTGCCGCGACGAAGGCCTCCTGGGCTGCGTACGCCTCGTCGGGGTCTTCGAACCAAAGGCGTCGATGGCGGACCTGGGAACCGGCGTACACGCGGTCCATCGCCGCGAGGATTTCGGACGCACCCCCGCGAGGGATCGACACGACCCATGCCTCGTTCGCCATGTGGACGGTCGGGTACCGATCGGCCCGGGTGACCCCACCCCACGGCGTCCGCGTGACGTCCACGGCGGCCTCGACGCCATCCCGGAAGAACGCGAGCGCGGTTCGGAACAGCTCCTGGGTGTCCACGGGACCGTCGAATCGGGGCGGGGAGATGAACGTTCCGGACCTCGGGCCGGAGGGTCCGTCCCCGTACTTTCGGCCACCCCTCCGAACCCCTTTATATCGCGGGCATGTACCCCCTACCGAGGCAGGAAGACGACATGCCTCAGGAACGTGGACTTGTGAAAGACGAACTCGCGTCCCACGTGCGAGACATCGCACGGGCGCTGGGTGGGAAACTGAGTGAGCAGGAGATCGAGAAGGAACTGTCGAGCTACCTGAACGTGTACCGCGTCTCGCTCGACACGGCGAAGCGGTCCATCGTGAAGAAGCACGGCGGGAACCCCGCGAACCTCGCGATCGGGATCAACAAGACGATCCGCGAGCTCCTCCCGGGGGAGCAGAGCGTGAACCTGCTCGTCCGCCTCGTGAGCGTGAACGAGAAGGAAGTCACCCCGGAAGGCCAGGGGACGAAGAAGATCCTCTTCGGGATCCTCGGGGACCCCACCGCGACGGTGCCCTTCACGGCCTGGGAACCGCTCAACGGGCCCGTCGCGACGGGAGACGTGCTGAGGGTGCAGAACGCGTACACGAAGGAATACCGCGGCCAGATCCAGGTGAACTTCGGCCTGCGCACGATCGTGTCGAAGGAGAAGGCGGACGCGCTGCCGGAGTACAAAGGGGGCAGCCCGCTCCCGTACGCAGGCACGCCGACCCCGTTCCAGGTGGACCGCCTGCGGGAGGGGACGTCGAACGTCGCGGTGACGGCGCGGATCCTGTCGACCGAGACGCGGGAGGTCGAGGTCGAGGGCGCGAAGAAACTCGTGTACGGGGGCGTCCTCGCCGATGAGACGGGAAAGACCCGCTTCACGGCGTGGAAGGACTTCGGGTTGAAGGAGGACGAGGTCGTCCGGATCGAGGGCGCATACGTGCGCCCGTGGCGGGGAATCCCCGAGCTCAGCTTCGACGAACGCTCGAACGTGGTTCGCCTCAAAGGAGACACCCTGCCGCCCCTGACGAAGCTCGCGGAAAGCCCGCGGGTCTGGGTCGAGGACCTCGCGGAGCGCGGAGGCGGGGTCGACGTGACCGTGCGGGGGATCCTGATTGACATGCGCGAGGGATCCGGCCTCGTGTACCGCTGTCCCGAATGCCGACGGGTCCTGAGGAAGGGCGCGTGCCGCATCCACGGGGAGGTGAAGGGGGACCCGGACCTCCGCGTGAAGGCGGTCCTCGACGACGGGAGCGGTGCCCTGACGGCCGTCTTCGACCGCGAACTCACGGAAGCCCTCCTCGACAAAACGCTCGACGCGTGCATCGCCCAGGCGAAGGAGGCGATGTCCCAGGACATCGTCCGGGACGAGCTCGCGGACATCCTCGTGGCCCAACCCATGGAGACCCGCGGGAACGTCACCTCGGACGACTACGGGCTGATGATGATCGTGCAGACGGCGAAGATCCTCAAGGTCGACGTCCAGCAGGAGGCGCGGCAGATGCTCGAGGGCCTGGAGGGGTCCGCGTGATCCGCGAGGCGGCGTGGCGCGTCTTCGCCGCGGAGTTCAACGACGCGACCCTCGAGGTGAACGGGGGCGGGGATCGTGCCCCGTCGTACGTGATCACGCCCCTCGGGGCGAAGGTGAACCGGATCTACGCGGTCGGGGTCGTGACGGACGTGGAGAACATCGGGACGGACATGCAGCCCATGTGGCGGGCCCGCGTCCAGGACCCCACGGGGACGTTCCACCTGTACGCGGGACAGTACCAGCCTGCCGCGTCGGCCGTCCTGTCGAAGCTCAAGCCGCCCGTGTTCGGAGCCGTCGTGGGAAAGTCGCGCACCTACACGCCGGATTCGGGCACCGTGTACACGTCGATCCGGCCGGAGATCGTGAAGACGGTCGACGAGAACGCGCGGGACTACTGGATCCTCGAGGCATGCCAGTCCCTCAAGCGGCGTCTCGACGCGATGGCGGAGGCATCGAGGATGGACCCTCCGTCGAAGGAGGCCCTCGTCAAGCTGGGCGTCCGGGAATCCCTCGCAGACGGAATCGTCCAGGCCGTCGGCCATTACGGGATGGCGGACCTGTCCCGGTACACGGCGATGCTCGCGGAGGCCTTGCGGTACCTGCTGCCGGAATATCGCGGGGACCGCTCCCCGGAGACGGTCGTCGCGGACATCGCCCCGGCCGCACCGGAGAAGGAGCCCGAGGCCGACGCGGGACGCGAGACATCGGTCCTGGAGGTCATCGTGGAACTCGACAAGGACGGGAAGGGCGCCCCGTGGGACGCGATCCTGACCGGGGCGAAGGCGAAGGGGCTGTCGAAGGAGGACCTCGAGGAAGCGATCAATGGCCTCCTGGACAAGGGGCTTGTGTACGAACCGGTCCTCGGCCGGATGAAAAAGATCTGACGCCTCAGATCGGCGGCAGGTACGCCTTGCAGGACCAGCAGCGACGCGCCGACAGCCCGACGCGGGTGCCGCACCGCTGACACTTCCTCAGCTCGGGAAGCTCCTGGATCGCGCGCTCGACGCGGCGCACCCCGAGCTTCCCGGTCGCGAGCCCTCCAACGGCACAGATCCCCGCGAGGCCGAGGGACACGGGGAACTCGTACCGGGTCGGCCACACGATCCACTGGAACAGGAGGAACCCCGTGAAGCCTCCGAGGAGGGCTCCCGTGAAGCCCATCGAGCCCAGGAAGCTTGCCCGGCCCGCGAGCATCCCCGCCCCGAAGGCCGCGAAGGCCAAGTAGAACAGCTGGAGCTCGAAGTACGGCAGGCCGAGCATCGGGAACAGGAACACAGGGATCGACACCGCGGCGGCGAGGCCGGCCGCGATCGCGATCGTGAGGAGGAGGCTGAAGATGGGGTTCCGCACCGTGGCCATGGACCCGCGCCCAGGGAGCCTCGCCGGCTTAAGGGTGACCGCGTGGTTATCACCTGCCGACACTCATTTCATGCGTCCGACTCTCCGAGGGAAAATTATCATTCGCTATCAAGAATAAATATTCCCGTCAGGGGCCCGGTCCCGCCGCTCTCCCCGGACGCGACCCGCGTGCGGGCTTTTACAAAAAGCCTTTATCGCCGCGGGACCGCTCCTCGGTCGAACGGGATGGCTCTAACGGAAGGCGACGTGCTGGACAGCCCGGGGCTTCTCCCCACGGAGGCGGACCCCGGCCCAATCCGGAAGGTCCCCACGGGGATCGCGGACCTCGACTCGATCGTTGACGGGGGCTTCCCGAGCGGCTCCACGGTCCTCCTCCTCGGAGAGATCGGCGCGGGGATGCAGGAGTACATCTACACGGCCGCGTCGAAGATCGCGCTCGTGAACGAGCGACCCGAGGCCCGTCACCACTACCTCGGGGACCACTGCGACGCCTCCGACCTTCCCACGAAAATCTGCTACGTTACGTTCGCGCGATCCCAGGACGTGATCCTGAGGGAACTCCGGGCGGGCTTCAACGCGGAGTACTACGAGGCCTTCCGCGAGCGGACCGTGTTCAAGGACTTCTCCTCCTGGTACTTCCGGCACAGCGTCGTTCCGAGGGAGTGGACGAACCAGGAGGACGTCTTCGAGACCCCCTCAGGAAACGTCCTCGAGGACCTCATCTCGTTCCTCGACGAGAACGCGGACGGGGCCATCGTCGTCCTCGACTCCCTGACGGATCTCGCGATCGCGGAGACCGTCGAGATGAAGGACCTCGTCACGATGGTCAAGGGACTGCAGCGCGTCGCGAAGCGGTGGGACGGGCTCGTCTATCTCCTTCTCACCCGCGGCATCCTCGAACGGAAGTACGAGCAGATGTTCATGGACTCCGTGGACGGATGCCTCGCGTTCGAATGGAAGGGCTACGCCCGTTCGAGCAACCGCCAGCGGTACATGTACGTGGAGAAATTCACGAGCGTCCTCCCGCACCTGCCGCGGGAGAAGATCGCGCGCTTCCCGACGGTCGTCACGGCGAACACGGGTCTCGTGGTCATCTACATGGAGCGGATTGCGTGAGGACCTGATATGACCGAGGTCGAGACGGCTCCGGCGGGCGGCGAGGTCCCGACGGACCTCGTCCTCACGGGGATCGACGGCCTCGACGAACTGCTCGGCGGCGGGGTGCCTCGCGGACACGTGATCACCGTGATGGGATCCTTCGGCACAGGGAAGACGACCTTCGCGCTGCAGTTCCTGATCCAGGGGCTCGTGAACGGGGAGAAGGGCGTCTACATATCCCTCGAGGAGGACGTCGACTCCATCCTCGCGAACGCGGCCTCCTTCGGCTGGGACCTCAAGCGGTACGTGAAGGACAAGACGCTCCACATCGTGAAACTCGAGCCGGCCGATGCGAAGACGACGATCACCCGGATCAAGAGCGAGCTCCCGGAGTTCATCCGGAAGTCCGGCGCGGCGAGGGTGGCGGTCGACTCGGTCAGCCTGCTCAACATGCTGTTCCCGGACGACGCGGAGCGCCGCGCCCGGCTGTTCGGCCTGTGCAAGCAGCTCCGGTCCACGGGGGCCACCTGCCTCTTCACCGCAGAGGTCAAGGACGACAACCCGAAGTCCTCGAGGGACGGCCTCGTCGAGTATGTGAGCGACGGCGTCATCGGGTTGAGGTTCAACGAGCGGGAGAACGGAGAGGTCCAGCTCGTCCTGCAGGTCATCAAGATGCGCCGCCTCCGGCACCCGCGCTCCGTGAAGCCGTACAGCATCACGGACCAGGGCCTCGAGGTCCACGGGGACATGGAGGTCTTCTAGGGGTCCGCCCCCGGGTGGATCCCCGGAGAGGGGCGGAGCGAAGGCTCCGACCACAACCGTCCCGGGTCATCCAACTTAAGGGCTTTTATACGTCCGACCGCCTTGGTCGCGCGGGAACCCATCTGAAGCTCGGAGTCTTTGATCTCGAGAACACCCTCATCTTCAACGAGTTTCTGCCCGAGCTGGCGGCCCTCGTCGGCAAGGAGGCGGAGGTCGCCGCGATCACGCGCGCGGGAATCGACGGGCGAATCGATTGGGAGGAGGGATTCCGGCTGCGCGCGCAGCTCCTCAAAGGGCTCACACAAGCCCAGGTCCTGCGGGCGGCACGGCACCTCCGGCCCGTCCCCGGCGCGCCGGAATTCATGGAGTTCCTGCGGAGCCAAGGGCACAAGGTCGTCCTGATCACGGGCGGCCCGCGCGAGGTCGCGGAGTCCGCGATGGCGTTCTTCGAAGCCGACGCCGTGTACAGCAACGAGTTCCGCTACGAGGACGGGATCTTCACGGGCGAGGTCGTCGTGGCCGTCAGCCCGAGGACGAAGGGGGCGATCGTCCGGGACCTCGCGGAGCGCTGGGGCGTCCGGAAGGAGGACATCCTCGCCTTCGCGGACGGGCTCATGGACGTGCCGCTCCTGAGCGAGGCGGGCACCCGGCTCGGGATCCGCTCTGAAGGAAAACTTCGGGACCACGTAGACTTCGAGACGTCGGACTACGAGGAGGCGCACCGATGGCTCGAA